>CAYMCB010000017.1:0-11849 GCA_964388895.1 uncultured Candidatus Saccharibacteria bacterium
TGGCTAAAAGTCCGATAATCGCAATCACCACTAAAAGTTCAATCAAGGTAAAACCAGGAAAATTTTTTTTCGTTATTTTTCTAAACCCAAACCTTCCCATCAATTTTTATAATAATTTTTTTTACGAAAAGCTTGATATTCGCTAAGAAAAATTTTTAAAATGCCGCTTTAGCCACCAACCAATACCAAAAATTATAAAAATTGCTATAACTATATCGAATTTATGAAAATAATTTTTTAAACTCTCCCAATTTTCTCCCATAATCACTCCTGAATAAGCTAGAAAGAAAGACCAAGGCAAAGAACCCAAAAACGTATAAAAACAAAATTTTTTAAAATCCATCTTAGCAATGCCGGCCGGCAAAGAAATAAAAGTTCGGACAATTGGCATTAAACGGCCAAAAAAAACAATTGCTTGGCCAAAACGCTTAAACCATTGATCTGACAATTCTAAATCATGTATAGAAATTAAAAAATACTTTCCCCAACGCTCAATAAATTTACGCCCTCCCCAAAAACCGACAACATAAGCAATAATTGATCCCAAAAGGTTACCCACAGCCCCCCAAAAAATTACCGTCCCTAAAGAAAATTTTCCTTGCCAAACTAAAAAACCAGCAAAAGGCATAATGATCTCTGAAGGCACTGGCAGACAAGCGCTCTCCAGCAACATTAAAAAAGTAACACCGAAATAACCTGTTGCAGAAATAACTTCTATTATAATAGAACTTAGCCAAGAAAAAAATTCAGTTACCATCTATTGTTTAAAAAATTTTTAATTTTCAAATATCAGTTTCGAACAACTAATTTTCTAATTTTCAAAAAATAAAATTTAATCAATTAAAATCACTGATAACTTTAAATCGGTAATTATTGAATTTCCCTAAGATATCTGGCTGCTTCCTCTGGCTGAACTACAGAAATCTCAATGCCAGTACCTAATTCAAAGCCAGCCCAAGTTGAGGTTTTCGGCAAAATCTCAAAATGCCAATGATAATGACTCCAATCTTTCCCGTCACAAGGCGCGGTATGCAAGAAAAAATTATAAGCTGGATTATTTAAACCCTTATATAATCTTCCTAATGCTTCTTTAAAAGCTTGGGCTAATTGATCTTTATCTTGGCTACTAATACGCTCAAAATACGCATGATGGTCTTTTGGATAAATCCTTGTCTCAAAAGCCACGCGAGAAGCAAAGGGTGCTAGAACTATAAATCTTTTATTTTCGTAAATTACTCTTTTCCCGTCTTCCTTGTCCCATTCAATCATTTTACAATGCACACATTCGCCTTGATTTTCAAAAAAAAGACGAGAGCCATTTAAGCTCCGATTCAAATCCGGGTCAATCAAAGGTAAAGCAATAATTTGCGAATGGGGGTGGGCAATTGAAGCTCCGGCTTCGCGCCCGTGATTATGAAAAATAGAAATATAATTTACATTTTCTTTAGTCGCTAAATCAAGATAACGTTTTTGATAAGTATCAATTACCTGTCTAATTTCAGAAACCTCCATCAAGGCTAATGATTTTTTGTGGTCACGAAAGACTACCACTTCATGATAACCAACTCCATCCATTAAAGAATAAGGGCCCTCAGCCCGTTCGCGCAAAGAAGTTCCTGGTTGAAAAGCAGGAAATTTGTTGGGGATAACAACGACTTGATTTTCTCCTTTTTTATCTTTTATTTCTAAAACCGGCTTTTCTTGAGTTTCTAAATGGCAAAAAGGGCAATCTTCTGCTTTTAAAGACTCCTCTTGATTTTCTTGTTTTGCAAAAGTGTCTGGACGTTTAGCCCGACCAGTCGCAATCACCACCCAATCTTTACTGACTAAATCAAATCTCAGTTCCGAAGCTGGTTTATGATTTAATTTTTCATTATTTAAATCTGCCAAAGATTTTTTATTTAAATATTCCTTATTTTTTAAACTACTCTTAAGATCCTTTTTAATTTTTCTTTTTGAGATTATATTTGTCAGTCAAAAGCCACCACCAAATCTGAAATAATTCTTTAAAAGTCATTAAATAAGCTTTGAGACTAACTTTACTATTTGGATCATTAATCCAATAAACTGGTATCGTCTTAATTTTATAACCTATTTTTTTTGCTAAAGCCAACGCCTCAATATCAAAACCCCAACGATCAATTTTAGCTAAAGAAAAAATTTCTTTGGCAGCCTTAGCAGAAAAAGCTTTAAAGCCGCATTGCGTATCCCAAATACCCCAAACAGCAAAAATTTGAATTAAAATATTCCCCAAATTTCCTAAAAGTCTTTTATGCCAAGGTTGTGGTACAGCTTGTTTCGCCCCCTTAGCATCTTTAGAATCACGAGAGCCAATCACTACTTCTGCCCCACTTTCAAAATAAGATTTCATTCTATCAAAATGGTCAAGCGTTGTGGCATTATCAGCATCCATAAAAAGACGAATCTCCCCCTGAGCTTCTAGCATTCCTTGTCTTACCACCCAACCTTTACCATGATTAATCTTATTATCGATCAATCTCAAATTATTAATAGTATTTTTTAAACCTTCTATTATTTCAGCAGTTTTATCTTTCGAACCATCCGAAACTACCAAAATCTCTGATTTAAAAGACTGCTTTTTCAAATATTGATCAACTGATAAAATAGTTTTTGTTATTCTGTCTTGTTCATTATAAGCCGGAATAATCACTGATAAATAAATTTGATTTTCCATAAAATATTAAAATTAATAATTTAAAGAATCTAATTTTTAATTATATTATATCACAAAACTGGCTAAAATTTTCTATTTTGGTTGAAAAAGAGCAACTAAATTTTAGTTAAGATTTCTGCCCCAGAATCAGTCACTGCTACCGTATGTTCAAAATGAGCCGCTAAAGACTTATCAGCAGTTAAGTAGCCATATTTATCTTTACTTTTTTTTATCTTCCAGTCGCCACAAGATAACATTGGTTCTAAAGCTAACACCATACCTTTTTTTAAAATTATCTCTTTCAACCAGTTAGCTTTATAATTTGGAATATCAGGTTCTTCGTGTAAATCATAACCTATCCCATGGCCAATAAGATCGCGAATCACAGCAAAACCTTCTTTTTCTGCAAAGCGCTGAATTTCCTGAGAAACTTCACTCAGCTTTCTCCCTGGTTTTATTTTGTTAATAGCTGCCTTCAAAGCACCCTCTGCCGCCTTAATTAGCTTTTCTGCCTGAGGTTTTATTTCCCCAATGGGAATAGTAATAGCCATATCAGTATTTAAACCTTGTTGCCCGCCACAACCTTGAGCGTTTAAAGGGCAAACACCACATCTTTCTGGCGGCCATAAAACTCCTAGATCCAAACTTAAAATATCGCCTTCTTTAAGAACTCTTTTTGAAGGCAAAGCGTGAACAATTTCTTCGTTTACCGAAGTGCAAAGCGTTGCCGGATAGCCTTCATGGCCTAAAAAAGCCGGCGAGGCTCCATATTGAAAAATTAGTTCTTCAGCTAAGTCATTCAAACTTTGTGTAGTCACGCCTGGCTTTGCCGCTTTAGCTACCTCAAATAAAACAGACGCCAAGATTCTTCCTCCTTGGCGCATTAATTCAATTTCTTGCTCTGTTTTAATTTTAATCATTTAAAATTTTTAAATTTTGTTTAAAATTTCCTGATGAACGTCTTCAATTGATTGTTCTCCGTTTATTTTTATTAATAAACCTTTTTTTTCAAAATATTCTATGACAGGCACAACTTCTTTCTCAAAAAGATCTAAACGCAGATTAATCGCCTCAGGATTATCATCATTTCTTTCTATAAGCTGGCCACCACATCTGTCACATTTTTCTAAAAACTTATAATGTCCAACAAAAGGTATTAGCTGCCCGCAATCTTTGCATTGCCGCCTTTTAGTTAAACGATCAAAAGCCTCTTGGCGAGAAATATCAATTAATAAAACTTTTAATTTTTTATCCCATTCATACCAAGCTAAAGCTTCTTCCATCATCTGCGCTTCAACTAACTTGCGCGGGCTGCCATCAAAAACTAAACCTGAAAAATTATTACCTTTTTTTAATTTAATTTCTTCTAAATGATTTATCCATAATCTAAAAATCAGAAAAGTGGGGACTAACTCTCCTTTAGTCATAACTTGAGCTGCTTTTTGGCCAGTAAAATTATTCTGCTTTCCTAAATTGCGTAACATTTCACCGCTACCAATATAAATTAAGCCAAACTTATCCACTAAAAGTTTGGCCTGAGTTCCTTTGCCGCAACCAGCTCGACCTAAAAGAATAAAAACTTGTGGTTCGGTCAATTTTTTGCCTTAAAGCTGCTAACTTTAAGCTCTCATCAAGATAACTCAAAGTTATTGACTTTTTGGGCTTAATTAAATTTTAGTTTAATTAAATTAACTAAAAACCTTCGTATTCGCGCATCGTCAGCTGAGCGTCAATTTGACGAATAGTTTCCAAAACTACTGAAACAACAATTAAAATAGAAGTGCCGCCAATTTGAAAAGCAGTAATTCCAGTCGCACCTTGAACAATATTTGGCATAATTGCAATAATTCCTAAAAAAATTGCCCCAATTAATAATACTCGATTTAAAATAAAACTTAAAAATTCTCTCGTTTGATGGCCCGGCCTTATGCCCGGCACAAAACCTCCTGATTTTTGAAGATTCTCGGCAATATTTTTTGGATCAAAAGTAACAGCTGTATAAAAATAAGTAAAAAGCACCACTAAAAGAAAATAAATTATGCCATAAAGCAATTGATTATTTTGGAAAACATCGCGCAAAAATCTTGCCATCGTCGCTAACCAAGAAATCTTAACATTGGCTAAAAAACTGCCTATCATGCCAGGCATCAGCATAAACGATAAAGCAAAAATAATCGGCATCACGCCAGCCGGATTAATATTCATAGGTAAAAAAGTAGAAACGCCGCCATAAATTCGATTACCACGAACATGCTTTGCGTAAGATACAGGGATATTACGTCGTCCCTCTGTAATAATAACCACGCCCACAATAACAACTAAAGCAATTAGAGTAAAAATCAGATAAGTCGGTATTTGAGCTGAATCCCAAGCTAATAATATTTGGCGTAAAGAATTCGGGAAACTTGCGACAATACCAGCAAAAATTAATAAAGAAACACCATTGCCGATACCTTTCTCTGAAATTAGCTCTCCCAGCCACATTAAAAAGATAGAACCAGCTGTCACCACAGAAATCATAGTTATTAATTGGAAAGAATTTAAAGCACCAAGAATTTGCTGTGACTTAAAAAGCATAATCATACCATATCCCTGAAGCGCAGCCAAAGGAACGGTTAAAAGACGACTCCATTGATTAAATTTCTGCCGTCCGGCCTCACCTTCTTCTTTATAAAGGGCCTCAAGCCTTGGGAAAATCATAGTTAAAAGCTGCATGATAATACTCGCAGTAATATAAGGACTGACTCCCAACATAGCGATAGATAATTTACGCATAGCCCCACCAGTAAAAAGATTTAAAAGGCCAAAAGCCTGATTACCTTCAAAAAAATTCTTAAGTCTTAAAACATCAATACCTGGCACTGGGATATTTGCTGCTAAACGAAAAATAACTAAAATCGCCAAAACAAAAAGTATCTTATTGCGCAATTCTTTGATTTTAAAAATTTGAATTAGTTTTTGCCACCACATAGAAATAGAATCAAATTATTTTATTTGGCCGCCGGCTTTCTCAACTTTAATTCTAGCGCTTTGGGAAATTTTTAATCCTTCTAAATAAAATTTAGTATTAACTTCTCCTTCTCCTAAAATTTTAATTTCCGGCAAGCGATTTTTCTTTTTTTCAACCAGCCCTTTTTCTAATAAAACTTTAGGTGAAATATGGCCACCTTGAGGAAAATATTTAGCTAAATCACCTAAATTCAAAACGGCTAACGGTTGCTTTTTCTTACCAGTGAATTTATAACCGCGTTTTTTTGGTAAACTTTTTAAAAAATCACGCCATTCCGGCCTCATTTTCCGACCGGCACGCGCTTTTTGACCTTTAACGCCTCGCCCTGAATAAGTCCCTCGTTTTCCTCCTCGTCCAACTCTTTTTTTATTTTTTTCCTGGCCAAGACTGACCTTTAATTGATGCCATTGCATAAAATTATTTATTTAATTGACGCAAAGCTAACAAAGTTGCTCGGGCATTATTTAATTTATTAGATGAACGACCTAAAATTTTAGCAGTAATATTTTCAATACCTGCTAAATCACAAATAATTCTAACTGTTCCACCAGCCACTAATCCTGTGCCCTGTGGCGCTGGACGCAATAAAACTTTAGCTGCCGAATATTTGGCATAAACCTCATGAGGAATAGTGCCGTTTTTTAAAGGCACATTTAAAAGATTTTTTTTCGCATCAGCCACTGCTTTATCAACAGATTTTGAAACATCTAAACTCTTGCCTATACCAATACCAATTCTACCTTTTCTATTACCAATAGCCACAGTCGCCCGAAAACTAAAACGCTTACCACCAGCGACTACTCGAGTTACTCGAGCTACATCTAAAACTTTTTGATCAAATTCTGGTTTTTCTTTTAATCGATTTTTTTCAAATTTTCTAACCATAAAATTTCATTTTTATTTTAAATTTTTAATCCTTGGCGGCGGGCACCCTCGGCTGCCATCTTAACTAAACCGTGGTATTTATAACCACCTTTATCAAAAACAGCCTGACCAATTTTTTTATCTAATGCCTTTTTTGCCAATAATTCGCCCACTTTGGCAGCTGCTTCACTCTTTTTTATATTACTGTTTTTTTTAATTTCTAAATCACTAGCTGAAACTAAAGTTATACCTTTTTCATCATCAATCAACTGAAGATAAAGATGTTTATTGCTGCGAAAAACTGAAAGACGAGGCCGACTAGCTGTGCCGAAAATTTTAGCCCGAATACGGCGCGCTCTCCTTTGTCTTTTTTGTTTTTTTATGCTATTTTTATCTTTCATAAAATTTTATCTTTCGTAAAAATTAAACCTTATAAAAGAGTCATTTTAATTTAATTAATTTTAAAACCCTCCCTTAACCGCTTTTTTGCCAGCTTTCATTTTTACTACTTCGCCAACATAACGGATACCTTTTCCTTTATAAGGTTCAGGTTTTTTAATTTTACGAATATTAGCCGCCGTCTGCCCGACTAATTCTTTGTCCGGTCCGCTAACAGAAATAATATTTTTTTCTACTTTAAACTCTACACCCGGCACTGCCGGAAAAATTACCGGATGCGAAAAACCAAGATTTAAAGTAAGATCCTTGCCCGAAAGAGCAACTTTAAAACCAACACCCTGCAACTCTAATTTCTTTTCAAATCCTTGACTGGCACCTAAAACCATATTAGCCAATAACTGCCGACTCAATCCCCAAAGGGCTGCTGTCTTTTTACTTTGGCGCGAAGAAGGAGATAAACGGAGCTCTTTATCAATTAAATCTACTTTAACTTCCTGAGGAATTTCTTTTTTTAATTCCCCTTTCGGACCTTTAACTGTAACTAAATTACCATCAATCTTCACCTCCACGCCTTCTGGTATATTAATTGGTTGTTTTCCTATTTTACTCATATTTTTAATTTTTTACCAAATTTCACATAAAATCTCGCCACCTATTTTTCTTTTTCTTGCTTCTTGATCTGTCATTATACCTTGAGAAGTTGAAATAATTGCTAATCCATAACCTTGTTTTACCGGCTTTATATCTTGAGAGCGGGCATAAAGACGTTGACCGGGCTTGCTAATCCGACGAGCCTCGGTGATAGCCGGTTTATTCTCGTTATATTTTAATTTTATTTCCAAACGTTCTTTAGATTTCACGCCTTTTCTTTCCATGCCTAAAATTAATCCTTTATCTAACAAAATTTTGGCAATAGCAAATTTTGTTTTAGAAAAAGGCACTTCTACTGTTTGATGTTGAGCCGCTTGGGCATTTTTTATTCTAATTAAAAAATCTGCAATTGTGTCCATAATGAAAATTTAATTTAAAATCACCAACTTGATTTTTTGACTCCAGGAATTTCTCCGCGATTAGCCATTTCTCTAAAACAAATACGGCAAAGATCAAAAGCTCGCATATAACCTCGCTTGCGTCCGCAACGAAAACATCGCCTAACTTCACGCGAAGAAAATTTCGGTTTCTTTTTTGATTTAGCAATTTGTGCTTGTGTCGCCATAAAATTAATTTTTAATAGGAAATCCTAATAATTTAAATAACCATAAACCTTTTTCATGAGATTTAGCGTTAGTAGTTATCGCAACTTCCAAACCAAAAATCAGTCTAACATGCTCGTGCGAAACCTCAGGAAAAATAATTTGTTCTTTTATACCAATATTCAAATTTCCATTTTCGTCAACTGCTGATTCTGGCAAACCTCGAAAATCACGCGTTCTTGGCAAGGCTAAATTTACTAATCGGTCTAAAAAATCATACATGCGCTGCCCACGCAAAGTAACCTTTAAGCCGATGGGCTGTCCTTTTCTTGTTTTGAAAGAAGAAATAGCCTTTTTAGCCAAAGTAAAAACTGGCTTCTGCCCAGAAATTAATGTTAAGTCCTTAACTATTTCCTCCATATTTTCTTTTTCCTGACGAAGACGACCAACCCCAGTATTTAAAGTCACTTTCAAAATCCTTGGCACAGCTAAATCATTAGTTAAGCCAAACTTCTCTTTCATTTTAGGCAAAACTTCTTTTTGATATTTTTCTTTGATATTTTTCATACTTCCTGCTGACATTTTTTACAAACTCTAAATTTCCCGCCAGACGTTAATTTAAAACCAAGCCTAGTCGCTTGTCCGCATTTTGGACAAACAAATTTTACTTTGGCCATATTTAAAGGTTGTGGGATAGCGACTACTTGGCCTTTTTCCCCTTGACGGCGCGACCGGCGGTGTTTCTTGACTAAATTAATGTTTTCTACAGTTAACTTACCTATTTTTGGCCAAACTTGCAAAACCTTACCTTTCTTTCCTTTATCTTTACCGCTAAGAATCAAAACCTGATCATTCTTTTTTATTTTCATTTTCATATATCTTTGATAACTTATAAATCTTAATCTAATAATTTTTTATTTTATTAGCAATATCAATCTAAATTAATCTAAATTATTCTTAAAGCATTTCCATTCTATCAAACCACTTCTGGCGCCAAAGAAATAATCGTATCATAGCCCCGAGCTTTAAGTTCACGAGCTACTGGTCCAAAAATTCTCCCACCCTTTGGCTCAAATCCATCAACTAAAACTACAGCATTTTCATCAAAACGAATATAAGTGCCATCTGATCGCCGGAATGGCTTCTTCTGCCTGACGACGACTGCTTTAACCACATCACCTTTTTTGACTGATTTTCTAGGCTCAGCTTCTTGAACAGAACAGACAATAACATCTCCCAATTGCGCCCAACGACGTCGGGTACCACCTAAAACTTTAAAACAACGCACAGTTTTTGCGCCACTATTATCAGCTACTTTTAAAATTGACTGGGGTTGAATCATAAAAATTAATTTTAAAATCTTAACTTCTTTCTGTCAAATAAATTATTCCATTATTTATCAGATTCATCGGATCCAGATAAAACCTCCTCTGTCTTTTTGCTTTTTGTCAAATTCTTAACTACCCGCCATCTCTTGTCGCGCGAAAAAGGCCGACATTCTTGAAGCAAAACAATATCGCCCACATCACAACTCTGATTATCAACATGGGCTTTATAGCGCGTTGTTATTCGATATCGTTTCCTGTATTTTGGATGTTCCTTAAGGCGAGTAACCGCTACGACAACGGTTTTTGCCATTTTGTTAGAAACAACCTGACCTTTTATTTGTTTTTTAGGCATGCTTTTTTCTTTCTTGGATAATAGTTAAAATTCTGGCGATTAGTTTTTTAACTTGCTTTATCTCGCCGGTATTTTTTAATTTTTTGTTAGCTAAATCAAAATTAAGCTGTTGAAGCTTATTCTGATTTTCTTTCAAAAGCAAATTCAGCTCCTCTGTTGATTTCTGCCTTAATTCTTGAATCTTTATCTTCATAAAATTATTTACTGACTATTTTTGTTTTAATAGGTAATTTATAAGAAGCTAAACGCATAGCCTCACAAGCAACTTCACTAGGCACTCCGTCTATCTCAAAAATAATTCTTCCGGGTTTAATAACACAAACATAATGGTCAACACTTCCTTTACCGCCACCCATAGGTGTTTCAGCTCCTTTTTTTGTTACTGGCTTGTCAGGGAAAACTCTAAGCCAGATTTTTCCGCCACGCTGAATATGACGCGTCATAGCACGACGAGCTGCTTCTATCTGACGAGCTGTTAACCAACAAGTCCCTAATGATTTTAATCCAAAGCTGCCAAAAGCTAAAGTAGTGCCTTTAGTCGCTTGACCATGTACTCTGCCTTTTTGCCATTTTCTATGTTTAACTCTTTTTGGTGCCAACATGTTTTTTATATTTTAATTTCAGAATCTTTATTTAATTTGCTTAATTTAAACCAATATTTTTATCCTTTCCCTATTTATCTTTTTTGTCTATCTCTTTTTCCTCTTTCTTTATTTCATCTTCTTTATAAACCCAGACTTTTATACCAACAGTTCCGTAAGTAGTAAAAGCAGTAGCTGTGGCGTAATCAACTTTAGCACGCAATGTCTGCAAAGGAATCCTCCCTTCTCTTAACCACTCCTTGCGAGCAATCTCATTTCCGTCCAGACGACCTTTAATCATTATTTTGACACCTTTAACATTTTTACTTTGTGCAACTTTCTCTAATGCTTGTTTCATAGCTCGACGGAAAGGGATTCTTTTCTCTATTTGTTCAGCGATATTTTGACTAATAATAGCTGCCCGAGTTTCAGGATTTTTTACTTCTTCAACCGATAAACGTAAATCTGACTTCAAGGACAAACCTGTTTTTTTAAAAAGAAATCTTTTTAATTCTTTCTTTAAATCTTCAATTCCTGAACCACCTCGCCCAATAATTAAGCCGGGGCGAGCAGTAAAAATTGTTACTTTAATCACACTGGAACTACGCTCAATTTCAATTCTTTCTATACCAGCTTTAGTAATTTTGTCACGCAAAAACTCCCGGATAAAAAAATCCTCTTTCAGAAAATTTTTATATTTTTTCTTGCCGACAAACCAGTTAGACCGCCAATTTTGAGCGATACCTAAACGGAAAACTGTCGGATGAACTTTCTGACCCATATAATTTTTTTATTAAACTTGTCTATTATTATAAAATATTTAATTAACTCTAATAATTCTAAATAGATTTGCGTCTAAAAATTTTTTTAATATTACCAAAAGACTGCCGTGAAAAATTTCTTTTCTTTGCCTGACTTGAAGCTCCATAAGGCCGAGCTGGCAAAACTTTTTTTGCATTTATATCGTTCTTTTCTTCTGCTATCTGTTCACTCTTTTCTTTAGAATCACCTGCGACTTCTTCAGCTGACAATACTTCGGGCTTGCTAACCATTCTTTTCTTTTCTTCTTTTATTTTTTCTGTTGTCTGCAATACCATCTTAACAGAACAAGTTCTTTTTCGAATGGGAGTAGCCCGTCCCATTGCCCGAGGTATCCATCTTTTCAAAGTTGGGCCAGCCTCTACTATAATCTTAGATATTTTTAAACTATCTTCGTCATTTATATTAAAATTATGCTTAGCATTAGCACCTGCTGATTCTAAAAGTTTTAAAATTAATGGAGCCGGCTTCTTAACCAAAAACCTCAGCTGATTTTTAGCTTCCGTTAAAGTTTTGCCACGAATTAAATCAACCACCAATTTTACTTTTCGTGGAGACATTCTTATCTTATTTAAATTTGCCTTGATTTCTGCCATAAAAATTATTTATTAGTTTGAGCTTGACGCTGC
>CAYMCB010000018.1:0-11497 GCA_964388895.1 uncultured Candidatus Saccharibacteria bacterium
GGGGAGATTTAGAGTTGTTAAATATTTAAAAAATAAAATAATGAAAATAAATAAATGAAAAAGAGGAAAAAAGTTTTTTATTTCTTTTTGCTGCTATTTTTGTTTTTTGTAATTTTAATTTTTGGGCGAGGTGGCAAAACTTTAAAAATAAATAACGCAGATAATTTCACTTTAAGTGAGGATGCTTCTTGGGAAGATAGAAAAATTTCTGCTTCTGCTGAGCCAATGGCACGGAGCCCTCTTACTGGTTTACCTTGCGCTAACGCTAATCAGCGACCTTTAGCAGTGATGCTTTCTGGCGACGCGGTAGCCAGACCTCTTGCTGGTTTAAGTCAGGCTGACTTAGTCATTAACATGCCAGTTATTACTAACAGTATCACCCGTTTTATGGCAGTCTTTATTTGTGAACATCCAAAAGAGATTGGTTCTATTCGTTCGGCACGAGACGATTTTCTGCCTTTGGCTCAGGGTTTAGATGCCATTTACGCTCATTGGGGAGGCTCGCATTTTGCTTTAGATAAACTAAATGCTGGTTTGATGGATAATCTTGATGCTTTAAAAAATCCATTTAACGCCTTTTATCGCAAAGCTGGGATAGAAGCGCCGCATAATGGTTTCAGCTCTTTTGATCGTCTTTGGGAAGCAGCAAGAAAAATGAACTATCGTTTAACAGGAAAAGTTAATGGCTATCCTCATCTTGATGGCGATTTGTCGCCCGTAGCAACAACTACTAAAACTTTAACCATAGGTTTCCCCGGTAGTTTTCAGGTTAAATATGAATATCATCCACAGGACAATTCTTATTGGCGTTGGCGCGGAGGGAAAAAAGAAATTGATAAAAATACTGGCCAGCAGGTAGCGGCAAAAAATGTTTTAATAATGAGGACTACTTCAAGACAAATAGAAGGCCAATACAATGATGTGCAGGTTTCGGGCCAGGGTCAAGCATTAATTTTCCTTAATGGAGAGAAGATTTTGGGTATATGGAAAAAAGACGCCTCAAATCCTAAAAGCAAACTTTATTTCTATGACCAAAATGGTCAAGAAGTAAAATTAGTACCGGGACAGATTTGGTTAGAAATCGTGCAAGATAATCAAACAATAACTTGGGAATAGTAATTTATAATTTATAAAAATAATTCGTATTAGGCTGTTTAACCGACTGTAAGCTATAATATAAAAATTTGTTAAGTCTATTAAAATGATATATTTTTTTTACGGCCCAGACACTTATCGTTTACATGAAAAAATAATGGCGGTTACAGAAAAATTCCGGGTTAAAAATCCTAGCGGTTTTAATTTGAAGCGATTTGATTTTAATGAAAGACCAGACTTTGAAGAAGTAAAAAGTTTTTTACAGGTTTTTTCTATGTTTAATGAGAAAAAATTAGCTTTGATAGAAGGCCTTTTTGATAGTTCTTCTGAACAGCAGGAAAAGATACTAAAATTTTTTGAGGCAGAGCGTCTAGAAGAAAGCCGAGACAATTTTATAGTAGTTGTTCAAGAGCTTTGGCCAGTAAAATTAAAAACCAAAAATAAGGGGCTGGAAGAAAAGTATGCTGTTAAAAATGAAAAATTATGGAAATTTTTAATTCAGAATAAAAAGATTGCTAGCGAAGAATTTGAATTTTTATCAGGAGCTTCTCTCAAAAAATGGATAAAAACAAAAATAGCGGTTTGCGGTGGGAGGATTTCGGACTCAGCTGTTGAAAAGATGGCTTTTTATATTGGAGGTGATTTATGGCAACAAAGCAATGAATTGAATAAGTTATTGGCTTTCAAGAAAAATCAATTAATTTCTGAAGAAGATGTGGATCAAATGGTGAAAGCGAAAATTGAAGATAACATTTTTCAGGCAATCGACGCTTTGGTTCAACGGCAAAAATCTATTGCCTTTAAACTTTTTTATCGCCAATTGGCGCAAGGGGAAACAGAAAATTATTTTTTTAATCGATTAATTTTTCAATTTAGAAACCTGTTGCTAATAAAAGAGCAAATAGAGAAGGGGGTGCCTTTTTATCAATTAGAAAAAAAATTTGATTTGAACCCTTTTGTTATTCGGAAAAGTTTTTCTCAGGCGCAAGGTTTTTCTTTGAAGAGTCTTAAAAAAATTTATGAAAGATTAGGAGAGATAGACCGCCAGACAAAAAGCGGGCGCGTAGAATTAACAACTGCTTTAGATCTCTTAATTAGCGAAGTAGCTGTTTAATTTTTTATTCTTTTATTGCGAAAATAATTAAAAGATTCTTCAGCAAAAAATTCCCTTCAAAAGGGAATTTTTTGCTGGGTGGGGTTTTGTTTGTTTTTAAAAATAAAAGCCCGGCTATTTTTTGTTTATCAGTTTGGCTAAACGCGATTTTTTTCTGGCGGCAGCGTTCTTTTTTATAACACCTCTTTTGGCGGCTTTATCAATCGCTTGATAAGCATCAGGAAGCAGTTTTTGGGCGTCTTCTTTTTTATTCTGCTCAATAAGTTTTTTTATTTTTTTGTTTATCTTCCTCATTTTTTCTAGGCGCGCCAAATTTAAAAGACGACGTCTTTTGTTTTTTCTGAGTTCTTTTTTTGCTGAAGCTTTGATAGGCATAATAAGTTTGTTATTAGTTTTTTAGTATAGCAAGGAGATTATTTTTTGGCAAGTTATTAGATATTTAGAAGTAGTTTATATTTTATAATCTTTAGTTTTAATTTTTAATTTTTTTATTTTTTGATTTAGGCAAAGCAGATTTTTTTAAGCATTCTTCAAGATTTGAAATTTCTTTTTTAAACTTCATTGCTTCGTTAAACTGTAAATTACGATTAGCTAAATCCATTTTTAAGCGAAGCTCTTTTAAGTATTCTTTTATATATTCTTTTCCGGAGGCCTCCTTAGGTATAGATTTGCCCGGGATGGCTGGTTTTGTTTCGACTATATCTTTACGGATAGCTTTTTTTATGGGTTGGGGTTTCAGCCCATGTTTTTTATTATAAGCCATTTGGATAAGACGTCGTCTATTTGTTTCTTGAATTGCTTCTTTCATTGATTTTGTTATTTTATCGGCGTACATAATTGTTTTGCCTTCTAGGTTCCTTGAAGCCCTGCCAATGGTTTGAATTAAGGCAGTTGAACCACGCAAAAATCCTTCTTTATCTGCATCTAAAATTGCTACTAAGGAAACTTCTGGCAAATCTAGCCCCTCGCGCAAGAGGTTGACCCCGACCAAAACATCGCAATCTCCTTGACGCAATTTTTTTAAAAGCTGAGGTCTTTCTAAAGTTTTTATCTCGGAATGTAAATAAAGAGTTTTTATTTTTTCTTCGTTTAAAAAATCAGCCAAATCTTCAGCTAGCCGTTTAGTTAAAGTGGTAACCAAAACTCTTTGTTTTTTAGTGACACGTCTTTTTATTTCCTCAATTAAATCAGGGATTTGATTTTTAGTTGGCCTGACTTCAACTTCTGGATCAAGGAGTCCAGTAGGGCGAATAAGCTGTTCGATAATAAAAGTTTTTTTATTTTTTGTTTTTTTAGCCTGGCGAAGCTCATAGGGGCCTGGGGTTGCAGAAACATAGACTACTTGATCAATTTTTTCTTCAAATTCAGAGAATTTCAAAGGTCGATTATCTAAGGCTGAAGGGAGGCGAAAACCAAAATTAATTAAAGTTTCTTTTCTAGCCTTGTCTCCTTCGTACATTGCTCCTATTTGAGGTACAGTTATATGGGATTCGTCGATGAAGGTTAGCCATTTTTTAGAATGGCCGGGGATTTGGGAGGTAAAATTAAAATAATCAATCAAAGAATAAGGAGGAGCCCCCGGAGGTCGGTTTTCTAAATGCCGTGAATAATTTTCGATGCCATGGCAATAGCCAGTTTCGGCTATCATTTCTAGATCGTAGTTAGTTCTGCGCTTCAACCTTTCGGCTTCTAAAATTTTATTTTGCTTTTGAAGTTTTTTTAATTGAAGATTGAGCTCTTCCTTGATGCTGGCAATAGCATTTTTTATATCAGAAGGAGAGGCAACCCAGAATTTAGCCGGGTAAAGACGGCAGCTGTTTATGTTGATTTCTTTTTTGGTAAATAAATCTTGGCTCTTTTGAATCAATTTCAATTTTAAAGAGGTAATCAGATTCTGCTCAAGCTCTATTTTAATAATTTTATCACCGGTAGCTGACCAAATTTCTATATTTTCGCCGCGAACACGAAATGAACCAGGAGAAAAATTAAAATCTTCTCGGCTGTATTGCAAATTAATTAATTGGCGCAGAAGGTTTTGGCGATTAATCGTTTGTCCTCTTTTTATTTCTGCACTTAAGTCTAAATAAGTATTAGGTAGACCAATATTATAAATGCAGGAAACAGAAGCCACGATGATAGTGTCTGGCCTTTCTAGCAAATTTTGCGTAGCGGCATGACGCAATCGATCTATCTCTTCGTTAACCTTTGCGTCTTTTTGAATATAGGTATCAGTTTGAGGCAAATAAGCTTCAGGCTGGTAGTAATCATAATAAGAAACAAAATAATTAACTGAGTTTTTAGGAAAGAATTCCTTAAATTCTTGATAGAGTTGCGCTGCTAGAGTTTTATTATGAGAAATAATTAAAACAGGTCTTTGTATTTTAGCGATGACATTGGCTAAAGTAAAAGTTTTACCAGATCCAGTTACGCCTAAAAGCACTTGGTGTTTAATGCCAGCTTTAATATTGTTGGTAATTTTTTTGATAGCTTGTGGTTGGTCGCCTGTTGGTGAGAAGGGGGCAGAGAGTTCAAAGAAAGGCATATTTGAAAAAATAAAGAAGAAGGGTTAAGATAGAGACACAAGGTAATTTTTTTATGATTTCTTCATTAGAAGGGAAAATTATTCTTCGAACAGAAAAATATGTAATTCTGGAAGTTGGTGGCATAGGTTATAAGATTTGGTGTGCCGAAAAAACACTTTCCAAAATAGCACAGAAAGAGGATAGGGTAAAGCTTTTTACTTATTTGTCTGTTAAGGAAAATAGTTGGGATTTATTTGGTTTTTTAACCTTTGAAGAGCTGGAAATGTTTGAGCTTTTAATTTCCATCCCCGGCATTGGACCAAAAACTGCAGCGGGGATTTTATCTATAGCAAGCGTCGAAGATTTACAAGAAGCTATAGTTTTAGGCGATGAAAAAATCTTATCACGCGTTTCTGGAATTGGCAAAAAAGTAGCGCAAAAAATTGTCATTGAGCTGAAGTCTAAAATTAAAAAATTAGCAAAAGGTTCTGGCGAAAAATTTAAAGTGGCTGATGATATTGAAATAATTGATGCTTTAGTGGCGTTAGGTTATAAAGTCTATGAGGCGCGAGAAGCGTTGCAGCAGTTGCCAGAAACAATCAAAGGAGTAGAGAATCGATTAAAAGAAGCATTAAAAAGATTAGGGAAAAAGTGATGAAAAGCATTTTTTAATTTATCGAGGCTTATGTTAATCGAAAAGTTTTTTGAATTCAAAACTTTCAAAAATTATTTAATTTTAGCTTTAAGGTAAGTTTTTTATGGGAGAAAATAAACAAGCATGGAATCAATTTGTTTTGGCTAATCAAGGTAGTTTTTTACAGTCTTATGAATGGGGTGAATTTCAGGAGCGCGTCGGCCGGCGCGTTTTTAGGTTTGAGGGGGCAGAAAATCTTTGGCAGGTTCAGATGATAGAAATGACGATTCCTGCAATTAAGAAAAAATATTGGTATGCACCCCGGGGTCCAATAATCGCTAAAGAGCATTGGCAGATAAAAGAAGTTATCTTTAAAGAAGTTATTCAGGAAATAAAAAAAGAAGCGGAAAAAAATAATTTGTTATTTTTCCGTTTTGGCCCTGATTGGTTAGATTTAAAAGAAAACGAAGATTGTTTAAGGGGGTTGGGATTGGTGCGGCTTCACTATGATATTGAGCCCTCTCAGACTTTAATTTTAGATATTTCTTGCCCCCAAGAGGATTTGTTGGTTCAAATGCATGAAAAATGGCGTTACAATATTCGTTTGGCCGGGCGTAAGGGAGTGAAAATTAAAAGAGTTAGTGTCCAAGACAATGATTTTGAAAAATATTTTGAAGAGTTTTACTCTTTGGTTGATCAGGGAACAAGTGAGCGTAAGGGGATAAAACATCATCCCAAAGATTATTACCGCCACCAGCTGGAAATTGAAGGTGAAAATATAAAATTTAATTTATTTGTGGCCGAATATGAAAACAAAGTAGTGGCGGCAAATATTGTTGTTATTTTTGGTTCTTGCGCTACTTATCTTCATGGGGCAACTAGCAATGAGTACCGCGCTGTTATGGCGCCGCATCTTTTACAATGGGAGCAGATAAAATATGCTCAGTCTCAGGGATGTTGGCAATATGATTTTTGGGGTATTGTTAACGAGAAAACAAAAGATAAACGCGGCTCAAGTTGGGAAGGTTTTACGCGTTTTAAAAAAGGTTTTGGAGGACAGGAAATTAATTACATCGGTTATTGGGATTATCCATTAAACAAAGAGTGGTATTTTTTATATAAGCTCGTACAAAGATTTAGAAGGTAAAATATGTATTTTGTCGAAAGGGCAGTTAATAAAGTTAATAACTAAGATAAGTTAACTAATTTAGATTATAAATTTAAAAAGAAGATATTTTTAGAACAAGATTTTATTTAGAAAAATTAGAAAAATATAAAAATATAATAGATTAAAATTAAAATAAATCCTAAATGAAAAATTTAATTAAAAAATTTATCCCTAATTGGTTATTAAGTTTTTATCATTGGAAATGGGCGCTTCTGGGCGCGTTATTTTTTGGTTGGCCAAGCAGAAAAATTAAAGTTATTGGGGTAACCGGAACCAAAGGAAAATCAACCGTTGTTTTTTTGGCGGGGAAGATTTTAAATGCTGCTGGCAAAAAAACAGGCTGGGTTTCGTCTTTAACGATCAATGATGGTCAAAAGGAAATAATGAATCCTTTTCACATGACTATGCCGGGTCGGTTTTTTATTCAAAAAACTTTGCGGCAAATGATAAAAAACGGATGTCAATACGCAATTGTTGAAGTGACCAGCGAAGGCATTAAGCAACATCGGCATCGTTTTATTAACTGGGCAGGGGCGGTTTTTACTAATTTGGCGCCAGAACATTTGGAAGCTCATGGGGGATTTGAAAATTATCGGGCAGCGAAAATGAAATTATTTGCGGCGGCGGCGAAAAACAAAGAAAGTTTTGGCGTGTACAATTTAGACGATGAAAATGCGGCGTGGTTTTTAAAATATCCGGTGAAAAAAAAATATGGCTATGGCGAGCTGACGCGGGAAATTCTAAAAGAGGATTTTGCGACTTTAACTATAACGGATATTAAACTCAGCGCCCAAGGCAGTGAATTTAAAATAAATAATGTGCATTTTAAAACTAATTTACTGGGTGAATTTAATGTTTACAATTGCGCTGCGGCCGCAGCCATTGGCGAAGCCTGCGATGCGCCATTGCTTAAAGCAAGCGAAACATTGGCTCAAGTTCAATCTATCCCGGGAAGATTAGAAATTATTAACGAAGGGCAGGATTTTACTGTGGTGGTAGATTTAGCCCATACGCCTGATTCTTTTGAAAAAGTTTTTAAATTATTTCAAAATTTGCCGCATGAACGTTTGATTTCTGTTTTTGGTTCAGCTGGTGGTGGGCGCGATAAATGGAAGAGGCCGGAGCTTGGCAGAATAGCTTCGCAATACTCGGACCAGATTTTTATTTGTAATGAAGACCCTTACGATGAAGATCCCTTGCAGATTGCTGAACAGATTTTTGAAGGAAGCAATAAAAACAAAGCTGATATAATTTTAGATAGACGCGAGGCTATTGCCAAAGCTTTATCTTTGGCAAGACGGGGGGACATAGTTTTGATTTTAGGCAAGGGGACAGAACAAACTTATGTTGAAGGCGCAAAAAAGATTCATTGGGATGATAGAGAGGTTGTCCGTCAAGAATTAAAGAAGTTAACAAAAATAGATAATTTATAATAAAATTTATAATGATTTATAAGAGGCAGATTAGTAAAATTAGTTTTTTAATAATATAAAAAATGTAAAAAAGAGGGCAGGGAAGACGAAGGGGGTCCTTGGATAAGGCTCATAACCTGATTCGACGGTTATATATACGCAAGAAAAAAAATAGGGCGAATGCCTCTCTCTCCAAAATATTTCTTGTGCCCGTCCGTACCGGTTCGAGTCCGGATCCTGCTCTCTTTTTTAGGTATTCAATTAAATAAAAATTGCTATTGTTATTGTAGGTAGTTTTTGAAAAAGAAAGAGGCGCTTTTAGCGCCTCGGGTTTAAATCAGGGAAAGGGAAGAGAGGGAGGGGGCGAGGTTTATTTTTTTTCTTTTTTAGTCTGGCAGCTGCTAACCGGCAGACTTTATTAAATAAAGCAGACGGTACATAGCAGGCTGCAGGATCGTCAATTTGGGCAAATGGTTTGAACTTCCGCTCAATCCGGATGGCGTTCCCGTCATAACCAAAAACGAAATGAACATTCAGCGCGCGGATTTCTATTTTTTCCCCTTCTATTTCTTTTATAATCTCTATTTCTGCCATTTTGCACCTCCTAAATTTTTGTTTTTAAGAACAAAATGGAACTTATTTAAATTAAATCATATTTATTTTATTTTGTCAAATAATAGAGTCTTTTAGAAAAAAATGTTAAATTAATATTTAGTTAAGCTCTGAATTATTTTTCAATGAAAAATTATTCTTCCGTAAAAACTGTTCGTGGTAAAAATACTTATCGCACGCCTAGCTCTTGGCGTTATCGTAAGATGCAAAGGATTAATAAAACAAAATTAATAAAAATATCAAAAAAATATGCTTATTAAATTTTGCGGCGCTGCCAGAGTGGTTACAGGCTCTTGTTATCTTTTAGAAAGTAACCAGACAAAAATTTTAATAGAGTGTGGATTGTTTCAGGGGGCAAAGGAACTTGAGGAAAAAAATTATCAAGATTTTCCTTTTGATCCACGCGAGATTAAGGCAGTGATTGTTACTCATTCTCACCTTGACCATGTTGGCCGTCTCCCCCAGTTAATTAAAGCCGGTTTCAAAGGAAAAGTTTTTGCTACTTCTCCGACGATTGATTTTACTCATTTAGTTTTGGATGACAGTGCTAAAATATTAGTAGAAAAAGCCCAGAAAGCAGGGATTATTCCGCTTTTTTCTTTTAAAGAAATTGATGAGCTTTTGAAAAATTTTGTAGCTGTTGATTATTATCAAAAAACTGAAATTGCTCCAGGTTTTTATTTTACTTTTTATGATGCCGGCCATATTCTAGGCTCAGCTTCAGTTTTAATTGAAGCAGAAAACAAAAAAATTGTTTTTTCAGGAGATTTAGGTAACCCGCCGGCGCCACTTTTACGAGCTCCTGATTTTTTAGATAGTGCTGATTATGTTTTTTTAGAGTCAACTTATGGTGACAGAATTCATGAACCACCGGAAAGCTGCAAAGAATTAATAGAAAATGTAGTTGAAGATACAATAGCGCGTCGCGGTGTTTTAATGATTCCTAGTTTTGCTATGGAACGTACTCAGCAGCTGCTTTATCATTTGAATGATTTAGTGGAGCATAAGCGCATACCTCCGGTGCCTATTTTTATTGATAGCCCTTTAGCTTTAAAAATTACTGAAGTTTATAAAAAATATCCTCAATATTACAACAAGCAAACAATTAGCGAAATAAAAAGAGGGGATGACATTTTTAATTTTCCAGGTCTGCATTTAACTCAAACGTCAAAAGAGTCAAAAGAAATAAATGAGGTTCCACCGCCTAAAATTATTATTGCTGGTTCCGGCATGTCTCAAGGCGGAAGAATTATTCATCATGAGGTGCGTTATTTGTCAGATGAAAAAAATACTTTACTTTTTGTTTCTTTTCAGGCAGAAGGAACTTTGGGTCGTCTTTTAGCTGAAGGTATTAAAGAAGTAGAAATTTTAGATCAGAAAATAAAAGTACGGGCGCGGCGAGAAAAAATTTCAGGTTATTCAGCTCATGCCGATCAACGGTTTTTAATGGAGTGGTTAAAGAATTTTCAAAAGCCTGGCTTTGGAGACGAGATTTCTGCTAAACTGAAAAAAATTTTTGTTATTCATGGCGAAGAAAAATCCGCTACAACTTTAGCTTCTTTGATAAAGGATGAGTTAGGGATTGAGGCGGTCGTCCCTTACCTTAATCAAGTAGAAAATCTATAATAATAATTAAAGTGGACGGAGAAGGAAAATTATTTTAAAATAAATACACTGAAAAAACCATGAATAGGGAACTATCTAAAAGTTATTTGAAATATAAAATTTGCGTTTCGGGGGCCGCGCGTACTGAATGCTGTTCTGAAAATGCTATGGTTTTAACTAAAGAACTAGGCAAACAAATTGTAGAGCAAGGAGGTATTGTTTTGACAGGAGCTACGACAGGGGTGCCTTATTGGGCGGCGATTGGGGCTAAAGAAGCCGGAGGAATTTCAATTGGTTTTTCTCCAGCTGCTTCTGAAGCCGCTCATGTAAAAACTTATCATTTGCCAACCGATTATTTTGATATGATAGTTTACACTGGTTTTGAGTACGCTGGCCGCAATTTAATTTTGACGCGAGCTTCGGATGCTGTAGTTATAGTTTGTGGCAGACTAGGCACTTTGAACGAATTTACTATCGCTTTTGAAGATCAAAAACCCATTGGTGTTTTAGTAGGGAGCGGAGGTGTGGCTGACCAAATAGCTGAGATTGTAAAGAAAGGCAATCGAGGCCCGGGAAAAATTGTTTATAGTAGTAACCCGAAAGAGCTAGTAGCCAAGTTAATAGAACTAATAAAAAAAGAAAAAGCTGGTAAAGTTAAATATCGGCCAGCTCAAAGCGGGGGAGAGTAACAAAAATAGTTTTTAGCTAAAAATTATAATTATTAAAATTTAGGATTGGAGGTGAGAAAAATGGCATCGGAAAAATTAATTGGTAAAATTTCCCATTTTTTTAATAATATCAGCGTGGGGATTATTGATTTATCTGATAAATTAGCGGCAGGTGATAAGATTCATATAAAAGGTAGCTCTACAGATTTTGAACAGGTCGTTTCTTCAATGCAAATAGAACATCGGGAAATAAAAGAAGCTGACGCTGGGCAAATGGTGGGAATCAAGGTTGAGCAGAAAGTAAAAGAAGGTGATGATGTTTATAAGATTTTAGAATAATTCTTTAAGTAATATAATTTTTGATAATGGAAGACAAAATTTTGTCAGAAAACAATCGTTTGAATTTTGCTTCTAACAAGAAATGGTGGGTAGTAGGAATTTTGGTAGCTGTCTTTAATCCGGTAATGGCTGGTTTGTTGTTAGGGGCAGTTTATCTCTCAGAGCCGGAGCTTAAAAATGCCGGACGAGTAGTCGCTGCTATCGCTATTTTATGGGGGGCGATTCTTTTCTTTTTTCTGCAGAAAGATTTAGGTATTAATCTCTCTTTATAAATTGAACTCTTTTATGATTAAGCAAACGCCACGACGTCAGTTTATTTTTGCGGTGG
>CAYMCB010000019.1:0-5565 GCA_964388895.1 uncultured Candidatus Saccharibacteria bacterium
GAAAAGCTTGGTGGGTCTAAAATTCCTGATAGTGCGGCAGATGTAGTTTTACTTCATAATGTTCTTTTTCAGTCGCAGAAAAAAAATGAGATTTTAAAAGAAGCTCATCGGGTTTTAAAACCAGGAGGTTTTTTGGATATTATTGATTGGTTACCGGAAAAAGCCTCTTTTGGCCCTCAGGAAGGTTGGCGTCTTTCAGTTGAAGAGGCCAAAAAAATAGCAGCTGAGGAAGGCTTTGATTTCTTTAATAATTTTGACGCTGGCGAATATCATTTTGGTTTAATTTTTGTTAAAAGATAGTCAGATTCATCCGCCTTTTTAATTATTTTAAAAATAATTTAATAAAGATAATCTCTAGAAGATGATTAAAAATTTTAAGAAAACTATTTTAGCCTCCTTCGTTTTACCTGTTTTTTTCTCGGGAATTTTTGCTGGTTTTTCTCCTTGCAAAGAAAAAAAACCGAGCGAAGTTACTTTAGAGCTTTGGGGAGTTTTTGATGATTCTGAAAGTTGGCGTGAAGTCATTGCTAATTTTTCACAGAAATATCCTTATATAAAAATAAATTATCATAAAAAAAATATCGTTGTTTATGAAAAAGAGTTAATTGATGCTTTGGCAGCAGGTAGAGGTCCGGATATTTTTATGATAAATAATACCTGGTTGCCTAAACATCAGGACAAAATAGCCCCGGCCCCGGAGACTTTAATCACTTCCAAGCGCTATAATGATATTTTTGTTGATGTGGCCAGTTCAGATTTTGTTATAAATGATAAAATTTATGCCTGGCCTTTAGGAGTAGATACTTTGGCGCTTTTTTATAATAAAGATTTGTTTAATAGTGCCGGTTTGGCTGAGCCCCCAAAAACTTGGGAGGAATTTAATAAAGCAGCAGAAAAATTGACTAAAAGAGATAAAGAAGGAAATATTATCCAAGCTGGAGCAGCTTTAGGAACGGCTAGAAATATTAATCGATCAACTGACATCTTAGCTGCTTTAATGATTCAAAGTGGTTCAAAAATGGTAGATAATGATAAATCTTCGGTTGTTTTTAATCAATCGATTGGTCTAAGTTCTGGTGAAAGAATTAATCCTGGCGAAAGAGCCCTTCTTTATTATTGCAGTTTTGCCGATCCGCAAAAGAGAGTTTATTCTTGGAATGATTCTCAGCATTATTCTTTAGATAGTTTTGTAGAAGGCCGTGTAGCCATGATGTTTAACTATGCTTACCAAATTTTTCAACTTAGAGCGCGGGCGCCGCATTTAAATTTTGCTGTGGCTGAATTTCCGCAAATAAGTGAAAATAGCAAAAAAATAACTTTGGCGAATTATTGGGGATTAGCCGTGGGGAAGAATTCAGTCAATCAAACTGCCGCTTGGCAATTTTTAGCTTGGTTTATTCAACCTGATAATTTTAAAAATTATTTGACATTAACGAGAAAACCAACAAGTCGTCGCGATTTGGTTGCTTGGCAGCAAAATGATAAAGATTTAGGAATTTTTGCGGTTCAGTCTTTAACTGCCCGGTCTTGGTGGCAAGCAGATAACACAGCTGTTGAAAAGATTTTAGCAGACGCTATAGATAATGTGGTTTCAGGCAAACAAACTGCTTTTCAGGCTATTGATGAAGCAGCAAAAAAAATAACTTTATTGATGAAAAAATAAATAAAATCTATGGCAAAAATTTTTAAAAATTTAATAAGCGCGATAATCTTAATCTTCTTCTTAGTAAATCTTGTTAGTGCGGCTGGGTTAGTGCCTTGTAGCGGAATCAATTGTACTGTTTGTCACTTTTTTGTTTTACTTAAAAATATTATTGATTTTTTAGTTAAGATGGTTATGCCACCTTTAGCTGGATTAATGTTTTTAATTGGTGGTATAATGATGTTAAGTGGTGGAGCTTCCGAAGATAATTACAAAAAAGGTAAAGGGATAATGAAGAACGCATTGATTGGCGTAGTTATAGTTTTATCCTCTTGGGTTATTGTTAACACATTAATTGTCTTTTTTGGCAGAAGTATAGATAATTTTCAGGTAGATTCTTGGTTCAAAGTAAGGTGTCTTTAAATTAATAAGATTTAATAAAAATATAATTAAAATTTAAAATGAACAAAAAAATAAAAAATATTTTAATTATTTTCTTTTTCGTTATTTTTTTGAATAGTTTTTTTATTTTTCGGAATTCTTTAGTTGTGAATGCTGGATATTGTGATAGGTCTTTTAATCCTCCTATAGGGGACTGTGAGGGGGACGAGACTAGCGATTCTATTGAACCCGTTTTTGGGACGGGTAATCCGGAAATAGATGATGCGGGTAGCGGTGGCGCTGATGATGCGACTCCAGATGATACTTTGGATAGTGATTGGAGCGGCATGGGGGGTGAGACAAATATTAATTCTGGGGGTGGAAGTACGGATATAAATTCTGGTTCAGGTAACGGAGGGGGAGGGATTGTTGTTTTGCCCAATTTTTTAAAAGCCGGTACTATCCCTGAGCTTTTAGGAGGCATAGCTGATTTTTTGCTGAGTTATATAGCTATACCTTTTGCTGTTTTAATGCTTATTTGGGCAGGATTTCGTTTTGTTACAGCACAAGGTAACCCCGAGGCTATTAAAAAAGCTAAAAGCAATTTTATTTGGACAATTGGTGGCGTGACATTGGTTTTAGCGGCTAACTTACTAGTTAGTTTTGTTACTGACTTTTTAAGCGGTGGTAATATGGTTTCTGAAGCTTTAGACAGAGTTAAAAATACTTTAAATTTACTTATTGGCCTTTTATTCACTTTGGTTACAGTTTATTTTTTCTGGGGGATTGCAGAATTTGTTAAAGCTTCAGGCGTTGGTAATGAAGAAGGAATAAAAAAAGGTAAGAGACATATGGTCTGGGGGATTTTAGGTATGGCAATTATGGGCGCTGCCTGGGGGATTGTTGAAATTATTGTTGATTATTTAAAATAATAATTTAAAATAATAAAAATAAGATTAAAAATTAAATTAAAATATAATTAACGAAAGGGGGTGAAAATAATGGAAAAAAAGAAAATAACAACTAGCGTCGTTTTGTCTTTAATTGCGCCTCTGTTTGTTTTTGCAGCTACTATCGATGATTTATTGACACAGGTAAGGTCGACTTTGAACTACATAATTGCTATTTTATTTGTTTTGGTCACTTTATACTTTATTTGGGGAGTAGTGACTTATATTTCAGCAGGCGGAGATGATGAAAAAATAAAAAAAGGTAAAAAACATATGCTTTGGGGAATTATTGGTATGGCGGTTATGGGCGCAGCTTGGGGATTAGTTAGGATCATTTGGGATTATTTAGGTGTTTCTGGAGGCGGTACGCCACCGATTCCTTCTATTTAATTTTGTAAAAAACTGTTAAAACAAAAACCCCTTTATTGGGGTTTTTGTTTTATTTTAATAATTTATAAATAATTCATTTTAAGTAAAGCAGTGAAAGTTTCTAGTTAGAAAATAGATAGTAAAAAAGGAAGATTAATTCTAGTTAAAATTAGAAAAAAGAAAACCGGAAACGCGTTGCGTTTCCGGTATTTTTCAAGAGAAAGGACAGGGGATTTTCTGAGGAGGAGAATAAGCTGGCTTTGATGTTGAGGGGAGGGGAGTTGAGAAGGGAGAGACGGAAATCCTATAATCTTTCAAGCTCCAGCCTTTTGGGGGAGCAAGAAAGATTTTTATTTTTTCTGTCCCGGTGTTATTTAAGATCCACCAGGACTTTTTTGGATTTTTTGTCCATTCGTCAACAAAAAAAAGCGTTCCCGATTCGTCCAGAGCCATGAGTTTGGCTGCTGGAACGTTTGCGTTGGATCGCGCCACAAAAACTCTTTCGCCTGGTGACGCTGAAATTCCAGTATCAATAGCATCGGGCGGTAGAGATGGCGTCTTTTTTTGGGAATTTTTAGGGAGGGCAACATTTTGTTTTTGTTGTTTTTGTTGATCAGCACTGCTTGCTTTTTCTGAAGAATAAATTTGCCATTTCGCATTTGCTGCTGGCCAAAAAACTAGCCAGCTTAGCAGGATAAAAGCTATTATAACAGCAATTTTCCTGCTACGGGCAATAGTTTTTTCTGGGTTGCCGCCGATATTTAGCATCAGCGCTATAATTATTAAAGCAGCTAATGCCCAACCCTGCAGGCTTTTTATCTGTTCCCAGAAAAAAATTAAAAGCAGAATTATCATCCCCATGCTAACAACAAAAGCTTGCTGGGGTTTTTCCCATTTTAGAATAGACTCAGCCCAGTTTTTTTTGCTGTTTTCTTTTTTGTCTTTGTCATCTTTTTTTGCGATAAACAACAGGTAGCAGAAACCCGAAATTCCTGCAATTATGGCGATAACAGCTAAAATTGCTATGTCTATAGGCTTCATATTCCCTCCTATTTTTTATTTTTTTCTTTTTCTTTGGAGCAGAGAAAAAAGCTGTTTGGTGTCAAAGTTAATAATCCAATTGCCGGGATTCTTCCCGGCATCTCTTACAGCCTCCAAATATTGAAGAATTTTACCTTCATCGCCAAGTTCTATTACAGCCCCATAAACTTCTTTAATCCTATCCTTTTCAGCTTCAGCGAGAGTTCTTATCCTTGCAGCTTCTTTTTCTGCCAACCATTGCTTTGTTGCGTTTTCCTCGTAAATCTTTTTACTTTCTCCAGCAGGGTTGATGTCTCTCATCTCTATCCCTTTAATCTCTATACCGTATTCTTTAAGGAATAGACCTTCATCTCCGACGAACCCTGCTTCTTCCATTCTTTCCCAAAGCCTTCCTCCAGCCTTTTGTTTTTCTTTTATTAATTCTTCAAATTGGTATTCTGAGACATATTGCCGGAATAAGGCTTCGGACCTGTTGATTAACATCTCCATCCAATCCTGGGCTACAAAAAGGGCCCTATAAGGATTAACACAGCGGGCTGTAATAAGAAGGGTGATGTCTAGTGGTATCATCCCTTTACATTCTGCGTTCTTGATTTCTGCAACATAGACATCATGCTTTAGCATGATGTAGTCTATGTGTTTGTCGTTCGGAATTATTTCTCCGCTTTGAGCCCTTAGGCTCTTCCAGCGGAATTGGTACTTGTATAAGGAATAAATAAAGGGGATGCCAAGCCATCTTAGCCCTCCAAAGAGGTGCTCTTCATAGCCATCCACCACATTTCCATTATCATCCAATATTTTTCCTTTATATTGGATAATAATGCGATGGAATCCTCCCATTTTCATTATGGCTTTGGCTGTTCCTTCCTCGACTATGGTGAAGAAAATATTAAGTCGGGCTAAGCTTAAGATGAGAATGCCTATAGCAACAAGCATTACCAATGTTAATGCAGCTGTCAGCCACGAACCAACTGTATAACCTAAAACCAAAACAATAAACAAAAAAATTCCAAAAAATATCCTTTTCATTTTTTCCTCCTTTTATTAAATTTTTAAAGTTCTTTCTTTGTAAGTTTGCTCGTCCTTTTGGCAAAAGACAAGATATTATATTATGCAAAAATAATAATTACTTGTCAAGAGTTGCAAGTTATGTTATAAATTATTAAAGTTAAAGTAAGTATA
>CAYMCB010000019.1:5575-10673 GCA_964388895.1 uncultured Candidatus Saccharibacteria bacterium
AAAAAAGATAGCTTGTATATTTTAGAAAAAGATTGAATTTTGCTGGAGTGGCGGAATCGGTAGACGCGCTGGCCTTAGGAGCCAGTGGAGCAATCCATGAGAGTTCGAGTCTCTCCTCCAGCACCAGAATTAACTTTTTAGGCAGGCGAATTTTTATCGCCGCAAGTGGTAAAATTTAAAACTATTTTCAAAACAGAGCATCAAAATTAACTTTGCTGATTTTGGCTAGTCTGTGGCTAATTAATCCAGCCAGAAAAAGCTTTGCGCGAAGTGTGTGATTGCGCTAAAAATTATTAATTATAAAGTTTGGTAGAAATAAATCTTCGCTTTAAAAGATTAATTCAAAAAATCTTATTGAGCTGATAAAATTTTTTATTAAAAAAGACAACGAAATTGTATATTTAAATTCAAAAGCCTCTTTGATTAGGAGGCTCTTATTTAACTATTGCTTGGATTCAGTTAGGGAGAAGAGGAGGCAAGAGGGTAAGAATCAGCTGGCTTGTAAGAAGAATTAAAAATATCTTCACGTTCTAGTTTGCCATCATGCCAAACTTGTTGAATTAAAGTAGTTTTTAGCGAACCATTAGTGCCTTTGTAAGTTGTTTTAGGGCCAATAATTTTTACTTCCCGGCCATCTTTTGTGCCGTATATTTCAAAATATAACTTATTGCCGGAGATTCGGCTTTGAAGAACTATATTGTTGTTAGTATCATTGATAAACGCAAAATCTACAGATGGAGGGTAAATAGTGGCGTCGAAGCCGGGAGGATTATAATAGTTTAAAGGGATGGCGTGGGCATGGCGTT
This sequence comes from uncultured Candidatus Saccharibacteria bacterium, assembly GCA_964388895.1. Taxonomy (GTDB): domain Bacteria; phylum Patescibacteriota; class Minisyncoccia; order Portnoybacterales; family GWB1-42-6; genus CAYMCB01. The sequence goes on from CAYMCB010000019.1 coordinate 6,382, forward strand.
CGGTAATTTTGAGACCAGCATTGACTGCGGCTCGAAAAAGAGTAGTCGAAACTTGGCAGATGCCGCCGCCGTATTCTATGACCGTTTTATTATTTTTTAAAACATAACCTTCTGCCCAGCCATGTTCTGCGTCAATTTCCCCAATGGCTTTAATAAAAGAAAATTCTTCGTTAGGTTTTATTAATAAACCATTTAACTTTTGTGCGCCCAAAGCTATATTTTTTTTGCGATTAGTATTTGAGCCGGAAAAATCTGATTCACCGATACTTAATCTTGAAGTAATACCAAGGAAAGACAAGCTATCGTTATTAATTAAGGGAGGTGTGGTTTTAACCATTAATTCTATTTGTTTTTTACCTAAAAGAAGATTATTGGCGATTTTTTCGGAACTGGCTGAAACCTCAAGTTCCTGGCCGTCTTGAGCTAGAGTAATAGTTTTTATTTCTCCATTTTCTTCGGTTAATTTAGCGCTAATAGGCGCTTGATTAATTTTTGGGGCGACGGATTTTTTTAGAAAATCTTTAATTTGATTTTGGTTGAAAGAGAGCTCAATCTTTTTTTTAGCGTTTTCTGAGGAAGAGGCCACTGTTAACCATTCAGTTAGCTGTTGCGTTGTCAGCGACCATGAAAGATCTTTAAAAATTATTTGATAAGGTGCTTCTTTAATAATTTTTTTGGCCGGCTCAATTAAAAGGGCGACATCTTGTTCTTCAATAGCTGGGGCTGTTTCTTCTATTAAAAGATTTATAGGTTCTGCCTGAAATTTTTCTATTTGAGAAATGAGATCATTTAGAAGTTTTTGGCGATTAATTTTAAGGCCAGGCTGGCTTTCGATGATTTTAAAATCATTTAAAGAAGAGTCATATTTTAAGTTAGCATTTTGCGGCTCTTTTTCCTGAGAAGAAAAAAGAAGCATTGCTTGATTAAATTTTTTTAAATTTATTGAATAGGCTATTTTGATAGTTGGTTTGGTAAAGAGGCTATAAAGTTGTTCAGTCAAATTTAAAAAAATATTATTTTGATGACCAAAGGATATGAGATTTTGCCAAGTTTCTCTTTCTTCGATTTCTAATCCTAAGTCTGAAAAAGAAATTTGAAAAGGACTAGTTCCAAAAATTGAAACCTCTGTTTTTTGGTAATTGGCAAGCTGGGTTTTGAGTTTATTTTCAGCTGAGAAAAAGTCTTTCCCGCCTAAATTAAGGCCGGCAATTTGTGCCCCAAAAACTACACGATTATTATTAGCAAAAAGTAAACCGCAAAAAAACAAAATTAGCCCACTTAGAGCGCTTAAAAAGATAAGGCAGAATTTTTTGCTAATTTTAAAGCTAAAAAATTTCATTATTTTTAGAATAGCATAGATTTTAAAACAATAAAAAAACAACCCTATAAAATAGGGTTGTTTTTATCAAAGAAATTAACCAATAACTTTTATTTTTTTTGTTTTTATTTTTTCGATTTTGGGCAGTCTGATTGTCAGAATTCCGTTTTTCAAACTCGCTTCCGCCTTTTCAGCTTCTACGTCTACCGGCAGGATAACAGAACGAGAGAAAGACCCCCAGTAACATTCTTGATAATAATAATCGCTGTTTTCAACAATTTCATCTTTCTCTCTTTTGCCTTTAATGGTTACCATATCATTAGTGATAGTGATATCTAAATCGTCAGGATTAACACCGGCAATAGTTGATTTAATAACTATGTCAGTAGGGGTTTGATAAACATCAATGGTTAGCTGTCCTTCTGTGTCAGGCAGCCATTCATTATTTTTCTCTTTTGGCATTTCGCTGAGCGATTCTTTTTTGATTCTTTTATTATTATTTTCATCAGGAGAACGCGAGGGTGAAATTTTTTTTCTTTCAAAATCTTCGTCTTCTCCTCCGATTTCTTCTCCTATTTCAAATGAAACATCTTTTTTTTCTTCAGCTTCTTCCTCTAGTACACCGGTTAGTCGTTCTAAAAATGAAGGTTTTTTTGTCATATTTTGCGTCGACTTTGCGAGCGCCCTCCCTAATTCTCTGATTAGATGAATTAGCGCGAAAACAACAAAGCGACTTAAGTTTTAATTTTTACCTAAGCCGGATTTCTGCAGATTTTTGATGTCTTTAATTATATTTTACAAATTGTAATTTGTTTTTTCAAGAGGTAAAATTGCCAAGAGACTAAAGCTATCAAACTTCCTAAAAATATAGCCATCCCTAAACCGATTAATTTATTTTCGTCTATTTGCCAGGCTAAAAAGTTATAGAAACTATGAGCGGCGATGGCTAAGAATAAACCGGAAAAGAATATTTTGAACCTTTTCTTAAAATCAAATAGGGATTTTGCTAAAAAATAACCGAGAAGGCCAGAAGTTAAGGTATGTAACAAGGTAGCGCTTAAGAATCTAGCCAAAGTATTGGCTAAAGCATTATTTAAGGTTAAATTGTTTAAGAAAAAAATGTTGGTTATATTTTCTATGGCTGCAAATCCTAAGGCGCTGATAATTAAGTATAACATAGCGTCTAAAGGTTCGTCAAAAGCCGGATTTTTTAAAATTTGCCAATGGACCACCGCATATTTTAAAAATTCTTCAGTTAGAGGAGCTATTACTAAAATATTGAAAAAAAATCGCCAGTTTCTTTGAGCCATATTATGAAGGAAAGATAAGAAATCCCATGATGGCTGGCTAAGCCATAAGAAAAATAATTGCATCAAAATAGCCATTGGTCCAGCAAATAAGGCGCCTAGAATAAAAACCTTTAAAACCAAAGACTTGGGTTCAGGGTGACTATCTTTGTGAAGATAAAAAAGTAGCCAAATTAAACTGGGCGAGACGCCAAGCAAAACATAAATAAAAAAGTAAAATATATCAGCCATTTTTAAATTATAGCACAAGTGGGAAGAAGAAAAAAAAGAACAGAAAAATTGAAAAGCGTTTTTAACCCGTTTTTAACCGATTCGCCAATTAGCCTGGGCTTTAATCTTTTGCCATTTGGTTTTTTTATTGAGATTCTGTTTTGCGGCTAAAGCAATCATTACGGCATTATCTCCGCATAAATTTAAGGGGGGAGACAGGAAATTAAGTTTTGTAATTTCGGCTTTTTCTTTTATATTTTGTCTTAATAATTCATTGGCAGCCACGCCGCCAGCTAAAATAATAGTTTTAGCGCCATAATTTTTAGCAGCGGCAAGGGTTTTAGCAGTTAAAACATCGCTGACTGCATGTTCAAATTCGGCTGCTATAGCGGGTGTATTTTTTCTTATCTGGCTGAGTGTCATTTTTTGTAATTGATATAAAACAGCAGTTTTTAAACCTGAAAAAGAAAAATCGAAATCGCCAGAATGAAGCATAGGTCGAGGAAGAGTTATCGGATTTTTTTCTTGGTTTAGTTTTTTGGCAACTTGGGAGATAATTGGCCCTCCTGGATAACCAAGTCCTAACATCTTAGCGACTTTATCAAAAGCTTCGCCAGCGGCATCGTCACGTGTTTCGCCGATAATTTTATAATTTAAAGCTCTTTGGCCCTTTTTGATAGTTACTAAAACTAATTGTGTATGGCCTCCGGAAACTATTAAAGCAATTGCCGGCAAAAATTTTTTTATTTTTGGAAAATGAAAAGTTAAAAGATTGTTTTCTTTTTTAGAAAGGCAAAAGCTAGCCAAACAATGACCTTCTAGATGATTAACAGGAATAATTGGTATATTCCAGAAAAAAGATAAGGCTTTGGCAAAATTAATTCCTACCCATAATGCCGGCTCAAGACCCGGACCTTGAGTAACAGCTAAGTAGTTAATATCAGTTTGGGGATATTTTTTCAAAAGAGGAAGAAGGTTTTTACAAAGTTCCGGTTCTCTTTCTAGAATGTTTTTGATTTTTCTAATTTTTTGTTCTACTTGAAGATTTAATTTTTTTTTGTTTCTGTTTTTTTTGGGGAAAGGCGATTTTTTTAAAATAGCATGTTCCTGCAAGGCTTTTTTGAAAAGGGGAATTAAATTGCGTTGATGCTCACGGGCAGCTAAAGAGGGAACTACGCCCCCCCAGGGAGCGTGGATTTTAACTTGAGAAGAAACAAAATCAGCCAGTAATTTTGGCTGCTGTTTTGGTGAATATTCTAAAATAGCAAGCCCGGTATCATCACAAGAAGTTTCAATGGCTAAGATTTTTATTTTTTTATTTTTAGAATTTTTAGTTAATTCTTTTTGCTTCATAGTCATAATATAGCTTTGATAATATCAGAATCGTCTTTTTGGTTTTTTAATTTTTTAAAAAATATTTGGAGATATATTATATTTAATTGGAGGTACTTTTGAGG
>CAYMCB010000020.1:0-10207 GCA_964388895.1 uncultured Candidatus Saccharibacteria bacterium
ACTAACCATCGCTTTCAAAGCTCCGGTTTTTGGATCCATTACTATACCGCAAGCACCACTTGCCCCCCATTTTTCCATCACGTTCTTTAACTTCTGTTCCAGAATATACTGAATATTTTGATCAATTGTCAAATAAAGGTTAACTCCATCTTGCGCTTTCTCTAAATCATAATCGTGCATCAAAAGCCAACGACCAACAGCATCTTTTTGTGATTTTAAAAAACCGCTCTGGCCTCTCAGCTCTTCTTCATAATATTGTTCTAAGCCGTATTGCCCTATTTTTCCTTCGTTTTTTAAACCTACGAAACCTAAAATATGAGAAGCTAAACTTCCCTGCGGATACCAACGCCAATTCTCGTCTCTTAAATAGACACCGGCCAACCCTAATTGTTTTATTTTCTCTGCTGTCTCTTCATCAACTTTATTTTTCAAAAGCTCATAAGGATCTTTCAAATTTTTTAATTTAGCAGCAATTTTTTCAACCGGTAAATTTAATAATGGCGCCAATTGTTGGCTCACTGCTTCAACGTCAGTCACTTCATAAGGAACTAAAAAAACTTCTTTAAAATTACGATTGGTGGCTACCGGATGCCAAAGATTATCCTTTTCCTGAATAAAAATTTCACCCCGCCGAGGATTAATTTTTTGCATTAAATCTTGTTGACTACTAGCTAACCCTTCAAAAAAAATATGCTGTCTTATCTGTAAAGAAAAAAAACGCAGAAGGATTCCGCCTGCGAGAAAAAGAAATAACAAAAAGCTAAAGTAGAATCTCCAGTTTTTCGTTTTCATACCGATGTTTAGAAAAAATCCTTAGGGCTGCGATAAAGCAAAACCTCCGCTATTTATATTCAAATAATTTATTTTGTCAACCGCTACTAAATTTAAATCCTTGACTGATGTTTCCAAGTTAGTTAAAGAACGGGTTTGAGTTAGACTAACCAATAACTGTTGGCTTATCTTTTGTCTTTGTTCAAAATCCGACTTAACTTTTCTTAATTCAAAATTTTTTGCTACTACACTATTAGTCTGAACTAAAAAAACAATACTTAAAGAAAGCAGTATCACCACAGCCGTCATGTTTAAAAAAAAGATATTTTTTGTTTGTGCGTAATTAGCACGTCGTGAGTAAAAAGCCATATTTTTCCGGATTTCTTAGTTGTTTTTTATTTTATTTTTTATGATATTTTTTCTACGGCTCTTAATTTAGCGCTTCTGCTTCGAAAATTTTTTAAAATCTCTTCCTCTGCTGGCCTTATAGGTTTTTTGGTTAAAATTTTTATCTTTCCTTCTTTAGCTTGCTGACGAAAAAAATTTTTAACTATTCGGTCTTCTAAAGAATGAAAAGAAATAATTACCAATCTTCCACCCGTTACTAAAAGATCTAAAGCCTGCGGTAAAACTTTTACCAAATTATCCATTTCGTTATTGACCGCAATTCGTAAAGCCTGAAAAGTTCGTGTAGCAAAATGTATCCTGGCATAATTTGTTTTTTTAGGAAAAGCTGGGCTGATTGCCACAACTAATTCCTGCGTAGTTAAAATTGGTTTTTTCTGTCGCGCTTTCACTATAGCAGCGACAATTTTCCCTGCTAATCTTTCTTCGCCAAAATTCTTTAAAATTTTTTCTATTTCTTCTGGAGGCCAATAATTAACAATATCCCTAGCTGTCAAATCATTATTTTCGCTGTAACGCATATCTAGTGGTTCGTCTTTTAAGAAAGAAAAACCTCTCCCACTTTTCTCTAATTGATCAGAAGACCAACCTAAATCTAATAAAATACCATCGATTGGCTCAAATTTTTCTTCAGCCACTAACTCAGCTATTTTTATAAAATTTGCATTTTTGAAAATAACTCTTGAATCCAATTTATCTGGAAGCGCTGCTTCTGTTCTGGAAATTGCGTCTTTGTCCCAATCGACCGCTAATACTCTACCTTCAGGACCAATTTTTTCAAGTAAAACCGCTAAATGTCCTCCGCTGCCACAAGTTAAATCAATAAAGTTTTTGCCAGGTCGGGGGTCTAAAAAATTAATAACTTCTTTTAATAAAACTGGAATATGCATAAATTTCCCCTCCAAGCTGCCTCCGGTTTGTTTTTAATTTTTAAAAACCTAATTCTGAAAGTTTGCTTGCCATATCACCGATTTCTTTTTCAGTTCTCTGTTTGTAGTTTTCCCATTGGGTCTGATCCCAAATTTCTAAATGGTCTAAAACACCAGCAATCACTACATTTTTTCCAATTTTTGCATAATCCTTTAAATAATCAGGAATCAAAATTCTTCCCAAAGAATCAAACTGAACCTCGGCAGCACCTGATAAAATTATTCTCGCAACTCCCCGAGCTTCCATTTGCCCAGCCGGGAGTTTACTTAATTTTTCTGCCAATTTCTCCCATTCTTTTAAAGGATACAAAGCTAAACAATTATCAAAACCTCGAGTCAACACCGCTCCTTTGCCTAATTCTTTCCTAAGTTTTGCTGGAACAGCCAAACGTTTTTTTTCATCAAGCGTATGGTTATATTCTCCAATTAACATACAAATGAAATTCTATTAAAAGTAAAATATCTACCTCCGCTTCCATTTCTTTGATTTTATCCACAGAAAGAATAAGTTATTAACATCTTTATCCACATTTTTCCACCTATCTCCCATTATATTCCACTTAAAAATTTAGTCAACCTCCTTATTTTTTTAAAAACCATTCCTTTTGCTAATTGACACATTCTTTCTTTAATAACTAAAAAATGGCTTTATTAAGCCATTTTTTAAAAATACATTTTATTTACTATTGATTTAAAATGCTTTTCTTATCCACTTTTTATCCCCATATCTAATTTCCCCTCTATTTTTAACCAGAAAATCGTAGTCTATACTGAAAATATAATGTGGAACACATTTTGAGCAAGGCCGTATTTGCTTTAGTGGGTCCAGATGGGATTGAACCATCGGCCTTTCCGATGTGAACGGAACGCTCTACCACTGAGCTATGGACCCTTCTTTTTCAAATAAAGATCTAACCAAAATTAGCTCTCATCAATTAAAAGAGATTATTCAATAAATTTTAAACGATTAATCAGTTTTTCATTAGGCTTTTCTAAAATATCACGCACAAACCTGTCAAACATATGGAAACGATAATTAAATTCTTTTGTAGTCATAGCCGCATATTCTATTTCTTTTCCTACTTCTGCTTCCATATCAGCTAAAAAGTGCTGAAGCTTATTTCGAGAAATATCATCACCAACTAAAAATAAATCTACACGACTGTTACTCGTGTTTAAAAAAACCCCGCCGATTAAAGCTAATTTTATCCGACCCAGGCGCAAAATCCGCTGCAGCATTTTCTCTTTAGAAGCTGGACTAGATTTTAAAACTAAATTGCTTAATTCAGTGTAGAAATCGAATAAAGGATTGACGCCAAAATAAAGACCGCCTTTTACTCCCTTTTTTAAATTAGCTTTCACTTTTTTCTGCCGCAAAAAATTTATACTCAAAAGACCTTTTACTTCTTTCATAACTAAACGCCTATCTATCTGTGTTTTGGCAATAATCTCTGGTAAAGAAAAAAAACGGTTGGAATTACGCAAAAAGAGCTTTAAAAGTTTTACTTTTACCGGAGAATCAAATAATTGTTCTAAAATTTGCTCTGACATAAAAAATATCTGCCCTCCTCTAGCTAATTTAATAATAATTTCTATATTATATTTTACATATTTTAGAATAATCTTTTTTCTTTTTTCTGTCTACTTTTTTGTCTACTTTTTTATTCTTTGCTATAATAAAATTGTTTTATGATAAAAAAAGAAGAAATCATTTTTCGGGGGGCAAAAAATAAACCAGCGGTTTGTGATATATTTTCTTATTTGCCGAGCAATATCGAAGAAGCTTCTTTAGGTAATCTTTATATTATAGCCGAGCTAAAAACTGAGGATGAATCTTCGTCTTTAGTTAATCTTCTCATACCTTTAATTAAAAGAGAATACTATTCTGCGCCTCACCGCGGGCCCTTAACCTCACTTGAAAGCTGCCTAAAAAAATCTAATCAAATATTAAACGAACTAGCTAATCAAGGGAACCTTAACTGGCTAGGCAAATTAAATTTTATTTGCGCGGTCTTAAATAAAGAGCAAGACTTATTTTTAGCCCAAGCTGGAGATACCCATGCCTGGCTTTTACGCGAAGGGCAACTTGTCAACTTAAATAAAAAAGCCGTTCCCTCACCTAAAAAACCTCATCCAGCAAAAACTTTTCAAAGTTTAATTTCTGGTAAAATAACTTGCGGCGATAAATTAATCTTTGCCACATCAGGAATTTCAAATCTTTTCTCTCCTCCCGGCTTTAAACAATTAGCATGTCTTCCAAAAATCGAAATGATCTCAGATCAAATAAATAAAGTCATGCGCGAACAAAAAAAACCACCGATTTTAGGTCTTATAATTTTAGAAGTGGTAGCTGAAGACCATGAAAAAACTACTCCCTTAAATGAAGAAAATCAAAAAAAATTCATTACACCGCCTATTGATTTAGAAGAGATTCTAAAGTAAAGAATTAAAAACCGCCTTATTGTAAAAAATTAAGGCGGTTTTTAATTACTATTTATTTTCAATTTTATTTTAATTCAACGGTTGCGCCAGCTTCAACTAGTTTTTTCTTCATCTCTTCAGCTTCCTCTTTTTTAACTCCTTCCTTCAAAACTTTGGGGGCTCCCTCAACTAAATCTTTAGCTTCTTTAAGGCCAAGCCCGGTAATTTCTCTAACAACTTTTATAACATTAATTTTCTGCTCTCCGGCTGACTTTAATTCAACAGTGAAGATAGATTTTTCTTCCTTGTCAGCCGAAGCCTCAGCTGAAGCAGGCCCAGCAGCTCCCGCCATTACTACTGGCGCGGCAGCGGAAACACCAAATTTTTCTTCTAAAATTTTGACTAATTCCGCCAAATCCAAGACTGACAATTCTTCAATCTGCTTTACTAAATCTTTAAATTTAGCTGGCACATTTACCTCTTTTTTTTCTTCTGCCATAATTTTTTATATGGTAGCGAAATTGTTAATGCTAATGCCGTTAATAATTGACCATTAGCATTTAATTTGCGCTTTTAATTATATTTAATTAATTATTTTATTTTTTAATTATTTTATTTAAATTTTATTTAATTATTTTTATTGTTTTTTATCTGCGTTAATACCTGAAGCAATCCTCGCAGATTTCCCTGTAAAACATTCACTATGCCCGAAAGAGGCGCAGACAGAGAACCTACTAAATTTGCTAAAAGCTCCTGTTTTGAAGGCAGTTTAGCTAAATTTAAAACACTCGCCGCTTCTATAAATTTATTCTCTAAAATACCGCCCAAAATTTTTAATTGACTTTCTTTTTTAGCAAAATCTGCCAAAATTTTTATCGGTGCGACTTCGTCTCGATAACTAAAAATAACTGCTAGCTGCCCTGACATTTTTTTTGTATTAATACCCTCAAACCCTGCTTTCTTAAAAGCCAAATCTACTAAAGTTTTTTTAGCTACCTTTAATTCACCGTCTTGATCTCTTAGCCGCCTCCGCAAATCAGTCATTTTAGCGACATCAATACCAGTATAATCAGCAAAAGCAGCAGTTTTAGTTTTCGCTAAACGGTCGCTAATCTCCTTTATAATAGTTTCTTTTTGCTGTCTAGTTTGCATAAATTTATAAAAAAACGCCTTTTCAGGCGAAAAAATTATAATCTAATTCTGGCTTTATGCCAAAATCATTTTCGCCTAAGCAGGTCTTATTTTTTCGCCTGCTGTTTTTGGCTATTTAATTTATTTTATATTATATTTTATATTTTACACAATAATTTTATTCTGTCAACAAAAATCTTCCATCTGTTATTTTTTTAGAACTTGCTAACTTTTTTATTTTTTATCTTATCTTAATTTTATTTTAGGTATTTTGCCTTATTTTTATTATGTTCCTCTAATGTTTTACTAAAAATAGTCAGCCCGTCAAGTGGGTGCAAAAAATAAAAATAATCGCCTATTTGAGGATAAATAGCTGCTTTAATGGCAGCTAATCCTGGATTACAAATTGGGCCGGGAGGCAAACCGCGATTTAAGTAAGTGTTATAAGGCGAATTGATTTTCAAATCTTCATAAAGCGGCTGGCGATCTTGCTTACCAGTAATAAAATTAATAGTAGCGTCTGATTCGAGCGGCATATTATTTTGCAACCGCTTAACAAAAACACCCGCAATCTGAGGCATCTCTTCCTCATTTAAAGATTCTTGCTGAATAATAGAAGCCAAAATAATAATCTCGAAAATCGATTTCCTTTGTCGAGAAATTTCGGCTCGCAATTCCGGGGTTATCTTCTTATCAAAATTATCAAGAAATTTTTTAACTATTTCTTCTGTTTTTAAATCTTTTTTAAAACGATAGGTATCTGGAAATAAAAATCCTTCGAGGCTTGCTTCAGCTGGTGTATCAATAAAAAATTTATACTGAATCTGGAAATCCCCAACCTTTTTCTCATCCAGCGTTTCAGCTAATAAAACACCGCCATCTAATAGTCTCTTTTTTATTTGCGTTAAAGTAAAACCCTCAGGGAAAGTTAACTGCACCTCATTAAAAATTACCTTGCCGCCAGTAAACATTTCTACCATCTGAGGAATATTGATATTACGGCTTAAGGCATATTTTCCGGCTTTTAAAGCTGAACCGCTCTTGTTAAACCACACATAAACCTCAAACCAGAAAGGGCTTCGAATAAAACCTCTTTCTTTAAGTTTTTGAGAAATTTCTTTTACCCCCAGCCCCTTCTCAATATAAAATTCTTCTGTTTTAAAATCTCTTTTATTTATTGGCTCTAATATCTGCCAACTAGCATAAAAAATAATCGTGCCTAGCGCGAGAATTAAAAAAACCAAAAAAGCCGCTAAAAAAACAAAAAAGTGGCGGCGATTTTTTTTTGAAGATATTTCTAATGTTTCTGTCTCGGAATCTAACCTAAAATTTTTTAAATCTGACATTTTTTGTTTTTTTAAATTATACTCTAAATTTTTTTTTCTGCCAAATTGCTAATTTTTTAAAGATTGCAAAATATAGACAAAAAACTAACTATTTGTTATAATTTAATCATAGAGTTCTTTTAAAAAAATAAATAACAGGAGGTAAAAATGAACCAACAAAATCAAAAAAGTATTCCAGATTTTAATGAACTGGTATCAGATTTTCAATTCGAGACGAGAGATAGATTGAGAAAAATTCAAGAATTGTTCGGGCTTCCTGGAGTAATAACCTGTCTGTGTTTTTCTCATAAAAACGACAACGGCAATGGGAACGCTGATTTTTATGTTGAAATATTTATAGGAGACGCTTCCTTTATAAATGCGTTTCTAGACAGCGAATGGAAAAGACAAGAAGATTTATACAGAAAGAAAGGTATGCTTCCTGATGAGGAAAAGCCATTCCTTTGGGCAAGTCTTAAAGGTTCTTTTGAAGAGGTCAAAAGAAAAACAGAAGAAGCTATTTTAGAAATATTAAAAATTTAGAAATATTAAAAAATAATTTAGGCCCACAAATTGGGCCTTTTTTATTTTAAATTTATTTGATTTTCAAGCGCCATGTTTTATTTCTATGACATCCCCATCTTTAACAACATACTCCTTTCCCTCGGTGCGAATTAATCCTTTTTCCCGCGCCCTAATAAATCCACCACAGTTTAGAAGATCTTGCCAATTTATTACTTCTGCTCTAATGAATTTTTTTTCAAAATCAGTATGGATAACGCCTCCGGCTTGAGGCGCCTTAGTTCCTTTTTTGACGGTCCAAGCTCGCGTTTCGTCTTTGCCAGTTGTTAAAAAAGTTATCAGCCCTAAAAGATCATAAGATTTTTTTATTAAGCCATCAAGCTGGGAATCTGCTTGTAATCCAACCGCTAAACGTTCTTCTTTTGAAAAATCAACTGCCTCAGATTCTGCTAAAACATCAAAAACAATAAAGGGCCAATTATTTTTTTTAAACTCTTCAATAAAAAAAGTTGTTCTTTCGTTCTCCTCACCATTAAGCAGATAGAGACGGGGTTTCATTGTTAGAAATTGGCAAGTCCTTAATATGTTTTTTTCTTCTTCGGTCCATTCTTGCTCTGATAAAATTTCTCCTGAACGCAAAAAACTAAAAACTTTAGTCATGGTTTCTAGTTCCTTTACCGTCTCCTTGCCCCCAGCTTTGACTTCTTTTTTTAAGGAGGATATTCGTTTTTCAACTGTCTCTAAATCCTTCAGAGCTAACTCGGTATCTAAAATTTCTTTATCACGAAGTGGGTTGATATCCTCCTGAGTATTAATAATTTTTTCATTTGGGAAAATACGCAAAACATAAAGAATAGCGTCTGTTTCTCTTATATTGGCTAAAAATTGGTTGCCTAACCCTTCTCCTTGATGCGCGCCTTTAATTAAACCAGCAATATCTACAAATTCCACGGCAGCGTAAATTTTTTTAACCGATTGACAAAGTTCGGCTAATTTATCGACACGCTCATCAGGCACAGAGACAACTCCAACATTAGGATCAATAGTACAAAAAGGATAGTTAGATCTATCTACCTGCTTTTTGGTTAAAGCTGAAAATAAAGTTGATTTGCCGACATTAGGCAAGCCGACAATACCAATCGATAAAATATTTCTCATAATTTTTAAAAATATTTTTTAATTATACCGAAAAAATAACAAAAGCAAAAATTTTTGAAAATAAAAATCGCTTGTCTTTAAGGCAAGCGATTTTCTACTAAAATCTTTTTATCCTTATTTTGTAAAAAGTTTCTTTACCCAACCCAATAAACTAAATTTATTTTCGTTTTCTGCCAGAAAATTTTCTATTCCTTGCTGTTCTTCTTCCATAACCTGAATCTGCTCTCGCAAAATAGCTTTATTTTCTTCACTGCTGGCCTGATTCATTAATCTTGTCAATTGCTGGACTCTATTTCTTATTTGCACCATTTCGCTACGCAACTGACCAAGATTTTTATAATCAGGGCCAAAAATAAAATTTCTAATTTTACTTCGGTTCTGAATTCTTTCCATAGCAGTAGCAGCCACTTCCCCACCTTCATTTTGCTGTCTGGCAATCACTCGAACCTGTTCACCGATACCTGTTTTCTCACGATCTGCTACCTTTGCTAACGACTGAACCAAATTTGCTACCACACTTCTATGCTCCTGAGCGCTTATTCGCTCTCTGATTCGCTTAACAGCAGGTAAAGAAACCATACTAGAGACACTAGGCACAGAAGTTGCTGAAGGACTGATTGTTTCCTGCCTGCCATTATTAGAATTTAAATTAGAATTTTCCGCATTCGACGGAGGAAATGGTAAAGACTCTTGAGCTGAAAAATTTTTATTACCGGCTTGAGAATTAACCCCGCCAGCATTCTCTGATTTAGCTAAAGCTGTCGAAAAAATAAATATAGAGACTACGGCAAAAGAAAGTGCAAATAAAAATTTTCTTTTTTTCATATTTTTTATAACATTAATTATTATTTTATTTACTTCTATATTTTACTACTCCCCGTCAAAGAAGGCAATAAAACAAAACCCTAAAGCTTAAAAATAACCTCCTCGATGCTATATCTTATAAAATATATAAAATAAAAATAAATTAGAATTTATTTTATAGAAAAACTATCCTAATTTTTTTTAAACCAATTCATAATAAATAAAACTCCAATAAAAAACGCGGGGACAGCAATTAATGCGAGCGATGACAACATATACCACTCAAATGAGTTTTTAAATATATCCACTAATATCATTCCGGTGTATAAAGCCCCGGCTAAAATAAAAGCAATTCCTCCGACAATTTCATATTTCCATGATACTAACAAAACAATTAACAAAATAAATACTGGTATATTATGAATAAAAAGCCCAACAACTATTTGCCAAAAACTTAATTCAGGAGAAACAACATCTAGCGAAAACAACGCTAAAAAACATATAAATATTATCGATAGAATTCTTGGCGCCCAATATACAAAGCTGTCTATAGGTTTTTCCATATTTTTATTATACCCCTAAAAACCAAAAACCGCCTATTTAATAAGGCGGCCAAGAGCACAAATCTACAACAAAGCTCGAACCTATTTTGAACAAAATTTCGATTAGCGCGCCCCGCTTGAGCGGGGCACGGCGATAGCCCGACTGCTCGGGCGGCGCGGGAAGGAGGGGGATGGAGGG
>CAYMCB010000021.1:0-10014 GCA_964388895.1 uncultured Candidatus Saccharibacteria bacterium
CCGAGCAACGAAGTTGGCAAATTTTTGCCTGATCTATTTTCTCGGGATTTATATTTTTTGCCCTTACTCTAATTCGCCTTTCACTCAACCAGGAAATCTCTGCACCTAAACTTTGTAAAATTTCTATAATCCGAAAAACATCTTCGATCAAAGGCAGGTTATCTATTTCGCAAGCTTCTTCCGTCAAAAGACAAGCCGCTAAAATTGGCGTGGCTGCATTTTTGGCTCCCCTTACTTCAATTTCTCCTTCCAGAGAACGCCCACCGGAAATAAAAAATTTTTGTTCTGTATTTTTACTTTGCATTTGTTTTTTATCTTAAATTAAACCTTATAAACTGGCAAGTCTTTTATCCTTTTATTTTTATTAATTTTCATATACACTAAAGATAACAAAATAAACATAAATTATGAAACTTTCAACTAGGCGATTTATTTTTTATAGTTTAGTGCTAATTTTTATCCTAATCACTCCGCCAACTGTTCTTTATGCTGTTGGATATTCTTTCGACTGGCAAAATTTATCAATTAAACAGACTGGCGCTCTCTATTTAAAATCGAAACCATCGAGCGCAAAAATCTTTATTAATGGTAAAAACAATAAAACTACGCCCCGGTTAATTTCTCATCTTCTACCTGGATTTTATCAAGTTAAAATCTCCGCTGAAAACTTTCATCCATGGCAAAAAACCTTAGAAATTAAACCCGGCTTAGTTACCGAAGCAAGAAATATCTTTCTTTTCCCTAAAAACCCAGTTTTAGAATTAGTAGCCGAAAACGCCTCTTCTTCAATCGAAGTTATTCAAAATAATAAAAATCTAATTGGAGCAAATAGCATCCCCCCTCAAGTAACAACGAGCACCGCTGCGGGTTGGCTTTTAAAAAATGAAAATATTTTTTATCTAGAAAAAGACACCCTTTTTCTTTGGCGGACTGATCTTAGCGGCTCAATAAAAGAACAGCTGGCAAGCGATAGTTTATCAACTCAACAAAATTATGAAATTAAGACTTTGAGCGGCAATCGTTTTTTAGCCTTAGGTCAAGATGGCCAGCTTTTTTATCTGCAAAAAGGAGATAAGACTTGGCAAAAAATATCGGATAAAACTAACTTCGCTGATTTCTCTTCTGATGAAAAGAAAATCCTCTGGATCAAAGAAAATGAGCTCTGGGTTAAATGGCTAGAAGACTTTTTAGTCCAACCCTACCGCCAAAAAAATGAGCAAGAATTAATCATTCGCTTCTCTTCTCCTATCAAAACGGCTGTTTTCTATCCTAATGATGAATATTTGACTTTTGTAGTTGAAAACCAGATAAAAGTTACGGAGTTGGATAATCGCGATTTACGCAATATCGTTGACCTGATTGATAGTCAAGACAAAAATATCTCTATTTTTTTAAATTCTTCCAACCGCTACCTCTATTTAAAACAAAACAATAATCTTTTTCGTCTTGTTTTAAATAACTAAAAACCCGTTATAAAACGGGTCTTTGTTTGTAGTTTTATTTTTTGAGTTTAAACAATTAATCTTAACGTTTGCTCCACTGTGGTGCTCTTCTGGCTTTCT
Source organism: uncultured Candidatus Saccharibacteria bacterium (assembly GCA_964388895.1). Taxonomy (GTDB): domain Bacteria; phylum Patescibacteriota; class Minisyncoccia; order Portnoybacterales; family GWB1-42-6; genus CAYMCB01. The sequence goes on from CAYMCB010000021.1 coordinate 1,563, forward strand.
TTAAACCATATTTTCGACGTTCTTTAACCCTTGGGTCACGTTTTAAATAACCGGCTTTTTTAAGCTTTTTACGAAAATCCTGATTAAAAATAATTAAAGCTCTTGATAAGCCATGACGCAAAGCCTCTGCCTGCCCAACAATTCCGCCTCCTTTTATTTTTGCCACTACCTCAAAACGATTAAGGGATTTTAATTTGCGTAAAGGGGACTCTACTATTTGCCAGAGGGCAAAAGTAGGAAAATATTCTTTATAAAATTTACCATTGACTGTGATTTTCCCTTCGTCTCCCTCAAAAGGCTTAATAGTAAATAACCGAACCCGAACCACTGAAGATTTACGACGGCCCACTGCCTCAAAATAACGTTTAACTTTTTTAGATTTCTCTTCCTTAACCGCTGTCTTAGATTCTAATTCCTCTTGAGCATTATTCTCTTTTTTTTCTATCATTAATTTTTCAATCTCCTTTTTCTCTTTTATTTTTTTAGCGCGATTTCCGCTTTTTGTATTTTTTTTCTCCATAATCAAAATAATTTAAAAAAGATTATTTTTCTTCCTTATTTCCTTTAAATAATTTTAAATTTTTCATTATTTTATCGCGGGTACGATTTTTGGGTAACATACCATAAACTGCTAGCCACAAAACCTTGCGAGAATCTCGCCGCATTAAATCTTCTAATTTCTCTTCCTTTAATCCACCCGGATAGCCAGAATGCCGAAAATATTTTTTTTGAATAAGTTTTTTGCCGGTTACTTTTATCTTATCAGTATTTAAAACCGTAACTTGATTCTGTGGCGTTAAATGAGGCAAAAAACCTGACTGATTTTTTCCTCTTAAACAAACAGCTATTTCAACCGCTAATTTTCCCAAAACCTTGCCCGCAGCATCAAAAATATATTCATTTTTATTATTTTTATTTTCCTGTTTTAACATTTTTTTATTCTACAAATTCTAAAATTACCATTTTAGCGCTATCGCTCATTCTTTGCCCAAGTTTAGTAATCCTTAAATAACCACCTTGCCGCTCTTTAAAGCGCGGCGCAATTTCCTTAGCTAACTTTTTGGCAACTTTATCTGGTAAAAATTTATTAAGATTTTTTCTGCCAGCTAAAGTTTCTTTTTTAGCATAAGTTATTAAACGCTCAACCAATGAACGCACCTCTTTAGCTCGCGCTTCCGTGGTTTTAATTCGACCATAAGTTATAAGATTAACTGCTAAACTTTTCAGAAAGGCTCTGCGTTGATCTTTTTTTCTACCAAATTTTCGCATAAAATTATTACTCTTCTTTTAATTCCAAATCTAATTTTTTTAAGGCTTTTTTAATTTCTGTGACAGCTTTATCACCTAAACCGTCTAATTCTTTCAACGATTTCTCGCTCTTTTTAACTAAACCGCCTACAGTTCTCACGCCACCTTCAATTAAGGCATTAACCGTACGGGTTGATAGTTTTAAGTCTTCGACTTTTATCTTATTCTTTTCTTCCTCCCCCAAAACTTCTTTTTCCTCTGCTCCCCTATTAATATTTTCTCCACTCTTCTCTTCTTCTGCTCCAACAAGGCTCTTAAATTGTTCGACTAAAATATTATTTGCTTTTTCAAAAGCCTCTTCTGGCGTTAAACTACCATCCGTTTCTATATCAACACGCAAACGATTAAAATCAGTCCGATCGCCAACCCGCATATTTTCTACCTCAAAATTAACTTTACGTATTGGAGAAAAAAGAGCATCTACAGCAATATAGCCGATTTCCAATTTGTTTTTCTTACGCGCTTCTACAGGAACAAAACCTAAACCTCGATCTATTTCAATCTCCATTTCTAGCTCAGCTTTTTTGTCAGTCAAAGTGGCTATAACTTGATCTTTATTGATAACCTCTACATCGGAAGTTGTCTGAATATCTCCAGCTTTAACCTGCTTTTCTCCTTTTGCTTCTAAAATTAATTTTACTGGTTCTTGAGCAAAAAAACGAAAACGAACCCGGCGTAAATTTAAAATTATTTCGATGACATCTTCCACTACGTAAGGGATAGTAGAAAATTCATGATGGACGCCTTTTATTTTTACGCCCACGACAGCCGCGCCTGGCAAAGAAGAAAGAAGCACCCGCCTTAAGGCATTACCCAAAGTTACTCCGTAGCCAGGATACAATCCTTCAATTTCAAAAATCGCTTCATTGGATCCTTGTTTTTTTATTTTTGGCTTTGAAGGGAGATTGATTTGCATATTTTTTAATTAAAAATTTAAACAGAAAAATAATAAAACTATAACTAGTTAAAATTATCTGGAATAAAATTCAACTATTAAGCCAATAGGGGTTAATTCTCCTAAATCGTTAGCTTGCGGTAAAGATAAAACTTGAGCTTCTAGTTTTTCAACATCTTGTTTCAGCCAAGCAGGAAGTTCATATTTTTTAAGTTTATTAATTAATCCTTCAACTAACTTAGAATTTTTAACTCGATCTTTTAAAGTAATAATTTGCCCTTTTTTAACTTGGAAAGAAGGAATATTAACTCTTCTGCCATTGACTAACACTAATCCATGATTAATTAATTGCCGAGCTGCTGCTCGAGAAGTAGCCCAACCCAACCGGAAAACAACATTGTCTAATCTGGTCTCTAACTCGCGCAATAAATTTTCTCGGGTATCACCCTTAGCTGCCTGAGCTTTTAAAAAATATTTCTTCATCTGCCGCTCAAGTATCCCATAAATTCTTTTAAGACGTTGCTTTTCTCGCAATTGTCGGCCATATTCAGAAAGACCAGACTGTTTCTTGTCTCTACCGTGAACACCCGGTGGATAAGGCCGTTTTATCATAGCGCATTTAGGAGAAAAACATCTCTCTCCTTTTAAAAAGAGTTTTTCTCCTTGACGACGACAAAGTTTACATTTTGCATCAGTGATTTTTGCCATAAAAATATTAAAAAAATAAAAACATTAAACTCGACGAGGCTTTGGCGGGCGACAACCATTATGAGGGATAGGGGTTACATCTTTAACCAAAACAATATTTAATCCATGCGAGGCTAAAGACCTAATAGCAGCTTCACGCCCACTTCCTACTCCTTTAACATAAATCCCGACTTCCTGAAAAGACATTTTTTTGACTTTTTCCATTAATGTCTCTACTACTTTAGAGGCAGCATAAGGCGTAGCTTTTTTAGGGCCTTTAAAACCAAGCGAACCAGCAGAAGACCAAGCTAAAACATTGCCTTTTTTGTCAGCAATAGAAATTAAAGTATTATTATAAGTTGACTGAATAAAAACATTGGCCTGCTCAATAACTTTAGCTTTGGCTGCCTGTTGAGACGAAGCCTTACGTTGAGCCTGCTCCAAAACTTCGGTTTCTTTTAAAACATCCTGTTCACTTTGTTTTTGAATTTTTTTCTTACCCATAAAAGTTAACTAATAAATGAAAACTATATTGAATTAGGTTTTTTGCAAGGTTCTCCGACCAGAACCCATAGTTCTACGAACATTACCCCTTACGGTTCGCGTATTAGTTTTTGTTCTCTGACCTCTAACTGGTAACCCTTTAATATGGCGGATGCCTCGATAGCAACCAATATCTTTTAAACGTTTAATATTCATCATCTTTTCTCGACGTAAATCGCCTTCTATTTTGTAATTCTTTTCAATAATTTCTTTTAAACGATTAATCTCTTGGGCTGTTAATTTATTAGCTCGTAAATTCGGATCAATTTTAGCCTGTTCTAAAATTTTGGCGCTTAAAGACCGCCCAATACCATAAATATAGGTTAAGGCTACAGAAATTACCTTATTCTCTGGGATATTAACACCGGCAATACGCGGCATAACTAAAATTTATATCTTAAAAATAAAAAAATAATTTTTAATTTTATTTTATTTATCCTTGTCTTTGTTTATGTTTTTTAATTTCACAAATCACTCGCACCTTTCCTTTGCGACGAATTATCTTACACTTCTGACAGATTTTTTTTACTGAAGCACGAACTTTCATAATATTATTTGTTACTCTTTTTTTCTTTATTTCTATAAAAGCAATACAAAACGCGCTAAACGCGCCAAGTTTCGCTTTGCTTCCACGAAACCCCCTGTTTTAAACAGGGCTGGCTTATTTAGCACGTAAATGGGTTAAGTTAACTAATTATTTTCCCAATCTAATAACTTTACAATCAACGTTAAGAAATTGAATTATTTTCGCGAAAAATAATTCTTCCGCGAGCATCATCATAAGGCGTCATTTCTACCGTTACTCTATCACCTAACATAACCCTTATACGATTAATTCTTAAACGTCCGGCTAGATGTGCTAGAACCTCCTGGCCATTTTCATCTAAAGTGACTCGAAAATTTGCATTAGGCAATACTTCTGTAACTGTTCCTGTTTTTTTTATAATTTGACTTTTATCTGCCACTCTAAATTTTAAAAATTTTTAAACCAAGTTTTTCTAGTATAAACCTTATTTTTCTTTTCGTCAATGCCTTGACTTTATTCGATAATAATTTTTATTTTATCAATATTAGCTGGAACTCTTGAAACCCAAAAAGGCCAGAAAACAACTTTCGCTTGGCTGACTTCAGTTTGACGATCAAAAATTTCTTTTATAGCCTCTTCTTTTTTACCAGCTAATTCTTTTTTTAATTCATCCTGTTTTATTAACCAAACAATTTTTCCATTAAAAATAACTCTGAAAGTTATTTGCTGACGCGCAAAATCTACTTTTATATTCTGATAAATAAAGTTTATCTGGTCTTCAACTAATTTCTTATTTTCGCTTAAACGATCGGCTATTTTCTGTTTAATTAATGTTAAAATATCATCTTCATCAAATAGGATTATTTTTGCCACACCCTTAACCGTTAAAGAAAAAGTTTCTGCCGGCGAACCAACACTAGCCGATGATTCTACGCTAACCAATTCTTCAAAAAAACTCCCTTCAAGTATTTTCATTCCTTCGGGCACTTGACTCTTTAATTCTTGTTCTAGACTAGTTTTTAATTCCGACCAAATTTTCTCTTTGTTATTATCAAAGTCTTCCTGAGTTATTACTTTTCTTAAACCAGAAGCCCCGCCAGTCATTGCCGAAAAAGATTTACCGTAAAAAGCATTGTATTTTGGCGTACCAGCAAATCCAGGAATAGCAAAACGGCTGGGCCCAATATTGTATTCTTCGCCAGGTTGATCGGCTACTACTTCAACTTCAACAGAGCTTGGGACAATTTTGCCATCTTGAATTTTAGCGCCTGGCACTACAACCGTTTTTAAAGTCCGGAAAACTTTTCCTTCTTCAGAGACAAAACGAGTTTTTTCCACTAAAGTCTGGGGACTGGAGCTATATTCATTATAAATTGAAATTTTTCCAGTCGCCTTCTCATTTACCTGGCGCTCGCCGCTAGTTAAAAATTCTTTTGTTTCTTTTTTTTCTAATTGAATAAGTTGAGCAGGAATTTTATTTTGAGTCACATCTACTTTACTAACTCCTTTGCCAGCTGTTACCGATAATTCTTCATTTACGCTTTCCGTTTTTGGATAAATAATAATCTCTGCTTTCGGCAAGATGAAATACAGGACCAAAAGAGTTACCACAACCGCTAGTCCGCTAAGTCCGTAAATAAATTTACCTGTCCAGGAAAAATTTGTTTTTTCAATTATATCTTTTTTTCTTTCTTTATTTTTGAATTTCCAACCAGATAAAAATTTTTTATTAAAAAAAGCTTCCAATTTTTCGTCTTTTCCCATTTTCTTTATAGGAAAGTTTTCCTCTCGCTCTAAGTCGCTTTCTCTTTGTCTTTGAGTTTCTTCTTTTTTCTCCTCCTCTTGCTCCTCCTCCGAAAAATCATCTATTTCTGGCAATGCCGTCTCTTCTTTTTCCTCTAAATGAATTTTTGATAATTCTTCGTCTAATTTTTCTATTTCCTCCTTTAAAGCCAAATCAGATTTTTCTTCCAAATCTAAAGCTGATTCTGTATCTGGAAGTGTTTTTTCTTTTTTTTCTTCTAAGAGATGCGAACTTGAATCTTCCGTTAATTGAACTTCTTCTAAAGTTTTTCGAACTTTTATATCGCTCATCATTTTTTCTTGAGACAAAGCATTGCTGCGGCGCGCCTTAACTTCCTCTTGCAAGAAAGATTCAAACTTCTTTGAAGGAACCTCATGAAGAACTTCTTCTTCTCCGTTTTCGTCAGAAAAACGTGGCAAAGAAACCCGACTAATCAAGCCGGCTCTTTTTGCGGCTTCACGACCAATTTCGTCTCTCGTCACCAAAATAACTTCTTTACCTAAACGATCAGCCTCCCGCTTTAAAAGCTTCAAAGCGATAATGTTTTTTACTAAAGATGCTCCTTGAGGAACGATAAAATAAATTTCTTCAGCTCCAGTTTCCCAAAGTTTCTCAATAACTTCCGTGATATCTTCGTTATTTTTTATTTTTATAACTTTCCTCATCAAACTTCTTTTCTTTTATTATAAATATTATAAAACAAAAAATGCCTCCAGACAAACAAAGATATTAACAGGTTGCTTTTATTCTAAAGTCGCCTTAATTCTCCTCACGCCAGCCGAAGAAGATTCTTCTTTTTGAATTTTAAATCTCCCTAAAACTCCTGTGCGCTCAACATGCGGCCCGCCACAAATCTCTTTGGAAAAAAATCCACCTAATCCTGCCGAAGAATCGCCGATAAAATAAACTTTTACTCTTTCGCCATATTTTGATTCAAAAACACCCATAGCGCCTTTCTGTTTTGCTTCTTCCAGACTCATCTCTTCGCAAATTACCGGTAAGTCTTCTTGTATTTTTTCATTAACTATATCCTCAACCTGTTTTATTTGCTCTGGCGTCATTTTTTGCGGATGCGAAAAATCGAATCTTAATCGTTCAGCGGTAATATTTGAACCTTTTTGAACCACATGCTCTCCTAAAACCTGCCGCAAAGCTGCTAGCATCAGATGCGCGGCGGTGTGATATTTAATAGTCGCTTCGCTGGCATCCGCTAATCCCCCTTTAAACATACCGGCTGAAGCGGTTCGGGAAAGTTCTTGATGCTCTTTTAGCGCTTCGTGAAATTGTTTTAAAAATCTTTCTTTTACCTCTTTAGGAATTTCTATATTTTCTTCCTTGAATATTTTTTCGATTTCCTCAAAGCTTAATTCTACCGGAAAACCATAGGTAGAATAAAGAGAAAATAAGTCTTTCCCGGAAATACCAAAATCTGCTGAACTAAAGCTGACCTTAATTTTTGATTTCATTTTTTCAAATTCTTTTAATCCTCTTTCAAGGGTTTCGTTAAATTTTTCCTCTTCTTTAATTAATTGGTTGATAATAAATTCTTTATTTTTTTTCAATTCTCCATAAACTTCTTCATAAATTCTTATAACTTCTTCCGCAATTTTAAAAGAAAAAATATTGTTTATGCCAAGCTGTTTGCCATACCGCACTGCTCGTCTTATCACTCGGCGTAGAACATAACCTTGCCCTACATTAGATGGAGTTATTGCTTTTTCGTCGCCTAAAATAAAAGTAGCAGCCTTTAGATGATCAGCGATTATTCTAAAGTTTTTATCTGTTTCCTGAGAATTACCATACCTTTTATTTGATAGCTCCTCTATTTTTACAAAAATTGGCCAAAATAATTCATTGTCAAAAGCATCTTTTTTACCATTTAAAACTGAAATCGTTCTTTCTAACCCCATACCGGTATCTACGTTTTGCATCGGCAGCTTTTCAAATTTACCCGCCGCGTTTTTATTAAATTCCATAAAAACATCATTCCAAACCTCCATCAGCCGAAAAGACTCTACTTCTTCGTCAAAAGTTCCCCGCAATATTCCCTTTTGGGGTTCGGTATCATAGAACATTTCAGTGCAAGGACCGCAGGGGCCAGTTTCTCCTGCTGGTCCCCACCAGTTATCTTTAGCCGGCAGAAGAAAGATTCGATAGTTTTTTTTACCCGCAATTTTTTCTCCATAGGAACAAATTTCCGCTTCGATGCCAACTGATCTAAAACACTCTTTCCAAAGTTCAATCGATTCCTGATCTTGCGCAATTTCCTCATTCCCCATGAAAACTGTTACGTATAATCTGGCCGGATCCATTCCTAGCCATTCTTTGCTGGTCAGAAATTCAAAACTCCAAGTAATTGCTTCTTTTTTAAAATAATCACCTAACGACCAATTCCCTAACATTTCGAAAAAAGTTAAATGCCGGTTATCGCCAACTTCATCAATATCGCCAGTTCTAATACATTTTTGATAATTAGCCAAACGTTTGCCCTGAGGATGTTTTTCCCCTAAAAGATAAGGTACCAAGGGGTGCATTCCTGCTGTCGTAAAAAGCACTGTTGGATCATTCTCAGGAATTAAAGAAGCCGAAGGCAAAATTTTGTGGCCTTTACTCTTAAAAAAATTTAAATATTTTTCTCTGAGTTCCTTAGTTTCCATCTTTTAAAATTTAACATAAAAATTTTATTATG
>CAYMCB010000022.1:0-9408 GCA_964388895.1 uncultured Candidatus Saccharibacteria bacterium
AAATCTTAAATATTTGCCGCCATTGTTTGATTCGCTTGATTCTTTTTTACCTCTTGGCGAATAATGCCCCAATGATATAAATAAAGTGGTAGCCCAACAATAATCAAGGCTAAATTCATTGAAGCCTCGCGGTGACGCTGCGCTTTCACATAATCAAAATTTTCTGCTTTTTCTTTCTGAGTCTGATATTCGGCTAACCATAATTTTATAGCTTTCACTTCTTCTTCGCTAAATCGATTGTCTTGTGATATATTTTCAAATTTTTCCAAAGAGCAAGGAATAGCAGGATAAGCATTTCGGCTATAAAGTCTTTGTTCTTCATCCGCCATTTTGAAAATGTAAGTTTTAAGCCCCATATCTAAAAACCTTACAGCTCCCACAGTTAAAAGCGTAAGTCCTAAAAGTGAAAACATATAAAGATAAATTGTCCTAATAATAGGATTTCTAACTGACATAATTTTGAATTTAATTTTTAATAATTATTTTAATAATTTTAATAATAACGTCTAAATTAATTTTAACATACCATTGCTTTCTAACCCCTTTAGATTAAGCTTTGTAACCCCTTTAAACCAATAAATGCAGCTCCTAAATACAAAATATATGGATGGAGATTAAAGAAAATACTTAAAACTAAAATTATACCAATTGCTAGATCAGTCATTCCGCCCAAATCGACCAAAGTAATACTAGCTTTTAAAAACAAACAGACGGGAATAAAAATCAAAACTTCTAGAGGAGCTTCTACTCCTGCAGCCATTGCTAGTAAAAGAAAAGCTGCTAATAAATCTATGAGACCAAGAATTTTGACTATTAGCATACTAACCTAAAGTTAATCATAAAAAAACAAAAAAATAAATATTGCCATAATTATCTTCATAAAAAACCAAATATAAATAGATAATTTTTTAATAGGAAAAATAATCCTGCTAGAAAAAAATATCATAAAAAAAACCGCTCAAATTAAAAATTAATTCGAGCGATTTTTATTTCTAAAAATAGAATATTTTCATTAGTTAACGGCCGCCACCAAACATAGCTCGACACTCTTCATCCGAATGGCAAGGCGGGCCGGTTTGTATCGGAATATTTGCCGGTGGCTGCCCTTGCTGATAATTAATATTATTTGAAGAAGGAATTGAAGGAACGGGAACTGATCCTTCTGGCACTGTTGGGACATTGGGAAGATTAGGAATGTCAATAGATGGTTGACCGCCGGGGGGAGCGTTTTGAATCTGATTTTGAATCTGATTTTGCATCTGTGATTGTATCTCTCTCTTTTTTTGTTCAACAATCTCTTGTTGCTTTTGTTGTATTTTTTCCTGAATCTCGTTTCTTATTTTTTCTTGAACTTCGGGCGGCGCACCTTCTATATCCTGATCCTTCATAATTTCATTAATATCTGGTGGATTATTTAAGTCAGGACGGCCAGCAGATGCCCCTTGTTGAGACTTGGATCTGACATAATCACCTATAACGCTTTGAAAACAATTATTGATTTTCTCTCCTTTTTCTTTGGTAATAGCTTTCTGTCCTGATAAAACCATTGAAATGTTACCATTAAATAACTCATTCAAACATTTTTCAACTTCTCCTCTAACTTCTTGAGGGGCTCTGTTTAAACCTGAGGCAATTTCTTTTGCTCCTTCTTTAATTTTTTTTATCTCATCTTCGCTTACCAAACCCTTTTCGATAGCAAAATCAGCACAAGTTTGGGCATTTTCGTCTTGATTGCAATAAGCTTCGCATTCGGCTTTACTGCGACAATTTCCGGGTCCCTTGCCACCAGTTTTGCGAGCAATTTCCGCTTCTTCTTTATTTATTAATTGAGCTTTTTCAGCGAAGTTAAGGCATTCTTCAAAATGATTTTCATCTTTGCAATATTCACTGCAAGAAGCTTTTGTTTGGCAGCCGCCGGGCATTGCTCCGCTCTTTAAAAAGGGGGCCACTTTTTTAGCTTCACTAATTTCTTCTTTGGTCAAAATTTCCGCCGCCTCAGCAAAAGATAAGCATTCGTCTAAATGATTTATATCTTGGCAATATGTTTCGCATTCTATTTTACCATTGCAGCTTCCCGGCAGATTGGCGCCCTTTTTTAAAGCAGCAGCAATTTTTTTAGCTTGAATAATTTCAGGATCTGAAACACCAATCTCTTCAGCAAAACTAATACAAGAATCTAAATTTTGGAGATTATTTTTGCAAAAATTTTCACAAGATTCTTTGCTATTGCACCCACCGGGTGTTTGTTTGTTTTTTATTTTAACAATAGCTTTTTTGGCTATAGTCGCTTCGTTGGGACTAATCAAATCATTCTTTTCAGCAAAATTTATACAAGACTCCATATTGTCAACTTGCTCGCAATAAAGTTGGCAATTTTCCTTATTTTCGCAATTGCCCAATTCAGCAATCGGATAATTAAGGCTATCTGGAGTATTTATTGCTTGAACGTCAAAAGCAAGAAAATATAACAAAAAAAATCCTATTGGAAAAAATAATAAAGAAAAATATTTTTTAAACATATTTTTAAAAAATAAATAATCAATTAGAATGTAAATTATTTAAAAGGATTTTTGTAGGCATTAAAAGGATTAATATCAGCTTCAAAAGGATTAGTTTTAGGCATATCTTCTCTAAGTTTTTCCGCTACGGGATTAAAAACCGCTTCCAGCTTTTTTTCGGTCTTTTCTTCTACGGTTTTTATTTCTACGCCTACATTAGATTTATCGGTTTTTTTCTTATTTATAGCAAAGTACGCTAACGCGGCTAGCGCCAAAATTAAAATTATCCCAATAATTATAACTATTTTTGTTTTGTTATTCATAAAAATAATTTATTTTATTATACTTCTTGCCTCTTTATGCCTTTTGGTATCATTATATCACTTATTACTCAATACAACAATCAATCACCTTCCTAACTAAATCTCCTAATTTTCCTATAAATCCTTTCTTTTCCTGATCGTGTTTATTTAAGGCGTCTTCGTCAATTTTTTTAATATCTTCTGTGGCTATCAGCTTCATGTTTAAACCCCAAAAAAGAGAATAAAGATCATAAGCTTTTTTAAACAAATCATAGGCTTCTTCTTTTTTACCTATTCCTAGCTGCTTAGTGCCAACTTCCATTAATCTCATTGAGGCCGCTAAAAGATGTTTAGAAATGCACCAAACTTCGCCTTCATATTCTTTGATTAATTTTTTTAATAATTCTTTCCTTATTGAACGGGCTTCGTTTAATAAATCATAATATTCTTTTTTGCCGGTTTTTGCTCCGGTAAAGAAAAAATGTTCTTCAATAGAAACCAAGTTCATAATAGCGATGCTTAAATCCTGATCAGAGGATAAATCCATTTTGTCTTGTTTTTTTACTTCATCAACTTTTTGGACAAATTCTTCAAGGTTTTTAATTAAATTATTTTCTGGCATATTTTTATAAATTATTTTTTATTATTTTGTTAAAAAATAAAAAATTATGCTAAGCAAAATTAAAGGCGCGATAGGCATAAAAACTTTTTGAAAAGGAAAATATGCCCGGCCTTGATTTTTCTCTTTAAGATAAGAATACCAACTGGCGCCAAACCAAAAAGATGCACTTCCCACAATTATACCAAAAAGAAGTTTGTCTAAACCGCAAAAACAAAGAGTATTCATCGGATGCCCAATAATACCCGAATAATAAAGAGGGATAAGAACTAAACTATAGTAAACAAAAATATTTACTAAAATTCTGCCCCTAAAACGGATATTCTTTTTTTCTAACCAACCTTCTGTCCAACTAATTAAAGAAACCAAGAGCCCGCCTATCCAAAGCCCGGTTATAGAGTCGTCAATGCCTAGCCAGCGAGACAAACCAATGCCCGCCCCTACAGCTACTGTGCAGAGCGGGCAAACCGCTAAAGATGTTTTCGCCCAAAAAAATCCCCAAAAAGCAGCTAAACAAAACCAGGCTTTATTTATTTTCTTTCTCATTAATTTTTTGATTTAAAAAATTTTTTATCTCAACATCTCCTATATAGCATTTTGCCCCATCCCATAAAAAAGGCACACCGATATAATTTTCATTGATACTACAAATTTTTGCTTTCTCAAACAACTCTTCAGAATTTGCTTTATTATGATAAACTTCTTTTTGCGTTAAAGATAATTTTTCATCTATTTTATTATCTTTTATATAAGATTCTACAACGGCACAATGAGGACAGCCATCACCATAATAGAGAATTAAAGCTGCTTCTTGCCCACCGTCATTTTCTATGTTCTTTATATTCTCTTTCTCTGTATTTTCTGTATTTCCTGTAACATAAATATTTTCTTGAGTATAATCCGTTAATTTTTTTTCTTTATTTTGAAAAAGAATAGTTATTGCCGCTGCAAAGACTACGCCAAATAAAATTGTAGGAATGATTATTTTGTTTTTCATATCTTTATTAAGTTTTATTATTTTTTTATTTATTTTATACTTGTATTTTTGAAAATAAATAAGAGCCAACTGCAAACAAAACACCAACTAAAATTAATAGGACTACAAAATCATTACCTAACCCAAAATAAGAATTATTAACGAGACAAGCTCTTAATGCATCAACGCCATAAGATAAAGGATTAATTCTGGCTATAAATGCCAGCGCTTTAGGCAATCCTTCAAACGGGAAAAGAGCGCCAGAAAGAAAAAATAAAGGCATTACCAAAAAATTCATAATTAATTGAAATCCCTGCATGTCTTCTAAAAAAGAGGCAATAGCGGTTCCTAAGGCGGTAAATAAAACAGCAATCAAAAACATAAAAATAAGACTTAAAAAAATTCCTTTAATATTAAAAGACTTAAATCCAATAAAAAAAGAAATTAATAAGACAATAATGCCTTGAATCATAGCGACCGTGGCGCCCCCTAAAGTTCTGCCCACCATAATTTCTAATCGGGAAACCGGCGCCACTAAAGTTTCTTTTAAAAAACCAAATTGCCTATCCCAAATAATTTCAATACCAGAAAATAAAGCCGAAAATAAAACACTCATAGAAATAATACCCGGCGCTAAAAAATTAATATAATTGCCACCGCCGGCCCTCTGGAAAACCGGGCCGAAACCAAATCCTAAAGCCAATAAAAAAAAAAGGTTGGGTCAAGGAACCAATTACCCTTGATTTAGAGCGATAATACCTTTTTATTTGTCTTAACCAAAGGATATAAATTGTTGACATTTTTTGATTTATCTTCTTATTTTTCTTCTTAAACGCAGCCGATCAACGCCATTAATCTTTTCTTCGCGAATAGTGTGACCCGTAATTTTTAAAAATGCTTCTTCCAAAGAATTACTAGAAGTTTCGTCTTTTAATTCCTGAGGAGTACCCCTGGCTACAATTTTGCCTTGATCAATAATACATATAGAATTAGCCATTTTTTCCGCTTCTTCAATGTAATGTGTAGTAAAAAATATCGTCATTTTTTCTTCTTGGCACAATTTCTTTATATACTGCCAAATATGGTTTCTTGTCTGAGGATCTAATCCTAAAGTCGGCTCATCTAAAAATAAAATCTCGGGGTGATGTATTAACCCTCGGGCAATTTCTAATCTCCTTTTCATCCCTCCGGAAAAATTTTTAACCAAATCATTTTTCCTATTCCAAAGTTCAACAAATTTCATCAATCCCTCAATTCTTTCTCTTCTTAAATTCTTAGGCACTCGGTAAAGCACGCCATGAAATTCCATATTTTCCCAAGCTGTTAATTCATCATCGAGACTGGGATCCTGAAAAATTATACCAATTTTTTTCCGCACTTCCTGAGGATTTTCTACGGCATTAAATCCGGCAATTTTTACTGTTCCTGCTGTCGGTTTCAAAAGAGTAGTTAACATTTTAATAGTTGTAGTTTTACCTGCCCCGTTTGGCCCCAAAAAAGCAAAAACATCTCCCACTCGAACTGAAAAAGAGATGCTATCAACAGCAACAAAACCATTAAATTTTTTTACTAAATTCTCAACCTCAATTTTAGTTTGCGTCATAGAATTTTATTTTATCATAAACTATAAAAGTTGTCATTTATATTTTTATATTAACTTGCGCTAGTTGCTTTTTAATATCCTAATCAACCAATTAACCCATTAAATAAATAGCCAGTAAACAAAATTCCCAGCCCAACAACGCTAGCAAAGATAATAATTAATTTTATTTTCATCACCCTTCTTAAAATCATAAATTCAGGCAATGATAAAGCAGTTACTGCCATCATAAATGCCAATGTTGTGCCTAAAGCCACACCTTTTTCCGTTAAAACACTGACAAGCGGAATGATACCCGCTGCATTTGAATAAAGTGGAATACCTACAACAACTGCCAGCGGCACAGCATACCAGTTGTTGGCACTAAGATAATGGGCTAAAAAATCTGTTGGTATATAACCGTGAATCCAGGCGCCAATACCAATACCGATAACAATATACAACCAAACTTTCTTTATAATATCCCAAGTATAATCCTTGGCGTCCAGCAGCCTCTCTCTCCATGCAAGATTAACTGAAACGGTTTGCGAATTAATTTTATTTGCCAAAACAAATGTTTCAACTAAGCTTTCTATTTTCATTTTCCCAATAATAATGCCTGAAAAAATAGCAATCAATAAACCGCTCACAATGTAAATAGAAGCAATTTTCCAGCCAAACATTCCTAAAAGTAAAACTAAAGCTACTTCGTTAATCATTGGTGAAGCTACTAAAAAAGAAAAAGTCACTCCCAAAGGCACCCCAGCTTGCACGAATCCCAAAAATAAAGGGATAGCAGAACAAGTGCAAAACGGCGTGATAATGCCTAAAATTGACGCAAGTACATTACCCGTGTATTTGCTTTTACTGGATAAAATGAAGCGAATTTTTTCCGGTGGCAAAAAAGAACGAATAACAGAGACCACAAAAACTATTATGGCCAGTAAAATAAAAATTTTAATGGTATCGTAAATAAAAAAATTAACCGCTTCACCTAAATAGGTTTTGGGAGTAATCGAAAAAACAGAATAAGTTAACCAGCGAGCGAAAAGCTCCACAGGATAAAATAAATTCATAAATTTTTATTTTTATTAATTTATTAATTATAAATTCTCCTGGATAACTTTTTTGATTTTTTCAATATCCGACGTGAATCCAGTCAATACTGGCTTATCATTAATTGCCAGCACGGGAATTTGCATGACACCCATTTGAATAATTTTTTGAATGTCGTTAACATAATCAACTTCAACATTCAATCCCAGCTCTTTCACGGCTTTTTTTGTTATCTCAAATAACATTTTACAGGTCGGGCAACCCGAGCCTAAAACTTCAATTTTCATAGTTTTGTTAACTTAATAATATTTATTTTTATATTTACTTTTAATTTATTAATTTCTGTTCAAAAAGTTATTTAATAAAGTTTTGAGCGATTTTATTTTTTTCTGGTTGAGGGAATAAAAAACCCAAACTCCCTTTTTGCGGGAATTAATTAAACCCATATTTTTTAAGATATTTAAATGATGCGAGGCAAGATTTTGACGAATGCCTAAATTCTGCCAAATTTTGCAAACACATTGTTCGCCATCTTCAAGAGCACAAAGAATTTTAAAACGGTTTTTATCTGCTATTGTTTTCAAAAAATCAATAGCCCGTCTAATATCTTTTAGCTTTTGATTGTTTTGGCAATATTTCGAACCCATAATATATCAATTTATATTGATATATTAATAAAGAAAAAATGGGCTGTCAAATCACGCCCTCATATTTTTTAAAAATTTTTATAAAAATCTATGCTAAACTATGCCAACCAAGCAGGTTTCCTTAATCGTTGATTCTTTTATTTTCATTGAATTTAGTTTTAACATACTAGATTTTTTAAGATTATCAAAACCCTAGCCCATAGTCCCCGATTTCGTATGCGACCAAATAAACGTTTTATAGAATACCATAGAATAAGCTCTTTACAAAATATAATTTTTCTGTTATTATATTTTTAGTTCCAAAATATTTAAAAATAATATGTTACTAAAAAATAAGAAAGGAGGGAAAAATGATTTAGAAAGGAGGGAAAAATGATTTTCGAACATGAAGATATTAAAAAAATATGCGAAGCTATTTTAAAGGCTGAAGCCGAACAAGAACAAAATGAACGAAATGACCTCACCTTCAACCCTTTAATCGTAGCCTATTTTCGAGATTTGGCTCCGATAATAAGAAATTCCTTTGGCAAAGACGGAAAAATAAATCCAGAATTACTAAAAGATGGTTTGAAAAAATTTTGGTTCTCGCTTGCAAAAGGAGAACCAAAAAACGCTGATGCACATTTTTTCCAGCTGCTGTTCCTATTAAAATTTCCAGAAACTGAAAAGTATTTAAGAAAAATTGTTTTGCTGGCTGCCAAGGCAGCTGCAAAAATTCATTAGCGTTTACTTTAAATCCCCTATATCATAAATATGATTTAGGGGATATTTTTAATGATACTCACACGAGCCAAAAGCAAATCCTAATTGTTCTTGAGTCTCTTCGTTTATCGGATATTTTTTCACAATTAATAATTTTCCTTTTGTTTTTCTCCATCCTAAATTTTCATCTATTAATTTGTCTTTACTTGTTCCATCTACAACATATATAAAGCCACCGCCAGGTTTCCCATAAAGTTTTTTTATGTTTTCGCTATAATATACTTCTCCGTTTTCATCAGGATGTAAATAACTCCCTACCGGCAGATCAAAGCGGCTAACATGATAACCTCTCACCACTTTATCACCTTTTTTTTCCCGCGCAGAAAGTATTCTTTCCAAATCAGAAAAAATTTCTTCTTTTGTTGTATCTTTTTCCAGCCATTGGTTTGACCATCTTTGTTGCAATGCAAATGGAAGCTTTTCCCACATATCTGTTAATAATTTGGCTTCTTCGGGTGATAAATTATCTTCTAATCCTGGTATAGATTCTAATTCTTCCGGGAAACTATTTTTTTCTACATTACTTTTCTCAATACTCATATGTTTTTTACATTAACAAATTAAATATTTATTTAAAACATAATAACCCTTATGTTTTCTTTTTTTAAAAATCAAAGGCATTGCCTACAAGTGCCTACCCAACTTGGATAAATATTTCGAGGATGCGTAGGAAAGCATAATCCCGGAACATTAATTTGCTGTCCATCTATATAATAATAGCCTGAGCACCACCAGCCGGGCTCACATCCAGTAGAGACACATTTTTGATCTTTTTCATCTTTCTGGTCTTTTTCATTTTTTTGAGTACAGCAGTATACTCCGGAGATACTACTTGAACAATTGCCTTCGCGATTTATAGTCGCTCTCCCTTCAGAACAAGTATAGCAAATTCCATCTTTCCCATACAAGCCTTTTTGTCCTTTGCTATCGGAACAAGAAGTGCCAAAAGTATGAGGCACAAGAGAATTA
>CAYMCB010000023.1:0-9328 GCA_964388895.1 uncultured Candidatus Saccharibacteria bacterium
AGTTCAGGCAGTTGCGCGCGGATATGAAGGCTCTTTTATACCAGCCTTAAAAACAAAAATCCGCTGGGGATTATTTGGCGGATTAGCAAGTTTAATTTTAGCCGGCTATTATTATTTTCAGAATAATCTTACCTTAACGATTGCCTTTTCTATTTCTGCGGCCTTTCTGCCTTTTATGGATTCATTTGGCATTTACGACGCCCTTCTTCAAGGCAAGAAACTTTTTGATATTTCAACTAAATATTACATTATCTCTCAAATCATCGCCATTGCTTCGCTAATTTTTACCTTATTTTTAACCAAAAATCTCTTTCTAATTTTACTTGCCTATTTTGCTTCTTGGACTTTACTTCGTTTCATTTTCCTTAAAATCACCCTTAAAAAATTTCCCCCCAACTCTCAACAAGACCCGCAAACAATTTCTTACGGCAAGCATTTAAGCTTAATGGATATAATCGGTGCTGTTGCCTCTCAAATCGATAAAGTTTTGCTTTTCCATTATCTCGGCCCCGCTCAAGTAGCAATTTATTCTGTCGCCATCGCCCCACCGGAACAGATAAAAACAATTTTAAAAAAAACTAGTCTTTTGATTCTGCCGAAATTTAGCAAGAGAAATTCGAAAGACGTTAGACGAGGAATAAGAAGGAAAATTACTATATCTTCATTTCTTTTAATTTTTATTTTTCTATTATATCTCTGGTTTTCTTGTTATCTTTTTAATATATTTTTCCCTGCGTATAGCAAGGCTCTATTTTATTCGCAACTATATGCTTTAGTAATAATTCTTGTCCCTAAAGTGCTTTTCAGATTATTCCTTGAGTCCCAAAAAAAGAAAAAAGAACTTTATATATTTAATTTTTTAACATCAATCATTAAAATATTTCTTTTAATAATATTAGTTCCAAAATTTAATATTTTGGGAGCTATAATAAGCCTTATATTTACAGAATTCTTAAGCTACATTTTTATTTTTACTCTATTTTTTTATAGCAGCAAAAAAGACAAACCCTCATGGTGACTAAAATTTATGTAAGAAATAAGTGGAATGCACTTCCTCGATTGTAAAGTTTTTTACATAGCGCTTCAATAGTCATATGTTCTATGCTTCCAATTCCCAATACTTCACAATTGTCTGCTTCAATCTTTTTGGTAAGATATAGTAAAATTGGCTTAATCTCTCCATGTTTTGTTATCCAAATCAAACTCTTTTCTTTAATTACAACAGCATCTTTATACCCACTCTCTTTTATAGTTAAAAACATTTTTTCTAAATTTTCTGGGGTAATTAAATGAGGATGTACTTCAATAAAAAGTTTGGGTTTATATATTAGAAGGGTTTTTCGCGCCCCTTGAATAATTTCTGTTTCATAACCTTCAACGTCCATCCTTATAAAATTTGGTTTTATTTGTTGCTTAGAAATAAAATTATCTATGGTTGTAATTTGGACCTTTTCTTTGTTTATAAACTTAATTTTTTCTCTATAAATTAATGATGAAATATTTCCCATTTTTGCAACATATATATAATCTTTACCGTTTTTATTCCCTATAGCTAATTTAAACATATTTATATTTTTAATATCATTTAGCTCCACATTACTTTTTAAGGTATAATAATTATTTAAAACTGGTTCAATTGCATATACCATACCTCTAGGCCCCGTTAATCTTGATTCAAGTAGGGCGTAGTATCCGATATTTGCTCCTATATCCAAAATAACATCACCAGGATTTATAAAATTTTGATTTTGCAAAAAATCGGTTGATAAATATTCTCTTTTTTTAAATATAAATAAATCTTTCGATATGCCTGTATCACTTTTAAGATTTAAATACATCTTAAATCCATTCACATCTTTTACTACGACAGAACCAAATATTAATCTTTTAAACCAATAAAATATATTAAACTTCAAAAACAAAGCTGACTGTAACAAAATAACCCTTCTTAAAAAAAGAAGAGGTAATTTTTTAACTCCATAATTGTTTAATTTTTCTCTAATCATTTTCAATGCTTTCATAAAAAAGTGAGGTATATTTCTGGACAGTAATCCGAATATCAAAATTTTTAATACATCGCAGAGTATTTTTTCTCAGTAAATCAAAATTACAATTCAATAATTTTATCATGCTCTCAACCACAACATTTGGAGAAAATTCATTAATAAAAAAACCGTTTTTGCCTTCAATAATAAGCTCGTCTGTCCCAGCGGTTTTGGTAGCAACCAAAGGAAGTCCGCAAGCAAATGCCTCAAGGTATGCGTCACTAAGACCTTCTATAATCGAAGTAGAAACAAAAAAATCGGCTATTTTATAATAAGATATAACATCAAAACGTATTCCTAAAAATACTACTGAGTTACCGAAATCATTCTCGATAACATATTTTTCTAAACTTTCGCGAAGAGCCCCGTCTCCTAAAATTATAAGCTTATAACCTAAAGTTGATTTTTGAAACAACTTGAATCCATCGAGAAGCAGTTTATGGTTTTTTTGAGAAGTAAGACGCCCAACATTAATTATAATCCTATCATCTTTAGAAAATCCGAGTTTGTTTTTTAAAACATCTTTTTCTGGTAATTTTTTAAATTGTAATTGTATCGCTTCTAGATTAATTCCATTATGAATGATAACAAACTTTTCTTTTGGAATATTTTCTTGCTTGGAAGTAAATTCTGCTACCGTTTTTGATACAGCTACTATTTTATAAGTTAATTTTGATAACAATTTGTCTAAAAAAATCTGCAGTTTTGTTTTATTAATATAAGTATTATGTTCACAGATGATAATTTTGTATTTTAAAAGTGGTTTTAATATCCTAACTACCGTATTACTAAAAAACAAATGTGATATTACTATATTTGGTTTGATTTTAAATAATATCTTTAATAAATTAAACCAGGAAACCAAATCAAAAAAGTTCTTAAATTGTAACCTATAAATAGGCAACCATGGTGGTAATTCTTGATATAAATTTGGTCTATTTGGAAATTCAAATAATGTTATTAGACAAAAATCAAACTTGTTGATATCAAAAAAATCTAATTGCCTAACAATTTGTTTTTGAGCGCCACCAACAAGAAAGTCGTTTATCACGATAACTATCTTTATTTTTTTGTCTTGGTTTATACTCATTTTTCAATAATAACAAAATATCCAAGAGGGGTTGGATTTTTTTGTCTTATTTTTTTTGATATTATCATATCTAATAACATGCTTATACTATAAATAATTAACCTAATAATATTAAAAAATAATAGAGGAGATACTAAATAAACCGCGGCTGTAAATCTCTCACCAAACCTCTCTATCTTAAAATTTATAAATCCAGCCATTCTAAATTCTTGTTCCAATCCCTCAAAAGTTAAACGACAATAATCATGGGGCTCTGGCATTTCATTGGCAATAAAAGGGGAAGATAAAAAAATTATACCACCCGGCTTTAAAATCCTTTTTAATTCCATAAATAATCTAATCCTATCTTCAACTATATATAATGCATTAAAAAATAAAATATTGTCAATTGAGTTATCAGCAAAAGGTAATTTTTGATTAAAATCAACAACTTTATCAATACCATCTTTTTGCTGATAGTCACTTTTAATAATTTTTATTCCCGATGGTAAATACCGATGGTAGCTCGGATCGCTACCGCTAGCTAAGTCTAAAACTTTACCTATTAAATTTTTGCAATTTTTTTTAACGCGCCAATTAAAAAGAATTCTATATATAGTATTTCCACTAAAAACTTGTTCTATAAAATTGAAGAAGTAAAAGTATTTCATATTTTCAATCTAAATCTTAATTTTCCTACTAAAGAATCAATTGAATTTCTGCGTAGACAAAATATCTGATTATTATTTTTTATAAAACCCTTTTTTGTTGTTAATGCCGCCCGAAAACCGAGCTCTTTTATCAATTCCAAAACCTGATTATTATAGTCGCCATAAGGATAAGCGAAAAGATTACATTCTTTACCAAGGCGTTTCTCAATTTCTTTTCTAGATTCTTCTATCTCTATTCTTGCCTGTTTTATAGTCATTTGTGAAAGTCGGGGATGAGAAACAGTATGAGGTTCAAAATCTATAAAACCAGATTTATACATCTTTTGAATCTGACCCCAATTAAGCATCGGAAGTTTTTTATTTCTTTTATTAGTATAATCTTTATCATTAATCCGGCTAGTTGTTAAAAATATGGTAGCGGGGAAATTATACCTCCTGAGAATAGAAAAAGCAGTAAGGTAATTATCTTCATAACCATCATCAAAGGTAATAATAACGCTACGAGACGGTAATTTTTGTTTTTTTTCTAATTTTTCTAATATTTCCGGAAAAGATATTATATGATAATTATTCTCATAAAGATATTCCATCTGCCATTCAAAATCACTTGGCCTTACAGTAAAAAAATCAGGGGCATCACTTACAGAGTGATACATTAAAATAGTTAATGGTTTTCTAAGAATAATTTTTTCTTTGAAGTAAACAAGAAAATCACCTATAGATGCCTTAATTTTTTTAATAAATATCATACTAATTATAATTATAATTATAATTATAATAGATATCTAGAGCATAAAAAGAATAAATCAAAAGCAAACAAGTTAGGATTTAATTTAACCAAAAGTTGGTGTTTACCAAACCCCATTATCTTTACTTCACCAAAATATTTTTTTAGTATTTGCTCTAATTCTTTATAACTAAAATGATTTATGTGTGTAGGATCGCCTAAGGGCGTAAATTTCTTTTGAGCAAATAGATACCGTATTCTATTTTTTAAACTAAAAGCATTAGGAACTGAACCTAAAAATAACCCGTCCTGTTTTAAACAATTCACAATCCTTTTTAAAACGCATTCCGGAAAATACAAGTGCTCTAATACTTCTCCGGCTATAATAACATCAAATTTAAGATCCTTCAATTTAAACCAATCATGATTCAAATCCATCAAAACTGTTTTAATTCCCAATTTTTCCGCTCTGGTAAGAGATATTTTGTCAATATCAACACCCCACACTTCATTATTTTGTAAAAAATATTGCGTCAAAGCACCGTCTCGACAACCTAAATCTAAAATCTTTTTCTTCTCTCCAATTATTTTCTTTAATAATTCTCCTCTTTCATCTTTTAAAACTGAAAATCCCTGTTTTCTATGCCCCTTGTGGTGAAATTCATAAATTTTTCTAAGTATTTGGCTCATATTTTTATTTAACATCATAATAAATATAACAACCGGCAGTAGTTGTCCTTTTTTATTTTTAAACAATTTATCTAAAAAAACAAATCGGTTCCAAAATAAATCTTAGTTTGTCTTAAAAGGGTAAAAAACATTAGGGCCAAAAAATATTTGCCGTGTTTTTTAACTGCAAGATGAGAAAAATATTTAAATAATTCTCGGATGCCATATCGAAAACAATCAAGATAAATAGGTTTTGCAGCATGATAAGGATAAATAAAATGAGTATAGGCTAACAATTTTCCTCCTTTTCTAAGAACACGATACATCTCACTTACTGCTATTAATAAATTATATAAATGTTCTAAAACCGATTTGCGTATAATTGCATCTACAAAATTATCTTTAAGGGGAACGCTATGAACGTCATCAATTATTGTAGGTTTATATTTTTCTGAAAAATCAAGGGTTTTGTATCTAACATCAATAAACCGCTCTTTATACTTTTTCATCTCTTTTTGAAATGGTGCCCTCCTATATTTAAAATATAGTTTTCTTTTGGCAGCCTTTTTAGTTTATCTTCAAAAAATTTTATATAATCATACTGCATAATTTCTTTATTAATTTATCTAAACTTTGGTTTTTTATTACATATTCTCTAAATTGCCCACCGTAATTTTCTTTTTCTTCTTTTGGAATTTTAAAAATAAAAATAATTTTTTGTGCTAATTCCTGAGAATTTTTTTCTTTAAAAATAAATTCATTTAATAAAACACCTTCAAAAGATTTATTACTAATTAAAACCAAACTTTCGCAAGCCATTGCCTCTAAAATAACTTTATCAAAAGAGCCGGTAGGGGTAAGGTTGATTAAAATTTCATTTTGATTGTAAATTTCCGGAGTCTTATAATTTGGCACCTCCCCTAAAAATTTTATTTTCCCTTTTTGCTCTAAATCTTCTGAAAGTTTTTTAATTTTCTGAAAATAATTTTTATCTTGCGAAGAAACACCGCCCACAATATTTAAAGTAAAATTAACTCCTTCCTTATCTAACATTCTCGCTGCTTCTATTAAAGTCTCTAAATTTTTGACAGGAGAAATTCTGCCGACATATAAAAGGGAGTTTTTAATTTTTAAACTTGGAATTTGGGGCTTAAACTTTGTAATATCTATGCCGGCAGGCATTAATTTTGTCTTTTTAAATTTAGCAACATAAGCATCAGCCGAAGTGCAAAAAACTATATTTGATAAAAAAACAGCCAAAGTCGTAAATATATCCCCATAAGGATGATTTCTCCAAAGAAATACTTTCTTCCTTAAAAATTTCCAAAAGGGCCATCCTAAAAAAACATACTCCTGATTCATATGCACAAAAACTGCCTCATAATTTTTTCTTTCTTGAAAAATATATTTATAAAATCTCCAAAGATACTTTAGGCGAGATCTACCTTTTTCCTTGCCTAAAGAAAGAACTTTTACATTATCAGGCAAAGAATAATTGCCCACTCCAAGGGCAATAACTGTAATTTTTTCATAATGCCCGGCAAATTCCCGAATCCAGCTGTGAAAAAAACCAAGAATAGAATCATCTCTATCAATTTTTTGGGTTAAAATTAAAAGTTTCATAAATTTCCCTTTTTATTTTTCATTGCCTTTTCCCAAGATGCTTTGTAAAGTTGTAAGGTCTGTTCTTTGCTAAGCAGATTTTTAATCGCCAAACTGGCACCTGTGCCTATTTCTTGGGCTAATTTTTCATCTTCAATAATTCTTATCATCGCTTCAACTAATTTTTCTTTATCGCCCACGGGTATAATTAATCCGTTTTCTTTGTCTTTGATAACCTCGCCAGCGCAACCGACATCTGTCATAATAATCGGCAAAGCAAAACTGGCGGCTTCAATAATTGCCATGCCCCAACCCTCATAATCAGAAGTTAACAAAAAAGCATCTGCTTCAACATAAATTTTTTCCAAATCTTCCGGCGATTTTTGCCCCAAAAGTTTAACTTTATCGCCCAATCCCAATTTTTCAATCTTTGTTTTTATTTTTTCTTCTTCCGGCCCTGACCCTACCACCCAAAGCTCAATTTCAGAATATTTTTTAACCACTTCAGATATCGCCTCAATTTGCAAACCGATATTTTTTACAGGCACAAGTCGCCCAACCGTTAAAAAAATAAATTCGTCGCCTGCGCTCTTGGGCGGCTTTTGCCTTTTGAGGCTTGAAAATTTTTGCCCGTCGGTATAAATTGACGCAACGGTTATCTTTTCTTCGGCTATATGAAATTTATCCATTAATTCTTTTTTTAATCTTTGGCTGACACATCTTATAGCATCAGCTTTGGGCAAAACATATTGGGCAAGATATTTTCTTAAACCATAATATTTTTCAAAACCATGAACCTGAATTTCCAAACCCAAATTAAATCTTTTGGCCAGAAACAGGCCGAGCCCTGCCAAAAAATAAATATCCTGCGTTGTTAAAACATCAAAAGATTCCAACGACAAAATTTCCTTTGCGCGCTGCCAGATTCTAAAAAATTTAGAAACTTTTTGTCTGCCGCCGACTAAAAAAACTTTGACTTTTTCATTAATAGCTAAAACTTCGTCTTTTTCAGCCGGCACAATTACCCAGTATTTTTCAACCAGCTGGCTTAAATCTAAAAGGCGTCTAGCTAAAGTAGAATTTATTTTGGCCGCTGATTTATCCAAACCTAAACTTAAAATTTTCATAATTGCTGGAAAATAGCCAAAAATTCCTCGGCGATTTGCCGCCAAGAATGGGAAAAATTAAAACTTAAAATTTTCTCTTTTTGCGCCTGATAATTTTCTTTTGCCGCTAAAAATAAAATTTTATTTTTTATATCTTCTTGGTCAAACGGGTCAACAAAAATACCGATTTCTTTTAGCTTTTCCGCCAAGCCGCATTCTTTTGTTAAAATAAAGGGTTTGCTAAAACTTAATCCCTCAATAATAAAATTAGGCGCAAATTCGCTGATTGACGGGACAATTAAAGCGTAAGCGTTTTTAGTTTTTGCCTGAATTTCAGCCGCTGATAAATTATCAACTGTTTCTAACTTCAGCTTTAATTCCGGCCTCTCGCTTTTCAATAAGGCAAAAATTTGTTCTAAAAAATTAAGATTTTTGAGTTTTATTTTTCGGCCGGCAAAAAGAAAAATTTTCTCAGACAAACTTTCCTGCTCACTACTTCCAGCTTCTTTTGTTTTCTTGCCGTAAAAGTTTTCTACTAAAAAAGTTTTTGCCGGTGATAAATTATAAATTTTCTCAAAAAATTCTTTTTGCCACAAAGTATTAAAAGCTAAAGCGCTCGCCTTTTGCAACGCAAATTTTTGCCCCCAAGCAATCATCTTAAATTTTAATGGAAGCTTGGGTTTTTGCGCGTAAAAATCCCTGAGCTTAATTAAATGGCCGGTTTTTTCCACATAAGTTTCCCATAAAAAATCACCCCCCACCCGGACAATTGTTTTTTTGTGAAAAATTTTTCCCGCGAAAACCGCTGGCAAGCCCACTGAAAAAATATCCAACGCTAAAATAAAATCCGCCCAGCGCATATTTTTCAAAATTTTCAAAAACAACAAAAAATGGCGCAGCCCCGGCGGCAATTTTCTTTCCCAAAAGCTATAACACGCTACTTTAACCTGATGCCCCGTGGTTTCAAACTCCTCTTTCAAATTTTTGGCATATTTTGCCGGCCCGCCAATATCTGGCGGAAAAATTCCGGAAACAATTAAAATTTTGAATTTGGCTTCTTTCATTTAAAAAAATTAAATCTTATAATATGCCAAATAGCCGCCAAGCCATCTCGCCAACTAATTTTCTTGCCTTCTTGATAGGTTCGGCCAAAATAGGCAATTCCAACTTCATAAATTCTAAATTTATTTTTAGCTGCCAAAGCTACTAACTCTGGTTCAATGCCAAAACGTGAACTTTTAATTTGATTTTTTATTTTATCCAACGCCGTTCGACTAAAAACCTTATAACAACTTTCTATATCTGTTAAATTAAGATTGGTCAACATATTAGAAAAAATTGTCAGCCAGCGATTGCCAAGATAATGCCAAAAATATAAAACACGATGTGGCTGGCTAGAAATAAAACGACTGCTAAAAACTACTTCGGCCTGATTATCC
>CAYMCB010000024.1:0-9063 GCA_964388895.1 uncultured Candidatus Saccharibacteria bacterium
CGGCCAAAGAAGCAGCTGCTTTAATTGATAATAAAATAAAAGCAGGAGAAAAAATTGGTTATTTAGAAGGCGTGCCAACTGCTATAAAAGATAATATTTTAATCAAAGGGCGAAAATGTACTGCCGCTTCAAAAATTTTAGAAAATTTTATTGCGCCTTATGATGCCACGGTAATTGAAAAATTAAAGAAAAATGGAGTAATTTTTTTAGGTAAGACTAATTTAGATGAATTTGCCATGGGCTCTTCGACAGAAAATTCAGCTTTTGGGGTAACTTGTAATCCTCATGATTTAGAGAGAGTCCCCGGCGGCTCTTCAGGCGGTTCGGCGGCAGCGGTCGCAGCCCGGGAATGTGTTTTTGCCTTAGGTTCAGATACAGGTGGTTCTATCAGGCAGCCAGCCTCTTTTTGTGGTGTGGTAGGGCTTAAGCCAACTTATGGAGCAGTTTCGCGCTTTGGTTTAATGGCTATGGCTTCTTCGCTTGATCAAATTGGTCCTTTAACTAGAAATGTCGAGGACTGCGAATTAGTTTTTGAGGCAATTAAGGGTCAAGATGTAAAAGATGCGACTAGCGCGGATTTCCCGCCGGAGGTAAAAAGAACTTCAGTAAATAATAGAATAATCATTGGTTTACCGAAAGAATGTTTTGCTCAAGGTTTAGATAAACAAGTTGAGAAAATAATCAAAGAAGTTATTGAAAAACTTGCGAGACAAGGGATGGGCGTTGAAGAAATAAGCTTGCCCCATTCAGAATATGCCTTAGCTTGCTATTACATTATTATGGCTTCAGAAGTTTCAGCTAATTTGGCAAGATATGATGGTATAAAATATGGTTATTCAGCAGTTTTTGATAAACAACTGAAGGCTGACCATCTTTTAGATGTTTATTTGAAATCGCGCCAGCAAGGTTTTGGCGACGAAGTTAGGCGACGTATAATTTTAGGAACCTATTCTTTATCTGCCGGTTATTACGACGCTTATTATTTGCGGGCGCAAAAGGTTAGAACAAAAATTCTTGAAGATTTCAAAAAAGCTTTTGCTAAAGTTGATTTAATTATAACGCCGGTATCGCCCACGCCTGCTTTCAAAATAGGAGAAAAAATAGACGATCCGGTAACTATGTATTTATCTGATATTTATACAGTTCCGGTCAATTTAGCCGGTTTACCTGCTTTATCTTTGCCGGTTGGGAAAAGCGGTAATTTGCCAGTGGGTTTGCAGATTATTGGGCCTCATTTTAGTGAAAAATTAATTTTTGAAACAGCGCGAATAATCGAGAGTTTGTGTCAATACAAATAATCATAAAGAAAAAATGAGAACATTTTTTCTGGAGCTTTACGATAAAATTTATTTGTTTTTAAACTCGACAGAATTAGCCAAAACTCTGCTAGCTATTAAAATAGTTAGTTGGCTTATTTCTCTTTTTCTTATTTTTTTAATTATAATTTTATTAAAAAAATCTGATGCTGTCTGGCGCTTTAGAGAAAGAGCTTATGCTCGGGCAATGGTTACCGACCAAAATGAAAAAAGGTGGCAAAGGATTCAAGAACGTTTAAAGCTGGGAGACGAAGCTAATTTAAAATTAGCGGTCATTGAAGCTGACAAATTATTTGATGATATTTTGCAACGGATGGCTGCGCCAGGCAAAACCATAGAAGAGAGATTAGATATTTTTCAAAAGCATGAACTTAAAAGTATAGATTTAGTTCGCGAGGCTCATCGTTTTTGCGATTTTATAATTCAAAATACCAAGGCGCCGGTTAAGCGCGAAGAAGTTGAGAGAGCGATAGCTGGTTATGAAGCCGCCTTGCGGGAGTTAGAGTATTTAGACTAATATAAAAAACGGCAGGAGGAAGATTTTTATAATTATGGAAGATAAAGATTTAATTAGTAGTTATCTTGCCGGTAACGAGAAATCTTTTGAGAGACTTATTGATCGATACACAAAGCCAATTTTTGGCTTTATTTTTCGTTTGGTGAAAGATTTAGGCATAGCCGAAGATTTAACCCAAGAGACATTTTTGAAGGTTTGGAAGAATTTTAAAAAATTTAATCAAGAAAAAAATTTTCGAACTTGGATTTTTGCTATTGCCAGAAATACGGTTTGGGATTTTTTGAGAAAGAAGAAGCCGATTTTGTTTGCCGAATTAGAACTAAAGGAGGAGAATTTTTTAAAAAATAATTTAGTTGATGAAAAGTTTTTGCCTGACAAAATAATACACGATGCTCAAGCGATAGAATTTTTAGAAGAGGTTTTAAAAAAATTATCTCTACCTCAGCAAACGATTCTTTGGCTGTATTTTAAAGAAGGATTTACTTTGCGTGAAATTTCTGAAATTTTGGGAGAATCTCCTAATACTGTTAAAAGCCGTTACCAAAGAGCTTTGAAAGAGTTAAAGAAGTTTTTTCCGGAGAGAAGAGATGCACCCTAAATTGCGGCTAGTTCGTATTCTTTATAAAGAGGGCAATAAAAATGTATGGATTTTACAGAGAAACAACTATTTAAGATTTTTTCGCAAATTGAATCGCCAGAGCCGCGATTTAATTTAACTGAAGCAGTGATTCAACGGATAAGGCGTCGGCGCTTTTGGCTGTTTATGCCTTTGGCTGTTAGCGTTTGGATAAGTTTGGCAATTTTTTTGGTTTTTCTAGGCCAGCAACTTATAGCCAGTTTTTCAAATTCTGGTTTTTTTCAGTTTTTGTCTTTGATTTTTTTCGATGCCGAAGCAGTTCTACTTTATTGGCAGAGTTTTGTTTTTTCGCTCTTGGAGACTTTGCCAGTTATGAGCATTTTAATATTTTGTTTGGTTTTTTTGTCTTTGCTTTTTTCTTTAAAAATTTTTGTTCAGGGCTTAAAGAAAAAACTAGCAACAATTTAAGCTTTTTAAATTAAATTAAAAATTAAAATTAATTTTTAAAAATATGTTAAAAAATTTTTGGCTTAATATAAAAAATTTTTTCTCGTCTAAATTATTTAGTAGTTTAGTTTTGATTTTAGCTATTTTAATTTTTTGCTTAGTGATTTTTAAATTAGGAGAAATAGTGGGAGCGCGCAAGGCTGATTTTTCTTGCCGTTGGAGTGATAATTACCATCGTAATTTTGGGGGACCGTCTAGAAATTTTTTAAAAATGTGGGGTGACCGAAATTTTTTAGAGGCTAGCGGGGTTACCGGGCGAATTATAAAAATAAATGATGAAAATAATTTTATTGTTAAAGCGCAAGATGAAGTTGAAAAAGCTATTCAAATAACCGATAAGACTCTTATTAAAAACCAGCGCGAAACAATAAAAACTACTGATCTTAAAGTTGACGATTATGTGGTAATAATTGGCGATCCAACAGCAGAAGGTAAGATAGAAGCAAAATTAATTAGGGTTTTGCCAATGCCAGCAGGGTTTTTCCCTGGGAAGCCAATGTCTTTTCATTTTCGCTTCCCGGGTTGGGGAAGAAAGTAGGAGGGGGTATTTAAAGAAAGATTATGAAAAAAGGAATCGGTTTTTTCTCTTTTTTTGAAAAAATTTTTCATTTTTTTTGGCGGCATAAAATTTTTAGTATTTTATGTTTGGTTCTGATTTTAGTTGTTATTCTTTATAGTTTTGGTTATTTAACCAAAAGCGCCGCCGATGAAACTAAATATGTTTTAGCTTTAGCGGAGAAAGGTCCCCTTGTTGTTTCCGTCTCTGGCACAGGACAAGTTATGGTCTCTAATGAGTTAGAAATAAAATCTAAAGCAGCAGGAGAAGTTGTTTTTGTTGGAGTTAAAAACGGTCAAGAATTAAAAGCAGGGGCGACAATCGCGCGATTAGATTCAAGCAGCGCTCAAAAAAACATTCGTGACGCAGAAACTAACTTAAAATTAGCTCAGTTGAATTTAGAAAAAGCCAAAGCGCCGGCTGATGAACTTTCAATTTTGCAGGCAGAAAATTCCCTTATTCAGGCCAAAGAAAATAAGCAGAAAGCCGAAGAGAATTTAATTAAAGATTATGATGATGGTTTTAATGCGGTGGCAAATGCTTTTTTAGAGTTGCCAGCAATTATGACAGGCCTTGAAGATATAATTTTTGGTCATTCTATAACGAGTAGTCAATGGAATGTTGATTACTATGTAAGTGTCACAGAAGATAATCGAATGAATCAATATCGACAGCAGACTCTTGATTCTTATAATGCCGCTCGAATAGCCTATGAGAAAAATTTGAGCGACTATAAAGCTGCGAGTCGATTTTCAGAAAGAGACATAATTGAAAATTTAATTAACGAATCTTATGAAACAACTAAAAGCATTGCCGAGGCTGTAAAGAACATAGTCACTTTAATTCAGTGTTATGAAGATGATTTAACTAAGCGGAATATCAATCATTTAGCGATAGCAGATAGTCAGCTTACGACTTTATCTAATTATACGGCTAAAACTAATAGTCATTTAGCCAGTCTTTTGTCGATTAAAAATAGTTTGCGAGCTGACAAAGAAAACATCATTAGCGCTGAACGAACTATAAAAGAAAAAGAGCAGTCATTAGCCAACCTTAAAGCTGGCCCTGACGAATTAACTATTTTGAGCCAAGAAGCTGCAGTCAAGCAAAAGGAGGATGCTTTATCAGATGCAAAAGAAGCTTTGGCGAATTTCTTTATTCGAGCGCCTTTTGATGGGGTGGTGGCAAAAATCAATGTAGCTGAAGGAGATCAAGTTTCAGCTGGTTCTTCTGTAGCCACGCTTGTCAGCAAACAACATTTAGCAGAGATTTCTTTAAATGAGGTAGACGCGGCAAAAGTAAAAGTTGGACAGAAGGCGACTTTGAAGTTTGATGCATTAGAAGATTTAACTATTAGCGGCATTGTCGCTGAAGTTGATATTTTAGGTGCGGTTTCTCAGGGGGTAGTAAGTTATAATGTCAAAATTGTTTTTGACACACAGGATGAGCGTGTCAAACCCGGAATGACTATCTCGGCATCTATTATTGTTGAGAGCAAAAATAATGTTTTGCTAGTGCCCAATTCTGCGCTTAAAAGCGAAGGAGCGATAAATTATGTTGAAGTTATAGATGAACAAGAAAATAAAAATTTATCAAAATTAACTGATAGCAGTTTTCCTGAAACGATAAGTTCAAAACTTGTTTCGCCAAAAAAGCGGGAAGTGATAATTGGGTTAAGCAATGATTCTTCTACAGAAATTGTTAGTGGTTTAGAGGAGGGCGCTCAAATTATCGCAAGAGTTATTACCCCTGCTTCTTCTTCTTCTCAAAAAGCCGGCACGCAGTCAACAAATAATCGAAATCAATTTCAGATGGGGCTTCCTAGAATGCTGACTCGATAATTATTTCGGTTTTGATTTATTCATATAGTATAGCAGCGCAATAGTGCGCCAATTTTATTAGCAGGATTTTTATAGATAGATTTTAATTTTTACTAGATTTTTAAATATTTTTTGGATAATAAAAAAGTAAAAAAAGTAAATAAAATAATTAAGAATTTAGCATAGGCATAAAATAGTTAGATTATGATTGAATGTAAAAATATCGCTAAAACTTACCGAACTGATTCTATAGAAACTCAGGCTTTGAAAAATGTTTCTTTTAAGGTTGAAGATGGAGAATTTTTAGCTATTATGGGTCCTTCTGGTTCTGGCAAATCAACTTTAATGCATATTCTTGGAGCTTTGGACAAACCAAGCAGCGGTCATTATTTTTTGGATGGGCAGGATGTTTCTTCTTTATCCGATGATGAATTAGCTGATATCAGAAAAAATAAAATTGGTTTTGTTTTCCAGTCTTTTAATTTACTGCCAAGGGCTAATGTTTTGCGTAATGTTGTTTTGCCTTTGGTTTATGCTGGTATTAAAAGAGGGGAGAGGGAGGAGCGGGCAAAAAAAGCTTTAATTAGCGCAGGTTTAAGCGAGAACCTTTTTTCTCATCTTTCCAATCAGCTTTCTGGGGGGCAGATGCAAAGAGTGGCTATTGCTCGGGCTTTAGTTAACAATCCTTCTTTGATTTTAGCGGATGAGCCAACTGGCAATTTAGACACTCAGACCAGCAAAGTTGTTTTAAAAACATTTCAAGAACTTAATCAAAAACAAAAAAGAACTATTATTTTAATTACTCACGAGCGGGAAGTAGCTGAATATGCTGAACGTATTATCCATATTCGTGATGGAGAAATTTTTGCCGATGAAAAAATTAAAAATAATTATTAGATAAAAGATTTTAAATTAGATTAGATATGAACACTATTGATCTTTTGCAAGAGACGACTTTAGCTTTATTGTCTAATAAAGCGCGTTCAGGTTTGACAATTTTGGGCATTATCATTGGGATTGGTTCAGTTATCGCTATGGTATCAATTGGTCAAGGAGCACAAATTTCAATTGAAAAAAATATTCAAGCTATTGGTTCTAATTTAATTATTATTATGCCGGGCTTTCAAAGAAATATTGGTTCGGTGGTAAATACTGGTCGTGGTTCGGCACAAAGTTTAACTCAAGAAGATGCTGAGGCAATATTGCAGCAAGTTTCTTTAGTTAAAGCAGTGGCGCCTGAGCTTTCTGGGAGATACCAAGTTTCTATAAAAGGTAAAAACACAAACACCTCAATCGTTGGGGCGACAGCTGATTATCCTCAGGTTAGAAATTTAAAAGTTAACGAAGGTTCTTTTTTTTCAAAACAACAGGTAGAGAGTTTAGCCCGAGTTGCTGTTTTGGGGCCGACGGTTAAGGCAGATCTTTTTGGCGAAGAAGCAGATATCATTAACAAAACCATTAGGATAAAAAATATAGAGTTTAAAATAATTGGAGTTACAGAATCTAAAGGTGGTAGTGGATTTGCTAATCAAGATGATAGAATTTTTGTTCCTTTGACCGTGGCTCAACGTTTTTTAAGTGGCAGCAATTATTTAAGCGCCATTAATGTTGAAGCGGCTGATCAGAATTCTATGAGCCAAATTCAGGAAGAAATTACCAATTTACTTTTAACGAGACATAAAATTTCTGATATAAATTTGGCTGATTTTAGCATTATGAATCAGTCGGATTTAGTAGCCAGCGCTTCTTCTATTAGCAATACTCTCACTTTGCTTTTAGGATCGATTGCCGGCATTTCTTTAATAGTCGGCGGTATTGGAATTATGAATATGATGCTAACTACAGTCACTGAAAGGACAAAAGAAATAGGTTTGCGTAAAGCATTGGGTGCCAAAAAAAGAGATATTAGTCAACAATTTTTAGTTGAAGCTATTGCTTTAACTTTTATAGGTGGATTGATAGGAATTTTTTTGGGTTGGTTAGCTTCTTTATTAATTGCTTATTTTGGTAATATCTCAACTAGTGTTTCTTTCTTTTCAGTATGTTTAGCTTTTGGCGTTTCGGCAATTATTGGGGTAATTTTTGGTTATTATCCTGCTTGGCGGGCTGCCAGCTTGAACCCCATAGAAGCTTTAAGGTATGAATAGTTTTTTAATTTGCGATTTTATTTAAGGAAATTTCTTGATATTCAAAAAAGTTTTCGCTGTTTAGTTTTGCTTTTGGAGAAATGTAAGACGTATAAGACGTAAATGTAAATAAGAGTAAATAATAAATAAAATAAATTAAATAATATGTTGTGATAAACACGATAAATCTTTATAAATCTTTTTTCATTGAGATATTATAATTAATAGAAATTAAAATTTATGAGAAATAAAATTATTATTTTATGTGTTTTGTTCCTTTTAGTTGGTGCTGGTTGTTTTTTCGCTGGTTTAAAATACGGCCAAAGAAATAATCAACAAAATTTTTCAGGTAATTTTTTTAAAGGCTCAAATATTAACCAGCAAGCAGCTGGAGGGAACGAAATGAGGCGTCGCTTGTCCCAGCCTAATAATATAGTAGTCGGCGAGATTATAAAAAAGGAAGAAGGAAGTCTGGTTATAAAATTGAAAGACGGGGGTTCTAAAATTATTTTATTTTCTCAAGATGTGCCTATTATGAGAATGGCTAGTAGTACGGTAGACCAGTTACAGAGTGGCGTTAATATTATGGTTACGGGTACACAAAATGAGGACGGAAGTTTTAGCGCTGAATCAATTCAAATTCGACCGGCTGGAGGAGGGTTGAAGAATTTTTAAATTTAGCCCTAAAATAAAAATTTTTTGTTTTTTGTAGATTATTGTAAATTCCTTTTATTATAAAAGTTATCTAAAAGGTATAATTTTTTGTTTTTTCTTGCCAAAAGATAAAAATATTATATAATTAAATAGCTTGTTTAACGAATGCTTGGCGAATAATCTAGGAGAAAATATAAAAATAAAAACTTAAAGTCAGGCAAGAAAAAATTTATTTGTGTGTTTATTATCGCGGGGTAGAGAAGTAGTATCTCGGGGGTCTCATAAGCCCCAGGCCCGGGTGCAATTCCCGGCCCCGCAACAATAATATAAAATCAGGGTTTATTTTAAATTTACCTAACTTGAAGGTTATATTTTTTATTTTGAGACCAGCTGTTTTTTTTGGCGGGGTAGCTCAGTTGGCAGAGCGTGGGACTCATAAGCCCGAGGTCGTGGGTTCGACCCCCACCCCCGCTACATGATTAAAAAAGATAAGGGTCAATGTATTGTTTTTAGTGAAAAAACCGGCCGGCGATTCGGCGCATACAAAACTTTGTGTGAAGCTAAAAAGAGATTGCGCCAAATAGAAATTTTTAAATACCTTAAAAAGAGATAATATTTTAATATTTAACGATAATATTTTTAAATAATCTCGTAAACAAATAAACAAATAAGGACCGTTAGTGTAGCCTGGCCTAACACGTCTCCCTGTCACGGAGAAGAGCACGGGTTCGAATCCCGTACGGTCCGCCAATCAGAAAAAGAGGTTGCTGGCTCACTTTCTGCAAGGACTCGCCAGCCGATTTTAGGCGCAAAATTGAATTTTTTGTCTTTCAAAATAAAGTTCGAGCCGACATTTTTTAGAAATTCCCGGATTTGATAATTGTCGCCCTGCGACAATAGAATTTTGGCTTGTTTCGCCTCAAAAATCATTTCTTTCATCGGTTCGAGCCAATTATTTCCCGATTGTTCAAAATCTCTGATTTTCTGCTC
>CAYMCB010000025.1:0-8823 GCA_964388895.1 uncultured Candidatus Saccharibacteria bacterium
AGTTAAAATATCTCGGATTTATGTTTTAACGTTAAACGCCCGTCTTGTTTTCTTTTTTTCTTTCTTTCAGGCAAGGTTGATTTTCCTCTAGTGACTATACTCTATCAATATCTAAATAAATATTAATTATAAAAAGTTTTTCCTAGTTTTATTTTTTATTATTAATGCCTATTCATAAAACCACAGTTCATTTGGATCTGAAACTTCCACAATCGAACTTTTATACATTTTATAAACCCCGTCTTCCTTAATTGTCCGCCAAACCCCTTCATAAAAATGTCTCTCTGCTTCGTTATTAACCCAGTTAATAGTGAAAAATTTCACAAAAACTTTATTTTTTGAATTTTGATATTTTTCAATCTTGATTATCGAAAAATCCAGAACGTCCCTAAAACGATTCGTCCACTCAGTATAATTCGTACTTTTTAGATATTCTTTGCTTAATAGATTAAAAGCATCCTCCATTCTTCTTGCCTTAAGATACGTATAAAATGCCCTGACTCCTTCCTCTGGCGAAAGACTTGGATCAACCTGAATTTTTTCAACCCCTTCGTCGGTAAAATAAGGAATTAAAGCTCTGGCCTCGGCTATACTAATATAAAGCGATAGCCCGGCTAATCCCATTGTGTTGATGCCAACAACACGTCCACATTGATCTGTTAAGGGGCCACCGCTCATACCATCAACCAAGGTAATAGTTGTCTGAATGTATTTAAATAATGATTTGCTAGACCCCCTTAATTCTATAAAATTACCGCGCAAAATGGTAGGTTTCCCACTTAATCCACTTCCCATGGCAAATCCCGCTGCCAGCAATGGTTCTTCGTTAAAAAAAGTATAGTCTCCCAGTTGTGACAAAACTAAATTTGAATAGTTACTTTCGGTAAATAAAACTGCCAGGTCAGCCTCTTGATTTCCTAGTATCTTTGTCGGGGTAATAAAATTACCATCCGGTAAAATAATCTTTGGGCTTGGCTCGCCAGCGATAACATGAAAATTGGTAATAATCTGGTTACTGTCTATAAAAAATCCCGTGCCCTCTGAATATCCGCCAATTATTCTAACGACTGAATTTTGCAACTTGTCCTTTGCTCCAAAAGAACAGAAAACCTTATTGTAATAGCCGTAATGCGTTTTGATATAGTCAAACATTACAAACAGCGATAGACCCACATAAAGAGTTAAAGAAGTTATCAAAACTATTTTTAGAATAGTTTTAAAAAGAGTGGGCCACAGTTTATAGCTAAAAAGGCTAAATAATATACCCGGAGATTTTTTAGTCATCAAATGACCCCATTCTTTAATGGGGGTAAAAATAACTTGTTAAAAATATTAACCCAGGAGTTAGTCACAGTATTACTAGAGTCAGTCTCAGCATCGCTAATAAATTTTTGGTTGCCTAAAACAGCGGACCAGACAAATTTCACCACGCACCAAAGCAATCGAACGAAAGATAAAACAAAAAACAATCAAAACTAAAAATCCACCAACAACAAAATCAAAGAAACTATCCGACAAAAATCTCGCTGCCTTATCTTATTAACTCTAAAAAGGAAACAAAATTATTTTTGTTTACTCAAATTTATTTTTAGGATAATACTCCGTTTTTAATAATTTTTGCTGTTCAGATTTTGGCAATTTATTTAAATAATCATCAAAAAACTCTTTAACAATTGGGTTAAGATGGGCGCTTCTTAAACTCATACTGGAATCGATTTTATAAAGTGATTCAATTCTTTTCCTAACAATATTAAAAGTGGTTGGAATAGGTTGCCCGCCTCCACCTATGCAGCCACCGGGGCAAGCCATAACTTCAATATAATGATAAAGGTTTCTGTCTTTTTTAATTTTTTCAATTAATTTTTTAACATTAGCTGCTGTAGAAACGACCGCTAATTTTATAACCTTATCCCCTATTTTTATCTGCGCTTCCTTGAATCCTTCAAATCCCCGCACAGCTTTAAATTCAATTTCTCCCATCTCGCTACCAACTAATTTATAGTAAGCAGTTCTCAAAGCAGATTCCATTACACCTCCCGAGGCGCCATAAATAACTGCTGCGCCAGAATATGTGCCGGGTAGATCAACTTGACTTGGCTCTAAATTAGGTAAATCAATTTTATATTTTTTAAGCAAAACAGCAAATTCTCTAGTAGTTAAAACATAATCAACTGGCGATAATCCATTGATTTTTAATTTTTTATGTCGAGCTTCGTATTTTTTGGAAGTACAAGGCATAAAAGAAACTACCACAATATCCTCAGGCCTTATTCCTTCTTTTTTTGCCCACCAAGTTTTATAGGCGCCACCGGCGTGAATTTGGGGCGAACGAGCAGTTGTCAAATTATTAATTAATTCTGGATAATAAAACTCTACAAATTTAACCCAAGCAGGACAGCAAGAAGTAAACATGGGTAAATTTTTATTCTCTTTTAATCTTTCTATTAATTCTTCTGCCTCAACAATAGTAGTAATATCAGCCCCCATATTTACATCAAAAACTTTATCAAAACCCAATTGCCTAAAAGCAGTATAAATTTGGCCCGTTAAATCTGTTCCCGGAGGCAAACCAAATTCTTCGCCAATACTGACCCGCACTGATGGCGCCATTTGCGCAATAACAATTTTATTTTTATCCTTTAAAGCTTTCTCAACAAAATTTATTTCACTCTGTTCTCGAATTGAGCCAACTGGACAATGAACCGTACATTGTCCACAATAAATGCAATCAATCTGAGGATTGTCGCTATAAATAACGTGCCTTTGAATACTTTTGCCTGTTGCTTTAAGAAAACCTACACCAATTTTTTCACAAATCTCTACACATTTATTACAAGCAATACAAA
Organism: uncultured Candidatus Saccharibacteria bacterium; assembly: GCA_964388895.1. Lineage (GTDB taxonomy): Bacteria > Patescibacteriota > Minisyncoccia > Portnoybacterales > GWB1-42-6 > CAYMCB01. The sequence continues at coordinate 2,847 of CAYMCB010000025.1, forward strand.
GTTGTGGATCAATTTCAGCAGCTTGTACCATTTTATGAAGTTTTTCTTTTATTTTTGGTCTTTGGTATTTTTTAGTTGAAATCCTATATAATTTGATTTTTTCTGCTACTTGACAATAAAGCCCTTCTTTGCACTTTGGACAATTTTCCTGATGTCCGGCTAACAAAAGCTCTAAATTTTTTTGGCGTAGTCTTTCTACTCTTGGCGTATCAGTGTAGACACTAAGACCTTCTTCCACTTTTAAGGTACAAGCGGTAACTATTTTGCCGGTTTTACTATTTTCTACAAGACATGTTCTGCAACTGGCACCAACTGGTAAATCTTCATGATAACAGAAATGAGGAATTTCTATTTTATTCCTTATAGCTAGTTGCAAAATACTTTCCTCAGGATATGCTGAGTAGGCTTTGTTATTTATATAAACAGTAATCATCTTTATTGTTTTTTTAAAACATTTTTATAATAAGAATAAATTGGCTCACTCACTGAACGGCCAAGCGCGCAAAAAGATGTTTCTTTAGTTGTCTCCAAAATTTCAAATATTTCATTCCAGGAAACCTGACGGTGATTCTTAACTAACTCAAACAATTGGAAATTCCCCATACGACAAGGCGTGCATTTTCCGCAGCTTTCTTTTTGATAAAATTCTAGCCATCGTTTCAGAATTTTTTGAGGGTTAACTTTTATGTCATATACCTCTATTCCTCCAGCGCCGATTACTTTCTGATTTTGAATCTGATTTTGATTGAAAACCAAGCCAGCAGCACTACCGCCGACTTGAACAAAAAATTCAAAAGACGGATAATTCTTTGTTTCTTTTAAAATTTTTTCTATGCTCCAATCAGCCGGCAAATGAAAAACTCCTTTATTTTTAACCTTGCCATATATAGCATAAAATCTTTTGTTTTCAAATGTCCCCTCGGCCACGCAAGCTACATCATAAAAAGTTTCAACATTATTGATTAAAGTTGGTTTACCAAACAAACCAGCGCTTGAAGGATAAGGCGGCTTTAATCGTGGCTCGGTCATTTTCCCTTCTATGGCATTTAATAAAGCTGTTTCTTCGCCTCCGATATAACTTGGTTCTTCTATAAAAATTTTTATATCAAAACCTTGCTGATTATATTCTTCAATTAAAGGCAAAATTTTATTTTTAATTTGGCGATAATATTTTTTATTTAAATTAAAAAAAGCGTTTCTAGCGCCTAAAAATTCTAAAGCCAAAACCATTCCTTTAATAATCTTCTCTGGATAATTTTTTAAAATATATAAATCCTTAAATAACCCTAACTCTCCTTCACTAGCATTACAAATTACATACTTTATCTCGCCCTCTGCTTTTTTTACTTCCTGCCATTTCTTAGCTGTTGGGTATTCAGCCCCTCCACGGCCAACTAACCCTGCCTCTTCAATTTTATTTATTAAATTATCTTCCATAATTTTATTTTATCAAAAAAATTATTTTTTGAAAATCCAAGAGATCAAAAAAAGAGCGGCGTTGGTCAAAATAATTAAAAGTCCGGCTTCCAATTTCAATTGCCAGGCGAGACAAAAGCCTAAAGCAGAAGAAAAAGAACCAAAAAACAAAGAGCCAAAAGAATAACTAGAGATACTTTTATTAAAATTTCTAGAAGTTAAAACTGGAATAATAATCAATGCGATTGGCAATAATCCACCAACTATTTTTACTGTCAAAGCAACAATTATAGACATGCATAACAAATAAATCAAGTTATATTTTTTAATATTTACTCCCTCAACTTTGGCTAAATTTTCCGAAATTTCAACTAAAATTAGTTTACTATAATTTCTTTTAATAATTAAAAAAATCAAACTGCAAAAAATAATAACTAGAATAGTATCTGATAAGCTAATTTTAGTAATATCGCCTATTAATGCTTCTTCTAGTTGATGCTCTTCAAAAAATGGCAAAAACAAAAATCCCAAGGCCACGCCGGTAGAAAAAACTAAACCGGTTAAAGCTTCTATCGGCGCTTTTGTTTTTGTGGCTAAAAGCCAGATTAAAATACCACCTAAAATAATTGTTAAAAAAGCACCCAGAAAAACATTAAAATTATAAGCCAAAGCCATAGCAACCCCAGGCAGGGCTAAATGCCCTAAGGGGCCACCTACTAATCCCATTTTTTTATTTAAAGCCAAAGACCCTAAATAGGCTGCCGTGCCTCCAATAAAAATAGCTGATAATAAACTTAAAATAAATTGGTAATTTTCGTAAAAAACTAACATAATAATTATAATTTCAAAGAATCTTCATTCCTAAATTAACAGCATTTAGTTTTAGTGATGATGTTCGTAAAATTTGATTTCTGTACCGTAAATATTAGATAAGGCTTGTGGTGTTAAAATTTCTTTTGCTACGCCAAAACAAAAACCCTTCTTTTTACTCAAACATAAAACATGAGTAGCATGTCTGTAAACAATATTTAAATCATGAGTGATTAGCAAAATCGTCAACTTTTTTTCTCTCCAAAATTTTTCCAGTAAAGAATAAACGGTTTCTTCGCCGCCAATGTCAATTCCGCTAACCGGTTCATCAAAAAATAAAATTTCCGGCTCAGAAATCAAACTCCAACCAATTAACATTCTTTGAAATTGGCCAGAAGATAAATCTCCTGGATTTTTATCTAAAATCTCAGCTGGCTCAAGGCCTACGGCTTTTAATATAGAAAAAATTTTTCCATCAGATTTTTCTTTAAAATAAAAAAATTCTTTGACTAAAATTGGCAAATTCTTAAATCTATCCTGACTTAATCTTTCCGGCAAATAACTAATTTTAGGTTTCTTTTTTCCCGACCAAATAATTTCTCCATTAAAAGGAATTAAGCCCAAAATTGCTTTAAAAAGAGTTGTTTTTCCGGCCCCATTGGGTCCTAAAACTATCAAAAACTCTCCCTTCTTAACCTCAAAGGATAAATTTTTAATCACTTCTTCTTTTCCAAAAACTACATTTAAGTTTTTAATCTCTAAAATACTTTCCATATTAAATAATAAAAATTTTTTTATTCTTATAGTTTGCTAAAAACTAGCTATCTCGCCGGCTTATCTATTATGATTATGTGATTATGATTTTATCGTATATTTGCATTTCAGATAATCTGATAATTGAAAAACTTTTTTTATTCTACCAAAAAATCGCCAGCTTGGCGATTTCTTCTTGGCTCGACATAGTAATAAACAGCGTCAAAATGATAACTCAACAGAAAAATGAATATATTTATATCTCAGTTTTAAGGGAATTTGCGGAGAAATAAACTATCGCATCAGTAAACTAACTATTTTTACAAATCTATTTTATTATCCTTATTGCTTTGCCCTCTATCAAGGCTCTGGTAATTTTTTTATAAGCCGAGGATAAAATCCTCTGATAAGTGCTTTGAGAAGTATTCATTTTTTTGGCCGCCTCCTCTTGCTCTAAATCTTTTATATTCCGCAATCTTAAAGCTTCCGCTTCTTCAATAGTCAATTCTATAATCTCAAGATGTCTCATAGGCACGCCTTGAGGCTTAAAATAGGTAACGTTTGGGTTAAATTGTATTCGTCTGCAAAGTCTTGGTCTTGGCATAAAATTTATTGAAATAAATTAAATAAGTTGATATTCTTAAGTTAAAGAAGGTCTACCAGCCCTCCCAAAAGGAGGGGCTGGGCTCTCGGCCTTCTTTATTTTTGGGCGTTGAGTTCAGAAAGCCGTTCTTTAACTGCTTTCAAATCATCTTCCAAAATCTTGGCTTCTTCTTCTAATATCTGCTTTTCGTCTTTTGGTGACACTTGAGAACCAAATCTCCAGAATCTACCAAAGCCACGACCAAATCCTCGTCTAAAACCCATTCCGCAAGGACCTAAACCCCAGCCAGTGCCTGCTCCCATTCCCCAAGGCCCAGTTCCGTCAAATCTTGGCATAGTTTTACAAATTATTTTTATATTTTAATTATTATTCGCCAGATAGTCCGACCTTTATTATGACTATCTATTATGAATATATACCCATAACCATATCCTTGTCAATACCTTATAATCATAAACAAAAAAACGCCAATCAGGCGTTTTTTATATGGCTCCGTATATTGAACGAAATTCGAACCTATTTTAGAGATAATCCCGACGCTGGATTCTTTTTGTTGCTAGCGAAATAGGAATATTTTGTTCTTTATTATATAATATATTTATGCATAGCATATTCATTATCATTCTTTTTCTCGTGGTAAAAATTTTTCAATGGCTAAATGGTTTTATCTTAGCCCGTCTTTTTATTGCCGATAAGAGTTCTACTATTATGATAAGTATATTTATTTTCATAAGCGCAGTATTTATATTTGGTCTATTGGTCAAAAAATTTTTACCTAAAGCGATAAATGTGGCATGGATTATTATAGTATTTGCTTTAATAATAAATCCTTCGCGGGTAATTATTTTTCTCGCTGGTCTTTTTTTGTATGCTTTGATTGGCGCAGAAGCTCAGGTCTTACAATCTCTTTCCAATTATAAGAATATCCCGCGATTTGTGCCTTTTTTGCTGTCGTTGCTTCCTACTGTTATCTCTCATCAAATTCCTCAATCACGCGTTATCGCACCCCAACTTTTTTACATTATTAGTTCTGTCTTAGCTTTTTTTGCTTCATATTCCGCACAAGCTTACGGCGGAGGAAGATTTATTATTTTTCAAAAAGCACCGCCCATCTGGCTTGGATTATTTTTTATTGCCGGGTCAAGTTTTTTATACTATCTCGGATTTTATAAAATGATAGAAACACTAAACAATGTACTTCTTGCTTTCGTATTGCTTTTTTATGTAGGCGGTGCATTAATGATTTATATGTCAATTGATGAACTCTTACGACAAGCACATAAAATGAAATGAACCATATGCACTTGCTTGTTTTTACGGGGGGTAAAATATAAGAAAGGTCAAAAAAATAATAATTAACTGACTAAACCTTTGATCAATCAACAACTACTTGATTATATCAAACAACAGAAAAAGCAGGGTATATCGCCTGATAATATAAAAATTGCCCTGCGTTCAAATGGTTGGGAAGATGCCGATATAAATGAAGCATTTAATAATTTAGCAACACCGCCCAGCGGTGTAGCTTCGGTCCAAATAAACCAAGTCTCTAAACCAAAAGGAGTGAGAGTAATTTCTGTTTTATATTTTTTGGGTTCGTTGTTTGCTTTGGGCCTTGGCGTTCGTTTCGGAACCAGTTTTTCCACTCAAATTTTAGGAACGGGATTTTTCGATAAATTCTTTGCAATTGGCGGAATAATTTTTATAGCTCTCGGCATTTTAGGTATCTCTGCGGGAATCGGCTTATGGAAATATAAAAATTGGGCGAGATGGATGACTATATTTCTTTCTTTAGTGGAAATCATTATGTCTGTTATATCTATTTTGAAAGGTAATATTTCTAGTAATATTTTAAGTGTAGCAGTTAGCAGTATAATAGGCGGGTATTTATTTCTTGCCCCAAAAGCCAAAGCCGCATTTGAGCCAGAAAAAGGTTTTATGCCGATGAATAAAAAATTATTATGGACATCTCTTATTTTATTATTTTTAGTTGTTGGAATAGCCGCAGTATTCGGGTCGCGAGTTACAGTTACTCCAGATAAAACTTCAATTCAAACACCACCTGCTACTTTACCCATAGTAACTCCTACTCCAACCCCCACGCAAATAGAGGAGCCGAGAGTATTGGGTCCGAAGGAATCGTATTTAGTAATGAAAGCGGAAGCTGATAGCATTAAATCTTATGCCGACATGGAGGCATATACCTTAAAATATGGCAGCAAAACACAAATCGCAAAATTAGAAGCAAATAAAAAACAAATGAACCTTGCTCAAAAAAAGAGGTCAGCAGGATTTACTTCGCAGGCGGATGTTTTGGAGTTTGAATTACGGGAAGCCACGCTAAAGTCTGATGTTAACTTTTTAAAACAAGGAGAGGCAGTAAAAGAGCGAGAA
>CAYMCB010000026.1:0-8786 GCA_964388895.1 uncultured Candidatus Saccharibacteria bacterium
CAGGGGGGCTTCAAACACATGGTAGTTTATCTGTCTCGGGGGGATTAAATGTAGGTGGAAATATTCAAGGCAGCAACGATGTTAGTGGTCAAAGATTATGTATTGGTAATGATTGTAGAAACTCGTGGCCAGTTGGCGGTGATATTAGTTGTCCCTCAGGTTTCACTTCTTTAAGTGCTCAAGGGAGACAGATTGGCTGTATACAAAATAATGAAAAAGGGCGTGACACTTATCATAATGCTTTAAGAGATTGTTTTACTACTTACGGCGGGAGATTACCTTTTTACAGTGAATGGTATTTAGCGATGTATTATTATTCATTATCAGAAGAAACAGATGATAATGAATTGATGGCTGATTATGGTTGCGATACGGGTCCAGGAGCAGCTTTAGTAGCCGGAAGAGACACTTTGACTTTTTGGAATTGCAATGGTTTTTCTCAGCCTAATGACTATCGCTGTTTTATTCCTCGATAAGATTTTAAATAGTGATTTATTGCGGCAAATAAATAAGGCTTTTCAGAGGCAGGGAGAGTATTTAATAAATGTGGTTACATTTTGGATTTTTATATAATTCTTTTTTGCCGTAACTTGACAGGCTAAAAATAAAAGCTTAAAATAAAATAAATTAAAATTAAAGCCCCCGCGAGGGGGTTTTAAAAAACAAAAAAATGAATATTTTTTCAAAAAGTGCAAATTTTATAAAAGAAGTAAGGCTGGAAATAAAAAAAGTTACTTGGCCGACAAAAAAAGAAACTTTAAATCATACTCTTTTAGTTATCGGTATTTCTTTAGGCGTGGCATTTTTTCTGGATGTTTGCGATGTGTTTTTTTCTTGGTTGATAAATAAATTCGTTATTTAGAATAGAAAATTGCTCTCTGAGCTGACAATTGCTGCGAGTTTTTAATAGTAGCAGTTTGAAGTTAAAGAGAGTAAATTATTAGATTTATATGGCAAAACAAATATCTCGTGGTCGAAATTGGTATGTGCTGCATACCTATTCTGGCTATGAAGAAGCAGTGGCACGTAATTTGCGCCAGCGCATTGAATCGATGGGTATGGAGGATAAAATTTTTAATGTTTTAGTGCCAGTTGAAAAGAAAATAAAAATTAAAGGAGGTAAACGACAAATTGTTGAAGAAAAAATTTATCCCGGTTATGTTTTAGTAGAAATGATAGTTACTGATGATTCTTGGTATGTGGTGCGCAATACTCCAAGGGTAACTGGCTTTATTGGTTCAGGGACAACGCCTACCCCTATTTCTCCTGAAGAGATAAAAGAAATCCAAAAGAGGATGGGGGTTGAAGAGCCAAAATACAAGATTGATTTTAAAGTTGGGGATATGGTTAAAATAAATGACGGACCTTTTAAAGATACCGATGGCAAGGTAGCAGAAATTGACGAAGAAAGAGGACGAATCAAAGTTTTAATTTCGATGTTTGGCAGAGAGACTCCAGTAGAATTAGATTTTTTACAGGTAAAAAAGATATAGATAGTATACGGTATATAATAGATTTTAAAGCAGCAGATTTTAATATAGCGGGACAAGAAAATAAAAAACGTTAGCTAAATATAAAATAATTTCATCGGTAGTTTTACATTAAGAGAAATTAATTTCAGGGATGTTTGCATGTTCACATATTTATATATTTATATGTTAGCATGTTAACAATTTTATTAAGAAAATGGCGAAGAAAATAAAAACAATTATAAAACTTCAATTACCAGCAGGGCAGGCGACACCAGCGCCGCCAGTAGGGCCGGCTTTAGGCCAGCATGGTTTGAATTTAGCCGAGTTTTGTAGTCGTTTTAATGACGGCACAAAAGATAAAATTGGCGATATAATTCCAGTGGAAATAACAGTTTATGAAGACCGAACTTATGATTTAAAATTTAAGACGCCGCCAGCCGCTGATTTATTAAGAAAGGCAGCCGGGATTGCTAAAGGCTCAAGCAATCCTTTAAAAGATAAAGTTGGTAAAGTGACCAAAGAGCAGGTGAGAGAAATTGCTCAGAAAAAAATGGTAGATTTAAACGCCAATGATCTTGAACAGGCAATAAAAATTATTGAAGGAACGGCACGGTCAATGGGAATCAAAATAGAATAGAAGATGTATATCTTTCGGAGACTATAAATATGAGATAAAAACAAAAAGGCAAGGATGAAAGTTGCCTTTTTGTTTTTACTTTTAATGTTAAATAAAAGATATTAAAGAAATATAAATATAAAAAATAATTAGTCTTTTGGAAGATTTATTTGATTATAAAATAGCTTATTTATAACATTATTAAATATATTTATTTTTTATTAAGTTAGTTGATTTTTAGAGATCTTTTCGTTAGACTGAAATTAAATAGATATTTTTTGTTTGAAATATTTTTTTGTTTTTGAAAAAGTGAGTTTTGCTAATTAATTTTATTATAATTTTGGCTTCCCCCCTTTTTTTAGTTTTTTAATTATATTTTGGAATGCGGCTTCGATTTAATTTTGCGTCAAAGAGAACAGAGGTTAAATTGACGGAAGATGATTTTAGGAAAAATATTTTAGAGATATGGATAAAGAAATTTCTGATTTAATTAAAAAAGAAATTGTCCGGCAACGCGAAGGGTTAACTTTAATCCCTTCAGAAAATTATGCTTCTGAAGAAGTCTTGCGGGCGATGGGGACGCCTTTGTCTAATAAGTATTCTGAAGGATATCCGGGCAAACGTTATTACGGAGGCAATGAGGTAATTGATGAGATTGAGAGTTTAGCCATAGAACGGGCAAAGAAATTATTTGGCGCTGAGCATGCCAACGTTCAGCCACATTCAGGCTCGCAGGCAAACGCGGCTGTTTATTTGGCGCTGCTTAAACCCGGGGATAAAATTTTGGGTTTTGATTTAAAAGCAGGAGGACATTTAACCCATGGTTCGTCATTTAATTTTTCCGGCCTAACTTATAATTTTGCCTTTTACGGCGTAGATTCTCAAACAGAGAGGATTGATTTAGCTCAGGTAGAAAAGATGGCTTTGGAGTTTAAGCCAAAATTAATTATAGCGAGCACAACTTCTTATTCACGGCAGCTGGATTTTGCTGGTTTTTCAAGAATTGCTAAAAAAGTTGGCGCTTATTTAATGGCCGATATCGCTCATTTAGCTGGTTTAATTATTGCTGGAGAGCATCCTCATCCTTTTCCTTGGTGCGATATAGTAACAACGACAACTCATAAAACTTTGCGTGGCCCGCGTGGCGGTTTGATTTTATGTAAAAAAGAATTAGCTGAAAAAATTGATAAAGCTGTTTTTCCTGGGACTCAGGGCGGACCGCTGGAAAATGTTATTGCGGCTAAAGCTGTTTGCTTTTTTGAAGCCAGCCAGGCGGGATTTAAAGACTATCAGCACCAGATTATTTTAAATGCCCGAGCAATGGCTCAAGAGTTGCTTTTTCAGAATTTAAGATTAGTTAGTGGCGGTACTGATAATCATTTAATGGTTATAGACTTATCAGCGCTTAATTTAAGTTCTCTGGAAATTCAGGATAAATTAGCAGAGGTCGGTTTATATGTCAATCGCAATGTTATCCCTTTTGATTCTAGGCCACCTTATAATCCTTCTGGTTTGCGCTTGGGTTCTCCAGCAATAACTACTCGAGGTTTTAAAGAAGAAGAATCGGCTTTTGTTGCTCATTTGGTAGCAAAAATTATTAAAAATCCTTTTGATTTGAAAATAAAGGAAGAAGTCAGAAAAGAAGTAAAAATTTTATGCAAAAAATTTTCAGTGTATGAAAATCTTTAATGGTAAAAAGGTAGCTGAAAAAATTCTGAAAGAAACAGCCGCGGCTATTAAGAAAGAAAAAATTCGGCCTGTTTTAGCTGTCCTTTCGGTAGGCGAAGACGAGGCTTCAAAGATTTATATCAAATTAAAAAAAGATGCTGGCGCTAAAATCGGTATAGAAGTTGCTGAATATCATTTTGAAGCGCAGACTCAGGAAGATTTAATTATCGAAAAGATAGAAAGTTTAAATAAAGATGAGCAAGTAAGTGGTTTGATAGTCCAATTGCCTTTGCCGGCAATTTTAAACACCGAAAGGATTATCAAGGCTATTGACCCCAAAAAAGACGTTGATGGTTTCCATCCGGAAAATAGAAAACTTTTAGAAAAAAACAAACCTTGGTTTTGGCCGGTTTTGCCTTCGGCTATTTTATTGGCTATAAAAACGGCCTTAAAAAATAATTTTAAAGGGAAAAAAGCTTTGGCGCTTGTTAATTCAGAAGTTTTTGGCCAAACTTTAAAGCTGATTTTAGAAAGAGAAGGATTATCTTTGGCTTATCAAGTAAAAAATACATGTATTGTTTTAGGGGCAGAAAAAGAGATAAAATCAGCAGATATTTTAATTTCTGTTTGCGGTTGTGCTAAAATGATTAAGGCAGAAATGATAAAAAATGAGGCTATTTTAATCGATGCGGGTATAACGCGTTATCATGACGGGAAAGTTGTGGGAGACATAGATCAGGAGAGCGTAAAAGATAAAGCTGCTTTTTTAACACCTGTGCCTGGCGGGATAGGCCCTTTAACTGTAGCTTTGCTTTTGCGTAATGTTTATTTGGCAGAATTAGGAAAAAGAACCTAAAATTTTTTATAAATTGTTGACTTTTATTTTTTTATGATATAATGGAACTGGCGCTCTTCCTGTTTTTAGGAAGGACCGCAAAGGCGGGTTCCACCCGCCTTATTTTTTATCGCGAAGTATGTTAAAATAAAAATATGAAATCTATGAAATATAGGCCAACTATCGGTTTGGAAATTCATGTTGAGCTGAAAACTCAAAGCAAAATGTTTTGCGCTTGCGCTAATGGATTAGGGTTAGAGAAAGAACCCAATGTTAATATTTGCCCTATTTGTTCAGGCCAGCCCGGTACTTTACCGGTAATAAATGAAGAAGCAGTTTATATGGTTTTAAAAACTGGTTTGGCTTTAAATTGTCAAATTCCGAAAATATCTAAATTCGACAGGAAGAATTATTTTTATCCAGATTTACCAAAAGGTTATCAAATTTCTCAATATGATAAACCTTTATGTGGTCAAGGTTTTTTAGAAATTGCAGCAGAAGAAGGAAGAAAAAAAATTGGGATTAGGCGGATTCATCTTGAGGAAGATACAGGTAAGCTTATTCATCCCAAGGGCGCTTCTTATTCTTTGGTTGACTTTAATCGGGCAGGGGTGCCCTTGATGGAATTAGTAACTGAGCCAGACATCACTTCTGGTCTTCAGGCAAAAAATTTTTGCCAGGAGTTGCAGTTAATTTTGCGTTATCTTGGAGTTTCCGATGCTGATATGGAAAAAGGACAGATGAGATGCGAAGTTAATATTAGTATTTCCTCTGGCGAAAAAGAATTAGGGACAAAGGTTGAGATAAAAAACTTAAACTCTTTTCGAGCAGTAGAAAAATCAATTGATTATGAAATAAAAAGACAGACTGAGGCTTTAGAAAATAACGAAAAGATAATTCAGGAAACGCGTGGCTGGGATGAGGCATCTGGCGTAACTTTTTCTCAACGCCTTAAAGAGGAAGCTCATGATTATCGCTATTTTCCTGAGCCAGACTTGCCGCCGCTTGAGGGGATAGATATTTTAGCGGAGAAACTAAAAAGAGAATTACCCGAATTACCCTCCCAAAAAAGGGAAAGATTTAGCAAGGAATACAAATTGCCAAAAGAAGATATTGAACTTTTAGTTGTTAATAAAGATTTGAGTGATTTTTTTGAAAAAGCAGTGAGTGAGTTAGGCGAGTGGGTAAAAATTGCTCAGCCAAAAGTTGATTTTTTCCGGGCAGTAAAGCTTGGAGCCAATTACTTAATAACAGAAATGCAGAAACTTTTGTATCAAAAAAATCTTTCTTTTAAAGAGATAAAAATTACTCCAGAAAATTTTGCTGAGTTTATTAAACTAGTTTTTCAACAGGTAGTTTCTTCCAGCGGGGCGCAAGTTTTATTAGCAGAAATGTTAGTTAGCGGCGCAGATCCTTCTCATATTATTAAAGAAAAAGATTTAGGGCAGCTGAGTGATGAAGAAGAGTTAACCAGAGTAGTAGCTGAAGTTTTAGACAAAAATCCATCGCCGGTAGCTGATTATAGAAAAGGCAGACAGAACGCTTTAATGTTTTTAGTTGGAAAAGTTATGGCACAGACTCGTGGCAAGGCTAATCCGCAAATTGTGACAGAGCTTTTAAAAAAACAAATAGGCGAAAGCGAATAGATTTAATCTTTTATTAGAATATTTTTGGAATTAAGAAATTGAAAAAAGGAGCGTTTAGCTCCTTTTTGCAGTTTAAAATAAAAAATTATTTTAAAGGAAATTTTTAACTAATTTCGAGGCTTCTTTAAAGTTTTTAATCCAAAAAATACGAGAATCCTTTTTAAACCAGACCATTTGTCTTTTGGCGTAATGCTCAATATCTTTTTGCAGGCCGAGGACCATTACTTGGTAAGTAATCTTTTTTTGCAAATATCTTGCCAACCAGCGATATTCTAATCCGAAATTTTCTAATTTTTTCCAAGAGAGTCCTTGGCGGCGTAATTTTTTAACTTCAGCAATCATGCCTTTTTTGAGACGCTTTTTGAGCCTTGTTTTTATTAAACGATTGAGTTTGCGCGGCGATTTTTTAATGCCTAAAAATAAGGCGTTAAAAGATTGGCGTGTTTGTTTTTCGGGTACAGGCTGACCAGTTTTTATTACTATTTCTAATGCTCTAATAAGCCGCCTTTTATTACAAGCATCAATGTTTTGGGCCCTCTTTGGGTCTAGTTTTTTTAGTCTACTATAGAGTTCCTTTGCTGTTGATTTTTCTAATTGAGTTCTTAATTTCAAGTCAGGTTTAACAGGTGGCACTGAAAGATCGTCAACCACCGCTTGGATATAAAAGCCAGTGCCGCCGCAAATTATCGGAATTTTGTTCTCCTTTTGGATTTTTTTTATAGCCTTAAGCGCTAATTTTTTATAGCGGGCAACAGAGAATTGCTTTGAAGGGGAGGCGATATCTAAAAGATAATGTTTTATGCCGGCCATTTCTTTTTTAGTTATTTTACCAGTTCCTAAATCCATACCACGGTAGACTTGGCGCGAATCAGCAGAAATTATTTCTCCGTTAAATTTTTTTGCTAATTTGACAGCTAAATCAGATTTGCCTGAAGCCGTTGGGCCAACAATGACAATAATTTTTGGCATTTGATTTAAAATAGTCATAATGATAGAATAAGACTAGCCATTAATTTTGGCAATTTTTTATTGGAGGTGCGGAATGAAAGATGCTTTTTGGCTGTTGGGAGGTATGTTGCATGCTTTTTTACATCCTGATAGTTCTTTTCTTTGCTTTTGGCAAGCGGGTTTTAGCGCTTGGCAAATAATTATGTCAACTATTCTTTTTAGTTCTATTGGCATTGTAATGCTCTATTTTCTAAACCAACAAGGGGCAAAATTAATTAGTAGTAAAAAAAATATCCTTGGAGGATTTTGGGGAAAACAGGTTCTTTGCGCTGTTAAAAGATTTGGCTATTTTGGTATGATTTTGGTGCTTTTTATTCCCGGGGTGCCTGGTCTTAAAGAGGTTAGTCTTTTGGCTGGTCAACTAATCGGCTTACGTTACACTTTATCAATAGTTTTAATATGCAATGCCTTAAGGATTTTTGTTCTTTTCATTTTTTCTTTTAAAGTTTTATTTTAAGCTGCCTCAAATTAATTAGGCAGCTTTTTGCCTTTTAGTCCCCAAGAGGTTGCGTTTTCGATTTTGGTTTTAATCCAATGGCCGATTTTTTTATTTTTTTCACAATCTTTAATATAGACAGTTTTTCCAGTGGCGGTTTTACCTACTAGAAAGCCGTTTTTTGCTTCTTCAATTAGAACTTCGACTTTTTTACCTATATATTTTTTATTATTTTTTAAAGCCGTTTTTTGCAAGATATTATTTATAATTTGCGCTCGCCGTTTTTTTTCACAAGGCAGAATATTGTCTTTAAAATACGAAGCACGAGTTCCTGGACGAGGTGAATATTGAGCAAAGTAAATCATATCAAAACCTATTTGTTGGCAAAGTTTAGCGGTGTTATCAAATTGTTTTTTTGTTTCGCCGGGGAAACCAACAATAATATCAGTGGTGATTGCTGGCGGCGGGAAGGAAGGACGGTATTTTTTAAAAGCTGATTTAATTTTTTTAATTAAAATTTTATAATCCTCAACTTTGTAGCGTCGATTCATCTTTTTGAGAATTTCATTATCGCCGCTTTGTATAGGTAAATGGATATAGGGCGTAATTTTTTTACTTTGAGCAATTGTTTTTATAAGTTTATCTGACATATCTTTGGGGTGAGAGGTTAAAAAATTCAGCCAGAAGTTGCCAGGTAGGGCGTCTATTTTTTTAAGAAGACCGGCAAAGTCAATTTTTGGGTCAGATTTTTTTAGAGCTGGCGATCTATAGGAATTTACATTTTGCCCTAAAAGGATTATTTCTTTATAGCCTTTTTTTATTAAATTTTTGATTTCGTCAATAATTTCTTTTGCTGGTCTGGATTTTTCTGGCCCTCGCGTAAAGGGAACGGCACAATAAGAGCAGAAGTTATTACAGCCAGTCATAATAGGCACAAAAGCGGTTATTTTATTTTGTCGAAGAGGCGAGAGATTAAAATATTTATCAGGGCTCCAAATTTCTATTTGAGCTTCATATCTTTGTTTATCAGCAGGCAAAAGACAGCCGGCTAGAATAATTTTTTTTGTTTTAGAGAATTTATTTATTTTGCTGGCAACCCGGTGCA
>CAYMCB010000027.1:0-8657 GCA_964388895.1 uncultured Candidatus Saccharibacteria bacterium
AAATATTTTTTTCAAAGCCTTTTCAGAAGTAACTCTTACTGCCTTTAAATTATTTAAATTAGCAGAATTAAACTGAGCAAAAACGGTTTCTATCTGTAAAAGAATTTCTTCAGCTTTTAGTTTATCCTTAGCTGAAGTTATAAGATTAATATTAACATCATAAGCCACTTTGCTCGCTTTGCTTTCTAGAGCTTTTATCATTTCAGCTGCCCCTGGTGTTGGAGTTGAAGTTGGAGCATTTTGAGGTTTACTTTGGCTGCCGCTTAGAAAATCAAGGATTTTCCAAAAAGAACTTTGACTGACTTTTGCTAAAGCTTGTTCATAAGTTTTGCCTGAATGCATCTCTTTAGCAATTTTTTCTGCTTTTCTGCGCCATTTTTTCTTTAAATTAGGGCGTAAAATTATCTGAATCGCCGAACCTTCACCCTCTTCTTCCAATTTACTTAAAGAATTAATAATTTCGTTTAAAGGATCGACATCTAAGCCCTGATAAGTTTTAAAAGGCAAAATTTTGCCGCGCGTCTGAGTCAAAAGAGAAGCAGCACTCTGCCCCTGAGGATTAAAAATGTTATAATCTTCTGTCAAACGCACATCTGCCGCCGGAAAAAAACCATGAATTTGTTTTTCCAAAACCTGCGCCAACCTTTTAGGGCAAGCCATATAAAAACAAATTTCCTCCCCTTTATGAGGCACTGCCATTTCAAAAGCAAAAACCGGCTGCCCAAACCAAAAACCTTTTAACCCTTTTTCCTTAAAATTACTTAAGCTGGTATAAAACTGCTCCATCACCGCTATTAACTCCTTAAAAGGCTTTTTTGTTTTCTCGTCACTGCTGGAATTTTTAGGTACTGAAACTAAAAAAAGCACCATATTCAACGCCCTTGTAATATTACCTTTGCTTTTAATTGCTTTTATTAAAAGATAGCAACCTAAAAAAGCCACAATGAACGCCAAGACTACTGTGGCAGGGAACAAAATTAAATTTAAATCAAAAGACCCCTCTGGCAATTTTTGTTTTTATAATCTAATTATTTTATATTTCTTCTAATTTACCCTTTTCAATAAGTTCTTGACGAAATTTATCAACTAAAACATCGTGAAATTCATCTAATAAATACGGGTTGTTTAAAGTGCGGACTATCTCAACTGCATAGCTCACGCCTTTCTGAAAAGCTAAATCTACTAAAGCTTTTATCTGCTGATTTTTTTCTAAAGCTTTAATTCTTTCAGTGTCATTTTTAGCTGATGGAGATTTGTCTTCTTTTGCTTCTCTTAAAGGCGAAGGAGCTGGCGGGGGAGAAAGTTGGGTTGGCTTTTCTTGAGATAAAACTTGTTCTAAAGTTTTTATTTTTTCTGGTTGAGGAGGAAAAGGTGGCTGCTCTGCTACCTTCTGCCCAGCTGCTAAAATCCTCTGTTCCGGAGCAGAATTATCTTTTTTTTCTTCAACTTTTTCTTCAACTGGTTCGCGATAAGGATCCATATAAGATAATTAAAAAATCAATACCTAAAAATTATCAATTTATTAAACTTAAGACTTAAATAGCTAATGCTTCCATCGTTTCTTTTATTTCTTTTTTAAAATGCTCTATCTCTTCCGCAACTAATTGTTCATAATTTTGAATATTTTTAGCAAGAAAATCAGAAATTTTTTCTGGTTCGCCAGCCGTAATTAATGCATCAAATTCCTGACGCTGTTGTTCTGAAAGATTATCCAAAACTTTCAAAGTTATTTTCTTCAAAAACAACTCGGTTAAAGCCATAAGAATTTCCTGCTGGCGTTCAACAGGGAGCTGATCCAGCTGCAGCTCAGTAAAAATATTCTGCTGGAGATTGGTTTGAGCCATAAATTTTTTAAAATTAATTATAATTTTTATTTTTTATTACCCTTTAAAATTTTTTAGAAAGAAGTAATTCCTCTAAAGTTGTAGTATCCGGCACTTTTTCTCTATCTACTACTTGTTTTATAACTTTCCAAAAATCTTCTATATATCTATTAATAAAATTGGGGTTAGTGATACCTTCTACTTCTATGGGAGACGAGACTGAACCAGACACATCACCTGTTTTCATCAAATCAAACTTATTCTCTTCTATTTGTTCAACCATCTCTCTTATCGCCCCTATATTTTTAGTCGCTAAAACTTTCAAAATCTCATAAGAAGGTTTGCCATCCAATTGTTCGCCTGCTTCTTCCAAAACCCCTAATGCTCTTAAATTATTATTTAAGATACCTGTGTCTATTTCTACTATTTTTATTTCTTCTCCGTCTATGTCGGTCTTTTCTTCTTCCGGGGGCCACTTTATCTTTTCACCTTCCTTTATTTTTGCCCATTTATTCTTCCGCAAATTTTCCTCATTATTTTTCAAGATATTTTTTATCTGGTCCTCGTTTAAATGATCAGCCGATTGACGAATGCTTTTTAAAGAATTTTCATCTTCAAACACTGAAGAAAAATTAATTTTTTGCCCGATTTTTAACTTATCAGAATCTGCTAAGCCGAATTTTTCTGGGTTAGCCTCTACCTTATCTTTTAAAGCATCAATGATATAAGTTTTTTTAGCTATATCTTCAGGACTGTTACCTAATCCCTTAAATAATCCCCTTGCCTCAGCTTGCTTTTCCATAATCTTCCAAACTGAATCGCCTTTCTCCACTATCACTTCGCTGCTAATTTTTGGAGCTGCTTCTGTCATATCTCCCGCTGCACCTTTCACTCCGCCTGATTCAATAACACTAGCCTTACCATCTTCTACTCCTCCTGCGGCATTAACCGGTTTACCAAAACCAGAAATTTTCCATTCTTGAGGGACAAAATCCCAAAGAGAACGAAAAGCCTGCGCCACAGCGCCAGAAGCAATCAAACCTCCAGCCATTCCTGCTAAAATATAACGTCTCGTTTCTTCTGAGGCCTTACGCGAAGTCAAATCAAAAAGTTTTTTATCTAAGGCTTGATTAAGCTCTTCATTTTGCTCTTTAATTTTTTCCAATAAATCATCAGCTAATTCTCGGCTAATTTTCTTTTCAGCGCTTTTTTCCTGAGAACTTTTTATTTTACTTTCTAAAGCTACTGCTGTTGCTGCACCACCAAAAGCCCTTTGAGTTAATCTGCCAACAAAAACTCCACTTAAGATTGCTGCTCCAGTAGCGCCACCAATCGCTCCTGCGGCTAAACCTGCGCCAAAAAGACCAGCAGAAATTGCTATTTTTGCCTTAACTGGTAAATGCCGATACCAATCAACCACTTTTAAAGCTTTTTCTTTCAGCCATTTTTTTTCACGGCTCATCTGCTCTATCTTTTGATTTTCTTTTAAATTATGAAGCTCTATTGCCTCTTTAGCTGAAGTTAAAATAGCTACCTCCTTTGCGTATTGAGAAAGTTCTTTTTTAATCTCATCCTCAGACTTTTCCTGTTTTGAAAGCTCTGCTTCCTTAGCCATAATTAGGCTTTGACGATATTCTTTTAAAATATTTTTAAAATTTTCCTGCTCTTTTTCAAAACTCTCATCCCATTTTTTCAAGTCTTCTTCTATCCCAGCTTTATCTTTAGGTTGGCTAAAAATAGACAGCATCTCCCGCCAACCGCTAAGTTTAGCTAAGTCTTTCTGGGTTTTTTCTTTGCCATATAAAGCTTTAGCCAATTCCTGACGAGATTCTTGTAATTTTCCTCTTATTTTCTCAATATTATTATCATTCGATTCCTTTTTATCCTCCCCAACTTTTTTAACTTCAGACCTTTCAACAACTTTTCCCTCAGTATTTTCTTTGGGCCCCCCATTTTCTTTTAATAATAGTTTCTCTCTTTTTTCATCTGCCTGTCTTTCAAGCTCTTCTTTTATATCTTTATTTAATTCTTCTTTGGCTTCCGCATTTTCTTTAAAAGAGGATGAATTTTTTCTTTCTTCGTCTGCCTGTCTTTCAAGCTCTTCTCTTATATCTTTATTTAATTCTTCGTTCAATCCAAGGCGCTCTGCCTCCTGATTACCTTGATTGTTTTGATTTTGAGTTATTTCTTTAGGTTTCATATTATTAGATTTTAAATTATTACTAGAATTACTAAATTCTAAATTTTTATTTTTATTATTCTTTAAGTTTACGCCATTAATTTTCGCTGAGGCTCTTTCTTTTAAATCTTCTATAATTCCTCCCAATTCTTTATGAATTTGCTTTTTGTTTTTTCGGGGATGATATTTCTGCAAAAGTTCATATAAAAAATCTTCTTCTTCTTTTATAGATTTATAAAGCTCAGGGTCAGCAACGCCAGGATTTTTTAATTCATAAAATAGCTGTTCATAAAGATTCAGCAAAAGCACCTCTTTTTCTCCTATTTGCTCCCCAACCTCATCATGAGTTTCTTCAAAATCCTCCGGGCCTGTTTTACGCTCAAAAGCGTCAGGGCCTAAAACAGCTCTGACTAATTTTTCTGCATCTTTTTCATTAAATTTTTTTCTCATAAGATGGGCGATTTTTTATAATCCGACCACCAATTTTATTTATTAACACTATTATATTATAACTATACAACTTTTCCCGCCTAAAGACAAGAACTAAAAAAAGGCTATTTTTATATTTTCATTTTCATAATGATTCCAAAAAATAAAATATAAAATAACACTTTTAATTTAATAAAGAACTGCCTGCTTAAAATTATTTATTATTTAAAATTATTATTTAAAAAAACCTAGAAAATGTTAAAATAAAAATAAGGCAGATTTAATTTTAATCAAAATATCTATGAGAAAAAAATATTCTTTTATTTTTCTATTTTTAATAATGGCAATGGCGTTTTTCTTCCGTTTTTTTAAACTCGAAGAAATCCCGCCCGGTCTTTACCCAGATGTAGCAATTAACGGTAACGATGCCTGGCACGCTCTGGAGACTAAAAACTTCAAGGTTTTTTATCCGGAAAATAATGGACGAGAAGGTTTTTTCATCAATTTAATTGCCTTAAGCTTCTGGCTTTTTGGGAAAACTATTTGGGCTATAAAAATTGTTCCGGCTTTTCTAGGAGCTTTAACAATTTTGGGCCTCTATCTCCTGACAAAAGAAATTTTTTATTTTGTAAAAAAAGAACAAAAAGAAGTTCTTTCTTTATTGGCTTCTTTCCTTACAGCTATATCTTTTTGGCATGTTAATTTTTCAAGATTGGGCTTTAGAGCAATTATGGTGCCTTTTTGTCTTGTTTTTAGTCTTTACTTTTTATTTAAAGGTTCAAAAATTACCCGATCTCCTTTAAACTGCCAAAAAGTCTGTTGGGCCATTGTCTTTTTTATCCTAGCGGGAGCTTTTTTCGGATTGGGTTTTCATACTTACATCGCTTTTCGCATCGCTCCAGTTATTTTAATACCTATTTTTACAATAGAATTCGTTCGCTATTGGCCGACTTTAAAAAATCGCTGGCGCCAACGTTTGTCTTTTAAAAACTTTTTTAAAAATATCTATTTAAAAGATGGCTGGTGGGGCTGGGATATTTTTATTTTAACATCAATTTTAGTCTTTCTTCCTTTAGGCCTTTATTTTGTCCATAATCCTCATGATTTTTTAGGCCGTAGCAGCCAAGTCTCTGTTTTTGCTTCTCCCGAACCCTTAAAAACTTTACTCAGTGGCGCTGGTAAAACTTTAGGGCAATTTATTTTTCGCGGGGATAGCAATTGGCGTCATAATTTAGCCGCTTCGCCACAAATTTTTTGGCCTCTTATTCCCTTTTTCTGGCTTGGCTTTTTATATAGTTTCTGGCAAATTATTAGCTTTAAAAATTATCGAGAAAAAAACTTTCCTGCCCTTACTGCCTTTTTCACTTTAATCACTTGGTGGATAGCTATGCTTCTGCCGGCCATTATGACCAACGAAGGTCTGCCACATGCTTTACGCACTATCGGCGCTATCCCGCCAACTTATATTTTTGTTTCTTTAGGTTTAATAACTACCTGGAATTGGCTAAATGCCTTTTTCTCATTTAAAGCTTCTACTAAAAAATTATTTGCCATTTCTTTTATTTTTGCTGCTCTGATTTTATCCATCGTTGAATATTGGCGTTATTTTATTTTCTGGGGAAAAAACTCAGAAACTCGCGGTGCCTTTACTCAAAATCTAGTTGATGAAAGCTATTTTCTTAATTCTCTGTCACCAGAAATTGAAAAATTTGTTTTGGTTAACGAGGGAGGGGTGCCAGTACCTTATCCTGACGGACTACCCATGCCAGCTCAAACAATTATTTTTCTAACAGCTAACCAAAAAAATATATATTATTTAGTACCATCTAATAATGCTACTCAACATTTTTCTATCGGAAATTCTAACTCTGTAATTTTTATCCCTTTAAAAGACGATCCCAAAATTTTCCAAACTCTAAAAGATAATTTCCCTCAAGGGCAAATTGAAAAATTTTCATCTTTTTCTATCTTTAAAGCAAATTTTTAATTTTTAAATTTTAATTTTATTTAATCTTATGTCCAATAAAATCGCTTATTTTATCGCTGGCCTGCTTTTAACTTCTATGATAACGCTGGCGTTTTTTTCTATGAGAAATGATTCGGCTATTATGGATGAAGTGGCTCATTTACCGGCTGGCTACGCATACATTGTTAAACAAGATATGCGACTTAACCCTGAACACCCGCCTCTTATTAAAGACCTATCGGGTCTTAGCGTCTGGCTTTGGTCAAAAATTTCAAAAAAACCTATTAACTGGCCTAAAAATCTTCCAGCTTGGGAAAAAGACATAAACGGACAATGGGATTTTGGTTTTAATCTTATGTATGATTCTCATAATGACGCCGATAAAATGCTTTTTTGGGGAAGAATGCCCATGCTTTTAATTCTTTTAATTTTGGGTATCTATGTTTTTAAATGGACAAAAGAAGCTTTTGGCCATAAATCTGCCCTCTTAGCTCTCTTTCTTTTTTCTTTTTCACCTACTTTTTTAGCCCACGGTCGTTTTGTCACTACTGACGTTGCTGCAGCCACGGGTGTTTTTGTCGCAAGCTATTGGTTCGTTCGCTGGCTTAAGAATCCAAACTTAAAAAATTTTACTATTGCGGGTTTTATCTTTGGCTTGGCGCAACTAGCAAAATTTTCGCTTTTCCTTTTAGTACCGCTTTTTTTCATTGTAACGCTCATTTGGTTAGTGGTTTTTTGGCTCTGCCTTAAACTTGATAGAAACAGAAATGGCACGCTGACAGAAAAAATTACCTTTTGGTCTTATTTTTGGAAATATCTTTGCGGAGTTATAGGAATTATAGCTTTTGGCTATATCTTAGTTGTCTGGCCTGTCTATTTATTTCACGTTTTAAATTATCCTGTAACTCGGCAACAAGATGATATAAAATTTGTTTTATCATCTTTTGGCATACGACCAATTGCTGACTTTATTTATTGGCTAGCAGGTATTCCTGTTTTTCGAGCTTTAGCTCAATATGGCTATGGTTTAGCTATGGTACTGCAACGAGCATCCGGTGGAAATACGGTCTATTTTTTAGGCCAAGTCTCTGCTGCCGGTTCTAAAATTTATTTCCCTTTTGTTTATTTAGTTAAAGAAACTCTATCACTCCATCTTCTAACTTTAATAGCTTTAATTTTAGCTATTCTTGAAACGATAAAAAATAGACTCTGGCGATTTGGTAATTTATGGCGCTGTTTTTTAAAAAACGTTGATATCTGGGTATTGCTTGGTTTTTTTGCGCTTTATTGGTACTCTAGTTTACGTTCAAATCTAAATATCGGCGTCCGTCATATTCTCCCAACTTTTCCAATTATTTTTATGATAGTTAGCGGCGTTATCTGCCGGTGGCTTGATAAAATTAACCGCCAAAAAATAAAAATTTTCTCAACAATAATTTTAGGATTCATTTTAGCTTTCGGTGCTTTTAGCGTTATTAAAGTCTACCCTTCTTTTTTGGCTTATTTCAACGAGTTAATCGGCGGGCCCGCCAACGGCTATAAATATGTTTGCGACTCTAATCTTGACTGGGGGCAAGATTTAAAACGCTTGGCTCAATGGGTTGAAAAAAATAAAATCGATAAAATCTACGTTGACTATTTTGGCGGCGCTACTTCTTCTTATTATCTTAAGGAAAAATTTTCATCTTGGTGGGGAACGCGATCACCAAAAGACTTAATGCCTGAAGGGGGATACTTAGCCGTCTCTGCGACTTTCCTGCAAGGAGGGAGAGGAGAACCGGCTCCGGGCTTTAAAGAACAAACGGGCTACTATCGATGGCTTGACCAATTTTCGCTAGTAACCGTTATTGGTCATTCTATTTTTGTCTTTTATATCCCTCCTAATTCTTTGCAATAATTTTTTGTTCTGCGCTTAAAAAACAAAACCAGCCGTTTTTGCCTACGGCTGGTTTTTAAAAATAATAAAAACTCTTATTGGTAATATACTCTATTTGGTAAACGTAAATCAATATACTTTAAAACACTTCTTTTATCCTTTATTTCATTATTCAATAAAGCAGCTAAAATTTTAAGCTGCGCTTCCGCTGAAGACTCTAAACTAAAATATATCAACCATCCTTCGTTAGTTAAAGCCAAAAGCTGATCATCGTTTGGCCGATTAAGTAAAAAATAATCTATTTCTACATCGATATTTTGTATTTGTTTTTTAATTTCTAAAGCTAAATCTAAAAGCTCTTTGGTTACTCCTTGCTGATTAAAA
>CAYMCB010000028.1:0-8321 GCA_964388895.1 uncultured Candidatus Saccharibacteria bacterium
CTTTGCATACGTCCGCCGTGTTTTATAAATTTCCGCGTTGGGGCAAATTCTCCTAAACGATGACCCACCATTTCTTCAGTCACAAAAACCGGAATATGTTCTTTACCATTATGAACACCAAAAGTAAAACCAACCATCTCTGGCGTTATAGTGCAAGCACGCGACCAAGTCTTAATAATAACCTTGTCTCCTGGTTTTAAATTAGAAATTTTTTTTAAAAGTTTTTGGTCAACAAAAGGACCTTTTTTTAGTGATCTTCCCATATTTTTATTTTCTTCTTTGTAAAATTAAACGGCTGCCAGGTTTTCGCTTCTTTCTAGTTTTAACCCCCAAAGCTTGCTTACCCCAAGGAGTCTTAGGGCCACGCCTTAATCCAATAGGCGCTCGACCTTCACCGCCACCATGAGGATGATCACAAGGGTTCATAACTGAACCTCTAACTGTTGGCCTAATACCTAGCCAGCGCGAACGTCCAGCCTTACTTTTTACTTGAACACTATACTCTGGATTACTTACTTGTCCAATAGTAGCAAAGCAATTATCTTTTATCAATCGAACTTCGCCTGAAGGCATCTTTAGCTGCGCATAGCCTCCTTCCACTGCTAAAACCTGAGCCGAAGAACCAGCGCTTCTTACCAAAACCGCGCCGCTACCCGGATACATCTCAATTCCAAAAACCTGGGTGCCAACAGGTATATTTTTTAAAGGAAGGCGATTACCTATTTTTAAAGGCGCTTTTTCTCCAAAAATAATTTCTTCTCCAACAGCTAAACCATGAGCAGCAACCACATAACGCTTTTCTCCGTCTCTGAAACAAATTAAATTAATAAAACAGTTACGATAAGGATCGTATTCGATAGTCAAAACTTTAGCCGGGATATTTAATTTATCCTGTTTAAAATCAACCAGACGATAAAGTTTTTTGTGCCCGCCGCCTTTATGCCTTGTAGTAATTCTTCCTGAAGCGCCGCTCCTTCCTTGACGACGAAAATGCGAAACTACTAGCTTCTTAAGCGGTTCATTTTTGGCTAGTTGCGGATTCTTTACTGTAATTAATTGTCTTCGGCCAGGACTAGTTGGCCTATGGGTTTTCAACATAATAATTTTTTATTTATCTAGTCATTAAATCTATTTTTTCTCCGGGTGATAAAAAAACTATAGCTTTTTTAAAACCTGAACGGTAACCGACGAAACGCCCTAATCTCCTTTTTTTACCGGGCACCTTTACCAAGTTTATCTTTTCTACTTTCACTCCATAAAGATCTTGAATAATTTTTTTCAACTCTGACTTATTGGCTTCTGGCCTGACTCTAAAAACATATTGATTTAATTTATCGGCTAAATTAACTGACTTTTCAGTAACTACCGGATACTCTAAAAATTTGTAAGCTAAAGTAAATTCCTTTTTTTCTATTTTTTTTCCATGAGCTTCTCCTTTTTTCTTAGATAAAGCGTGCCCAATATCACTCAAAGATTTAGCATCTTTCGAGCTCAATTTCTTTTCTTCTGTTTTTTTCTTTCGACTAAATAGTGGCATAAGTTTTCTTTATAATTTCAATAGCATCTTTAGTAAAAAGCAAAAATTTTCTTGAAAGTAAATCTTTGATATTTAAGCTTTTAGCCGACAAAGTCTCAATTCTAGGTAAATTACGAACAGCTGAAATTAAAGCTTGGTCTTTTTGAGCGGTAATAATTTTTGTCCCTTTAGTAAATTCCTGCCCTGTTGCTGCTGCTAAATCTTTAATTATCTTAGCTGCTTCTTTAGCCTTAGGAGCAGTTAATTTTATTTCTGAAACTACAGCAATTTCTTTATCCCTCGCCTTACCGGAAAGTACCATCAATAAAGCCTGACGCTTCATTTTTTTATTAAATTTTTTCTCTTTCCGTGGCCCAAAAGTCACGCCACCACCAATCCATAAAGGAGAACGAATCGAACCATGCCTCGCCCTACCTGTTCCTTTTTGCCGCCAAGGTTTTTTGCCACCACCACTAACTTCTCCACGATCCTTAGTATGAGCTATTTTTTTTCGACTATTAGCCAACTGAGCTATAGCCGCCTGTTTGATTAATAAATAATTAGGCTCCAAACCAAAAACCTCTTCTGGTAAATCCAGTTTTTCTACTTCTTGACCCTGTTGATTATAAACTTTAACTTTCATAATCTTTATTCTTTATTACCTTTTTTGCGGTCATCTTCTTGAATTGCCAATAATGTCCCTCGAATACCTGGTACTGCACCCAAAACTGCCAAAATATTATTTTCCGCGTCAACTTTAACTATTTTTAAACCACGAATAGTTACTTTTTCAAAACCCATATGGCCTGCCATTCTTCTTCCCTTGGGCACTCTTTCAGGAAAAGTAGCGCCAATCGAACCAGGAGCTCGCAAACTATGTTTTTGACCATGCGTCTTCGGGCCTCCGCCAAAACCATGTCTTTTAACCACACCAGCAAAACCCTTGCCTTTAGACAGACCGCTAATTTTTACAATATCTCCTTCTTTAAAAATATCAGCTTTTATTTCTTGGCCTATTTTTAAATCTGAAACATTTTCTACTCTAAATTCTTTTAAATATTTTAAATTCCCAATTTGCTGATTCTCTTTCTTTATTTTTTCTAAAATTCCTCTTCTCGGTTTTTTAACTTTTTTTTCTTTAAGCTTATCGAAACCAATCTGGCAAGCTTGATAACCATCTTTATCTAATTACCTTATCTGAGTAACAAAACAAGGCCCAGCCTCAATCAAAGTTACCGGTTGAGCTTCTCCTTCCGGCTTAAAAAACTGCGTCATTCTTATTTTCTTGCCTAAAATAAACTTCATAATTATTTATATTTATGACAATAGAAAAACCCAGGGCTAGCCCGGGCTTTTCTTCCTGACTAAATCCTAAACACAAGTGTTGCTAATTTTTAAAAATAGGAAACAAAATCGAAAAAATTAATTACATCTTTATTTCTATATCTACACCTGCTGGTAAATTAAGATTGGTCAACGAATAAATTAATTTGGCACCGGGATTTAAAATATCAATCAGACGCTTATGAACCCGCATCTCATACTGCTCTCGAGAATTTTTATGAACAAAAGTAGAACGATTAACAGTGTATTTACGAATCTCAGTTGGTAATGGCACAGGCCCTAAAATTTGGGCGCCGCACCTTTGAGCAGTTTCTACAATCTGTCTTGCCGACTGATCAATTAACTTATGATCATAAGCGCGAATTTTAATGCGGATTCGCAACGCCTCTTCTTTATTCATCTCTTTCTTAGCTGTATTCATAATTAGCTTAAAGAACTAAACAAAAAATTTAATTATTATTTTTTTTATTTTATAATTTTCAACACTACTCCAGCTCCAACAGTATGACCGCCTTCGCGAATAGCAAATTTCTGTTTCTCCTCTAAGGCAACCGGGGTAATTAATTTAACTTTTAAATTAACTGTATCACCAGGCATTACCATCTCTGTGCCTTCTGGCAATTCCGTCTCTCCTGTAACATCAGTTGTCCTAATGTAAAACTGAGGTTTATATCCTTTAAAGAAAGGAGTGTGACGGCCACCTTCTTCTTTAGTTAAAATATAAACTTCAGCTTCAAATTCAGTGTGCGGAGTTACTGTGCCTGGTTTAGCAACCACCTGACCGCGTTCCACATCTTCTTTTTTCAATCCTCGTAAAAGCAAACCGGCATTATCGCCTGCCATACCTTCGTCCAAAGCTTTATTAAACATCTCTATTCCTGTGACAACAGTTTTTTGCGTTGGGCGAAGACCAACAATTTCTACTTCTTCATTAAGCTTGATAACTCCTCTTTCAATACGACCAGTGACTACTGTGCCACGACCTTCAATAGAAAAAACATCTTCTATAGGCATCAAAAAGGGCTTTGAAGTATCACGTACTGGTTCTGGAACATTTTCGTCTAAGGCTTTAATCAATTCCAAAATTGGTTTTGCCGCTTCGTCATCAAGAGAATTAGCTTCTAACGCTTTTAAGGCAGAGCCACGAACAATAGCAACTTTATCACCTGGATAATTATATTTGGTTAAAAGCTCCCGAATTTCTTGTTCCACTAAATCAATTAATTCTGGATCGTCAACCTGATCAACTTTATTTAAAAAGACTACGATGCTAGGGACACCAACCTGATAAGCTAACAAAATATGTTCCCGAGTCTGAGGCATAGGACCATCAGTAGCTACTACCACTAAAATTGCCCCATCCATCTGCGCTGCGCCAGTAATCATATTTTTTATATAATCAGCATGTCCTGGGCAATCAATGTGAGCATAATGTCTTTTTTCACTTTCATATTCAACATGACAAGTAGCGATAGTAATACCTCTGGCTTTTTCTTCTGGAGCCGCATCAATCTGATCAACTCCTTTTTGAGAAGCTTTAAAACCAGCCATTCCCAAAACTTTTAGGATAGCAGCGGTTAAAGTAGTTTTACCATGGTCAACGTGACCGATAGTACCCACGTTAACATGGGGTTTAGTGCGTTCAAATTTTTCTGCCATTATTTTTTGCTGATTTTACCACAGGTTGCGAATACCGGCTTAAAGCCTAGCTTATTCGTTACAAGTAGTTAAAATCAACAAAATTAATTGTTTTTATATTTTTTTTATTTTATTTAATAATTTTATTTTTAAAATTTTTAAAATAATGTATAAGTATATGTTATATTACCTGTTTCTTTATAAAAAGTCAACAAGCAAAAAGACCTCCTTGTTTTATTTTTATACCAAAGGTAAATCTTCTATTTTCAAATCCTCGTTTTCTAAATCAGCAATTTCGGGATTGTTCTCTCTTTGCCTAATTTTCCAGTCAATTATTTCTTGATTGATTCTCTCTAAGATTTTATGTTCATCGGTTACATCCTTCTCGTTATTTTTCTTTTCTTCTTGCTCTCCTAAAAATTCCTGGAAAGCTTCAAATGTTGTCACGACAAAAGCTGGCTTTCCATTTTCTACAATAATACAAGTTCCGGAGTTTCTTCGCAAAATTTTTTTTATAGTCTCCCACATAGTTTTATCATCAATGAAAATAAAATTTAAAATTTTTATTTTTTTCTACCTTCTACAATTTGTTGAATAATATTCGCTGGCGCTTCTTCATAATGCGCAAACTCCATCGTAAAATTCCCTCGACCCTGAGTCATAGAACGTAAAGTCGTAGCATAACCAAACATTTCTGCTAAAGGCACTGTGGCATCAATGACCTTAACTCTAGCGGCGCCTTCTCCCCGATCACTCATATTTTCAATTCGACCCCTTTTAGAATTTATATCACCAATAACATCGCCCATAAATTGCTCCGGCACAATAACCTGAAGACGCATCATCGGCTCAAGCAGTACTAATTTAGCTTTTTTAGCCGCTTCCTGCAAGGCCATGGCCGCTGCTATCTTAAAAGCAATTTCTGAAGAGTCAACTTCATGATAAGAACCATCATACAAAATAACTGATAAATCAACTAAAGGATAGCCGGCTAAAACTCCTTTATCTAAAGCCTCTTTTACTCCTTTCTCTACAGCTGGAATAAATTCATTAGGAATTATGCCTCCTTTTATTTCATTTATAAATTCAAAACCTTCTCCCCGGGCTTTAGGTTCAATTCTAAGTTTTACATGCCCATACTGCCCACGCCCACCAGATTGCCTGATATATTTGCCTTCTGCTTCTGCCTGCTGTTTTATAGTTTCTTTAAAAGCTACCTGAGGTCTACCGACATTAGCTTCAACTTTAAATTCACGAAACATTCGATCAACGATAATCTCTAAATGTAATTCTCCCATTCCAGAAATAATTGTCTGGCCAGTTTCAGAATCAGTTTTTATTTTAAAAGTTGGATCTTCATCAGATAAACGGCGCAAGGCTAAACCCATTTTCTCCTGATCTGCTTTAGTTTTAGGCTCGATAGCTACTGAAATAACCGGCTCTGGAAATTCCATTTTTTCCAAAACGATTGGATTTTGCGGATCACATAGAGTATCACCGGTAGCTGTTTTTTTCAAACCGACAGTAGCGGCAATTTCTCCTGCGTACATTTCTTTAACTTCCTCGCGATGATTAGCATGCATCCTTAAAATACGGCCAATACGTTCTTGCTGGCCTGAAGTGGAGTTAAAAACATAAGAGCCAGCCTGCAAGGTTCCAGAATAAATTCTAAAAAAAGTTAGCTGCCCAACATAAGGATCGCTGGCAATTTTAAAAGCCAAGGCAGCAAAAGGTTCATCGTCTTTAGCCTGCCGAATTTCTTTTTTACTTTCATCTTTAGAATTGAAACCTTCTATTGGCGGCAAATCAACAGGAGAAGGCAAAAAGTCACAAACCCCATCCAGCATTAATTGCACGCCTTTGTTTTTTAAAGCTGTTCCACAAAATACCGGCACTAATTTGTAAGCTATGGTTGCCTGACGTAAAACTCTTTTAAGATCATCAATTGACGGCTCCTGGCCTTCAAGATAAAGTTGCATTAAGTTATCATCTTGCTCAACAATTTTCTCTATCAATTCATGACGCCATTTTTTTGCCCATTCAAGCTTATCAGCCGGAATCTCTTCAAAAACTAATTTTTCACCTTTTTCGCCTTCAAATTTTACGGCTTTCATTTCTAAAAGATCAATAACACCGGCAAAATTTTCTTCTGCGCCAATGGGCAAATTCACTGGTACAGCGTTCGGTGTCAAACGCTCGTGAATTGACAGCAAATCTTTTTCCCAATTAGCGCCCATTCTATCCATTTTATTAATAAAACAAATCCGCGGCACTTTATATTTATCCGCCTGATGCCACACAGTCTCTGACTGCGGTTCTACTCCTGCCACTCCATCAAAAACTACTACGGCTCCATCGAGCACCCGCAAAGAGCGCTGGACTTCGGCCGTAAAATCAATATGCCCAGGTGTATCAATGATATTAATCTGGCAATCTCGCCAAACAGCTGTTGTGGCAGCTGAAGTAATAGTAATTCCTCTTTCTCTTTCTTGCTCCATCCAATCCATTTCAGCCTCACCTTCATGTACTTCGCCAATTTTATGTTTTTTCCCAGTATAAAAAAGTATCCGTTCAGAAACAGTTGTTTTTCCCGCATCGATGTGAGCAATAATACCGATATTACGAATTTTTTCTATAGGATATTGTCTTGGCATAATTTTATTCTTAAACAGAACCCAAAAAATAATTAAAAACTTTATTCTTTAAATTACCAACTAAAATGAGCAAAAGCCTTATTGGCTTCAGCCATGCGGTGTGTATCTTGTTTTTTCTTAATAGCTGTGCCTTCGTTTCTTGAAGCTGAAAGCAATTCTTCAGCTAATTTTTGCGCCATAGGTTTACCTTTTTTAGCTTGGGCCGCATTAATAATCCAGCGAATCGCTAAAGTTAATTTTCTTTCACCCCGCACTTCCCGTGGTACTTGATAATTGGCACCTCCAATTCTTTTTGATTTTACTTCCAGTTGTGGGGAAACGTTCTTTATAGCTTCGTCAAAAATCTGAATTGGGTCTTTTTCTTGTTTAGCTAAAATATCAAAACAATCATAGACAATTTTTCTTGCTACGCTTTTTTTACCCCTTTGCATTAAACGATTAATAAATTTTGCTACAACTACATTTTGATAACGGGGATCTGGTAAAATTTCTCTTTGATATTTTCTTTTTCTTCGCATAAAAAATAATATAATTTATCGGCAAATCGCTATAAAATTTTATCGGCAATTTATCGGCAAATTCTATTTAGATTTTTTAGCACCATATTTACTGCGCTGTTGTTTTCTGTTTTCTACACCAGCGGTATCTAAAACTCCTCGCACCACATGATATCTAACACCGGGTAAATCTTTTACGCGACCACCTCGAACTAAAACCATAGAATGTTCCTGAAGATTATGACCTTCGCCCGGAATGTAAGCTGTTACTTCCATACCATTTGTTAAACGCACGCGAGCAATTTTACGTAAAGCGGAATTAGGTTTTTTAGGAGTAGTAGTTGTCACTTTTACACAAACCCCTCTCTTAAAAGGCGAACCAAAAAAAGAAGGACGATTCTTTAAAGAATTAAAACCCCGGCTCAAAGCAGGCGCTTTTGATTTAGCCCTTGCTTTCTTTCTAGAACTTTTAATTAATTGCTGAATTGTTGGCATCTTTTTCTTTTATTTTATATTTGTCCGACATATATTATTGATCTGTCTCTTTCTTACTATCGTTTGGCGCACGGATTGCAAATCCGCGCGAGCAGGTTGCAAATTCGCGCGAGCGGAGAAGGGAAGCACGAGATGCAAGAAATGTTAATATTTATTTATTGGATCATCTGATTTTAA
>CAYMCB010000029.1:0-7999 GCA_964388895.1 uncultured Candidatus Saccharibacteria bacterium
TAGAAACGCCTTGATGCTTTTTTATGATAAAAATAATCGTATGTCGCAAAACTATCATTCTGGTTATGGAGCTTGCGAAGGAGATACCTATTATGAAAGAAGTATGCAGGAGCTAGTTAATGATGGTTTTTTAAAAGCTATTCCTAAAAGTCCGGGCGGCGACGTTTACTGTTATTATGATTATGGCGCCGGAAATTCTATCGGAGCTCTTTTGGTTACTACTTTAGAAGCAGCGCCAAGTTCAACTACTGGTTTGCCTCCTTCTTGTCGTCCTTGGCTAGCCGGTCAAAACTGGTGTGACCAGTCTAATAACAAACAAATATTGTTTGTGTAACCCTTATTGATTTAATTTTCTTAAAAAGAGTAAAATAAAAATAAAAATAAAGTATTTTTTAGATTCTATGCGAAAATACTTGATTGTGGCTAATTGGAAAATGAATCCGAAAACTCAGAAAGAAGCCGAGGCTCTTTTTGAGATAGTTAAAAAAATAAAATATGGTGCCGAACTAGAGTTAATTATTTGTCCGCCTTTTTTATGGCTTAAAACGATGGCGCAAAAAAATAAAAGAATAAATTTATCATTGGGAGCGCAAAACTGCCACTGGGAAAATTTCGGAGCTTATACTGGAGAAATTTCAGCGGCTATGATTGCTGATAGCGGAGCTAAATATGTAATTTTAGGACATTCAGAACGTCGTTGTTTCATGGGAGAAACTGACGAGATAATTAATTTAAAGTTAAAAACAGCTATAAAGGTTGGCCTAAAACCAATTTTGTGTGTTGGTGAGAAAGAGGGCGAAGAAATGAATTTTGTTTTAGAAAAGCAACTGGTTTCGGCTTTAAGCGGATTAAGCATTAATCAAGTTAAGGAAATAAGTATTGCTTATGAGCCAGTTTGGGCTATTGGCACAGGAAATGCTTGTTCTCCTGACAATGCTTTGAGCGCAGCTTTATTTATTAAAAAAACATTGACCAAACTTTACAGTCGTTTTTTAGCTGACAAAATTTTAATTCTTTATGGAGGAAGTGTTTGTTCTGATAACGCTTTTAGTTATTTAAAATATGCTCAAATGGATGGTCTTTTGGTAGGTGGGGCTAGCTTGGATAAAAAAGAATTTAGCCAAATTATTGAAAATTTAAAAAATAATTAATTCTTTATGAAAAAAATTCAGGAAATTGAAGTTAGCGGTAAGAGAGTTTTAGTGAGAGTTGATTTTAATGTGTCTTTAGATAAAGAAGGAAAAGTAATTGATGATTTTCGTATTCGCGCTACTTGGCCAACAATAAATTATTTAAAAGAGAAAGGCGCAAAGATAATTTTATTGGCTCATTTAGGTCGGCCGGAAGGAAAGAAAGATTTAACTTTTAGTCTAAAGCCTTTATTGGAGAAGGTGAATGCTTTAAATAACGAATCAGTTATATTATTAGAAGATTATTTAGGAGAAGGTGCTTTGAAAGAAATTGAAAAAATGAAACCGGGTGGAATTATAATGTTGGAGAATTTGCGTTGGCATCCCGGTGAAGAAAAAAATGATTTAGAGTTTGCCAAGCTTTTGGCTAGATTAGCTGATGTATACATTAATGATGCTTTTGCTGTTTCGCACCGGGCGCATGCCTCTGTTGAAGCTATTACAAAATTTTTACCTTCAGGCGCTGGTTTGCTGCTGCAAAAAGAAGTTTTTGAGTTATCGCGGGTGCGGGATAATCCCGAGCATCCTTTAGTGGCTATTATTGGTGGTTCAAAAATTTCAACAAAGATAAAGTTAATTCAAAGTTTTTTTAATAA
This sequence comes from uncultured Candidatus Saccharibacteria bacterium, assembly GCA_964388895.1. Classification (GTDB taxonomy): domain Bacteria; phylum Patescibacteriota; class Minisyncoccia; order Portnoybacterales; family GWB1-42-6; genus CAYMCB01. The sequence continues at coordinate 1,787 of CAYMCB010000029.1, forward strand.
AGCGGAAAGCATTATTTTAGGTGGCGCTTTAGCTAATACTGTTTTGCGCGCAAAAGGTATTGCTATTGGTAAATCTTTTTTTGAAGAAAAAGCTTTATCAGCTGTCAAAAGTATCCCTATTACTGACCCAAAAATTCATTTGCCAGTTGATGCAATAGTTTGTCAAAATAAAGAAGCAACAGGTCTTTGTTCTATTAGGGCGGTGGGCAAAGTAAATGATGAAGAGATGCTTTTAGACATTGGTCCTGATTCGGAAAAATTATTTAGTCAAATTATTGCTCGAGCAAAGATGGTTGTCTGGAACGGGCCTATGGGTTTATTTGAAAATGAAACTTTTTCGCATGGTACGCGGGCGATAGCTCAAGCTATTGCTAATTCCAGCGCCTATTCTTTAGTGGGCGGCGGAGAAACTGTAGCTTTTTTAGAGAAAGAAAGTTTAATTGACGATTTCTCTTTTGTCTCAACTGGCGGTGGGGCTATGCTGGAATTTTTAGCCGGCGAGCCAATGCCTGGAATTTTAGCGCTTGAAAAAAAATGAGATGGCGACTTAAAGAAAAAGCACCAGAAGAATTTTTTAAACAATTCCCTGAATTTTCTGAAATAACACTTCAGCTGCTTTGGGATAGAGGATTAAAAACCCAAAGTCAAATTGATGAATTTTTTAATCCTGATTATGAGCAGGATTTACATGATCCTTTTTTATTGTCGGGTATGGAAAAAGCAGTGAGAAGAATTTTTCAAGCAGCAAAAAAGAAAGAACCGATAGCTATTTTTGCTGATTATGACGCTGATGGTGTTTGCGGGGCAGTTATTTTAGAAACGGCTTTGCAGATTTTAGGAATAGAAAATATTGAAGTTTATATTCCCGATCGGTATCAAGAAGGTTACGGTTTAAATAAAGCGGCTTTAGAAAAATTAGCCCAGAAAAAAATTAATTTAATTTTAACAGTAGATTGTGGGATTTCTGATTTAGAGGAAGTAAAATTAGCCAAAAAACTTAAGCAGCAAGTTATTATTTGCGACCACCACCATGTTCCTAAAAAAATTCCCCCGGCATTAGTAGTGATTGACCCTCACCAGACAAAAGATAAATATCCTTTTAAAGACTTGTCTGGCGCTGGCGTAGCCTTTAAATTAGCCAGCGCTTTATTCTCAAAAAGTCAGCAAATAGGCATAAAAATACCTTTAGGTTGGGAGAAAAATTTTTTAGATTTAGTGGCTTTATCAACCGTAGCTGACTGTATGCCTTTGCTTGGCGAAAATCGTACTTTAGTTAAATATGGCCTTTATGTTTTAGCTAAAACCAAAAGATTGGGGCTTCAAGAGTTGATGCGCGTGGCTCGACTTGAACCCACCTTTGAAAAAGACGAAATCAAAACTAATTTGGATACTTATTCTTTGGGCTTTATTTTGGCGCCCAGATTAAATGCGGCTGCGCGAGTTGATCATGCTAATTTAGCTTATCGTTTGCTTAAATCTCAATCTTTAGACGAAGCAGCTTTTTTAGCTCAGGAATTAGATAAAAAAAATCTTCAAAGACAGAAAATAACTGAGCGACTAGTTAAACAAATAGAGTCACGAATAGCTGATAAGATAAAAAGCGACACCCATTTTGTCTTGGTGGAAGCAGATAAGTCTTGGCCAGTGGGTATTGTTGGTTTAGCCGCCAGCAAAATTTGTGAAAAATATCACCGGCCCACAATAATTTTTGGCCAAAGCGGTTCTTATTTTAGAGGTTCGGCTAGAAGTATTTATGCATTTAATATCATTGAAGCAATTAGCTGTTGCGCGCCATTTTTGCACGAGTTTGGTGGTCATCCCGGAGCGGCTGGCTTAGCTTTAGAAGAAAATAAATTAAATGTTTTTGAAGAGGAAATAAATAAATTAGCGCGAAAACAGTTAAAAATAGAAGATTTAGTACCGGTTTTAGAAATTGATGCAGAAATAAAATCGGAAGAGATAAATTGGGAATTTTTTGATCAATTAGTAAAATTTGCTCCCTTTGGTGAAAAAAACGAACAGCCAGTTTTTTGTTTAAGGAATTTAAAAATAGAAAATATAAGATTAGTTGGAGCGCAAAATCAGCATTTAAAGATGGAATTAAAAAGTGAAGAAGATAACAAAATCTTTAAGGCTATTGGTTTCAATTTAGCAAAAAATAATAATTTAGAATTATTAAAAGACGATAAAGTTGATATTGCTTTTGAGCTTTTAGCTGATCAGTGGAATGGTACCAGAAAACTACAATTAAAAATTATTGATATAAAAAAATTATGAAATATATTTTAAATACTGATGGAGGCTCTCGTGGCAATCCCGGCGAAGCAGCAATTGGCGTGGTTATTTCTGAGCCCAACGGCCAAACATTAAAAAAATATAGTCAATTGATTGGTTTGGCAACTAATAATGAGGCCGAATATCAGGCATTAATTTTCGGTCTTAAAAAACTGAAACAGCTTTTTGGTAAAGAAAAGACAAAACAGGCAGATGTTGAGATTTATTTAGATTCAGAGTTGATTGTTAAGCAATTAAATCATCAATATAAAATTGAAGACGAAAAATTGCAACCTCTTTTTTTGACGGTTTGGAATTTGGTATTAGATTTTAAGAGCGTAAAATTTTTTGCTGTGCCGCGGGAGAAAAATAAAGAAGCAGATAGGTTAGTTAACGAAGCCTTTAGAAAAAGGCAGGAAAATCTTTTTTAAATTAAAAGATAATCAATGTTGTTCTTTTAAGTTTTTTGAGATAAAATAAAAGCAGTATTACAGTTTATTGAAGTTTATTCAAAATTAAGATTAAAAAATCAAGATTGAAAATTAAATAAAAAATAATAATTAAAAATAAAATTATTATGAAAGGATTTAATATTAATATAGAAAAAGCTACTTTAGAAAACGATAACTTTCGTCAAGTGCTTTATACTTCAAAATATAGTCAGTTAGTTTTAATGTCTTTAGCTCCCGGAGAAGAGATTGGCTTAGAAGTCCATCCAGAAAATGATCAGTTTTTTCGATTTGAAAAAGGAGAGGGGAAATGTATTATTGATGGGCATGAATATTCAGTAAAAGACGGGTCAGCAATTGTAGTGCCCGCCGGAGCAGAGCATAATGTTATAAATATTTCTGAAACCGAATCTTTAAAACTTTACACTATTTATTCACCTCCTCATCATAAAGATGGAATAAAGAGACTAACCAAGGCGGAAGCTGAATCCCAAGAGGCAGAATTTGATGGTGTAACTACTGAATAATTTTAATTTTTAAATTTAATTTTTAAAAGAGCTGGGAAAGAAATAAGAAATAAATAAGCAATAAAAACCCACTAAGTAATAGTGGGTTTTTATTGCTTAAGCAGATCTATAAGCCGAATTCTGTAATCCCGCAAAGCGGGTCGAGAATCATCTATCTGGTCCTGACGTTACCATCAGGATCTAGCGATCCACTTTTCTTATGAGATTCAAGCTTGTTTAATCTCATAATTTGATCTTGCTCCCAGTAAGGATTTAGCCGTTTCACTTCAGCTTTCAAGATTTCGTAAGAAATCTTTTATGGCTGATTTCACCCTTTATTAAAAATTTTAAAGGGTGGTCTTTCCCTTTCGGTTAAGACCGTCACTGTTCGCACCTCTTGCCTTACGGCAGACGGCTGTTAGCCGCTACTTTTTTATCTGTTCTGTTTTTTATAGAACGCGAGGGAGTTCGGACTTTCCTCTCTTTGTTTTTGTCGTTAGAAATTACGACATTAACAAAGAGCGATTCTCCGATCTGCTTAAGCTTTTTTAGCTTATGATTAATATCTCTTTTTGTCAAGTTTAAGCAGCTTGATTTTATATGTTTTTTAGCGTTAAAATAAATTAGGATTATGAAAAAATCAGATTTAATTTTTACGGCAATTTTAGTGCCGGTAGATTATTTAATGTTGGTAGCAGCAGGTTTGGCTGCTTATTGGTTACGTACTAGCAATTGGGTAGCTCAATTCAGGCCGGTTTTTTTTAGTCTTAATTTACCTTTTGATCGTTATCTAGGATTAATTTTATTAATTGCAGCTTTTTGGCTTTTGGCTTTTGCCATAGCCGGTCTTTATGAAATTAGACGCAATGGTAAATTTTGGGGGGAATTTTTGAAGATTGTAACTGCTACTTCAACCGGCTTGGTAGGCATTATCATTTATATCTTTATTAGACGAGAATTTTTTGACTCTCGTTTTTTAATTTTAGGAGCTTGGTTGATTTCGATTTTTTTTGTCAGTTGGGGGAGATTGATAGTGAAAGGCTTGCAGAAATATTTACTTAGTAAAAGATTGATAGCCCCCCATAATATTGTCGTGATAGGTAATGATAATTTATCCCAAGAAATTATTGAAGAAATAAAGAATCAGCCATCTTTGGGATATAATTTAATAACTTATTTTCCTCAATTAAATTTAGAAGAGATAAAGAAAAAAGCAGAAAGTTTTGATATAGAAGGGGTTATTTTGGCTAATCCTGATTATTCGCGAGAAAGCGTTATTGATCTTATAGAATGGTGTGAAGAAAAACAGATAGCTTTTAAGTTTGTGCCTAATCTCTTTCAGATGCTGACTACAAATATAGATTTTTATACATTGGGAGGTGTGCCTTTAATAGAGATTAAGCGGACAGCTTTAGATGGCTGGGGCAAGATTTTAAAAAGATTTATAGATATTTTAGGAGCAATTTTTGGTTTAATAATTTTTTCACCTCTTTTTATTTTGATTTCTATATTAATAAAATTTGATTCACCGGGGCCTATAATTTACAAAAATCAAAGAGTTGGGCCCAGGGGGAAGCTTTTTAACACTTATAAATTTCGTTCAATGAAGATAGAGTTTTGTACAGGCCCTCAGTATGATTTAACAGGACAAGCTAGCCGTTTAGAAGACGAGCTTGTGAAAAAACAAAACAGCCGTCGTGGGCCAGTTTTTAAAATTGCCGATGACCCGCGGCGAACAAAATTAGGTAGATGGCTAGAAAGAACCAGTCTTGATGAATTGCCGCAGTTTTTTAATGTTTTAATCGGCAATATGAGTTTAGTTGGACCTCGACCACATATGCCAAAGGAAGTGGCTAAATATGAACGTTGGCACAAAAAAGTTTTTAATATAAAGCCGGGCATAACAGGTTTGGCGCAAATTTCTGGCAGATCTGATATTGATTTTGACGAAGAGGCGAAATTGGATACTTATTATATAGAAAATTGGTCCTTGTTTTTGGATATAAAAATTTTACTTAAAACTCCTTGGGCAGTTTTATTTGGAAGAAGGTGATTTTTATGCGTGTTGCTTTAGTCCATGATTATTTAAATCAATACGGAGGCGGGGAAAGAGTTTTAGAGGCTTTGTGCGAACTTTGGCCTCAGGCGCCAATTTATACTTTAATCTATGACAAAGAACGTACCGGTCAGGCTTTTGCTGGCCGTCGTATAAAGACTTCTTTTTTACAGAAAGTCCCCGGGGTTAAAAAACATCATCGACCTTTTCTAATGTTGATGCCGTTAGCGATAGAACAGTTTAATTTGTCAAATTATGATTTAGTGATTTCGGATTCCGCTAGTTTCGCCAAAGGAGTAATTACACGGCCTCAAACTTTTCATCTCTGCTATTGCCATACTCCTACCCGTTATGTTTGGGATGATAGTCATCGTTATATTGAGGAATTTGGTTATCCTTCTTTTTTAAAAAAATTTATTCCGCCTTTTTTAAGTTATTTACGGCTTTGGGACGAAGCAGCAGCAGCAAGACCGGACGAATATTTGGCTAATTCCAATTTTGTTGCTTCCCGAATAAAAAAATATTATGGTTTTGAGGCAGAAGTAGTTTATCCGCCAGTTAAGACAAAATTTTTTGAGAATCAGGAAAAGTCAGCTGATTATTTTTTAATCGTTGCGCGTCTGTTATCTTACAAAAAAATTGATTTAGCCATTCGGGTTTTTAATGAGTTGGGTTGGCCGCTTAAAATTATTGGCGAAGGGCCTGAAAAGAAACGTTTGCAAAAAATGGCACGTTCTAACATTGAGTTTATTGGTTGGGTTGATGACCAAAAGCTTAGAAAATATTATACTTATTGCCGAGCTTTTATTTTCCCTCAGGAGGAAGATTTTGGTATAACTGCTGTAGAGGCTATGAGCGCTGGCCGACCGGTTATTGCTTTTGCCGGTGGAGGGGCATTAGAAACAGTAAAAGAAGGGGAGACGGGATT
>CAYMCB010000030.1:0-7692 GCA_964388895.1 uncultured Candidatus Saccharibacteria bacterium
AAAGAATTTTGCGCGCGCCCCTTAAAAGATATGTCAATTTTTGCGAGTTTTGCGTCGCCGCCCACGAATTGGCTCTCAAAAAGCCGTCTTGTTTTGTAGTGGAGCGGGTAGCGGGAATCGAACCCGCATCTCAACCTTGGGAAGGTTGCATTCTACCACTGAACCATACCCGCTAAATTTTAAAATTCTTAAAATTTAAAATTATTGACTAAAAAAATATTGCCACCACTTCAAAAAATTCCCAGAACGCGAAGAATTAACAGGCAAAGATTCAAAAGAACTACTAGAGCTAGAAGCTGTCCTCGGCATTTCTTCAGCAGGCGGCACAATAAAAACCTTCTCTCCTTCTCTTTTAAAATTTAGTTTCGCTTTAGCTTCTTTTTCTAAAAAATTTTTATCGCTAAAAAGACTTATTAATTCTTTCAATTCCTGATCATTTTTTTCTAACTTGCTAATTTCATTTTTCAAATTCATAATTTCATTGTTGAGCTGATATTTTTTATAAAAAACCCGTGTTAAAGATATTGTTAACCAAATTATTAACAATAATAAAAAATACAGAAGCCATCGTGAATTTAAAATTTTTTTAGTGATATTTTGCTGCATCTTTGCTATACTAAAAATATATGAACTTAACTAAACACAAAAAAATTATCCGCCTTTTCTGGATAGCTGTAGCTGGCATAGTTATTATAAGCATGATAGCTTTTTTGGCTTGGCCTTTATTTTGATAATAACAAATAAACTCTAATTTTCCAATAAAAAAAGCCAAAATGGCTTTTTTTATTTCTTTTAAAAAGATATTATTTTTTTAAAATTTTCAAAAAAACTTCAGATGGAATATTTACCCGACCTCGTTCCTTCATCTTCTTTTTGCCTCTCTTTTGTTTTTCAAGAAGTTTTTTCTTTCGGCTCACGTCTCCTCCATAAAGATAGCCTGTTACATCCTTGCGTCGAGCCTTTAAATCTTCTCTGGCTAAAATCTTTCCACCAACAGCAGCCTGCAAAGAAACAGTAAAAAGCTGTGGCGGTAAAATTTCCTTTAATTTTTCAACTATAGCTCTTCCTTCAGCCACTGCCTTAGATCTAGGCACCAAACGCGATAAAGCCTCTATTTTTTCACCGGCTACCAAAATATCTAAGCAAACTAAATCTCCTGCCCTCCAGCCTAAAAACTCATAACCCATAGAAGCATAACCGGCTGTAGCGCTTTTTAATTTATCATAAAAATCAACAATAATTTCTCTAAGAGGCACCTCGTAAATCACTATTACTCTTTGCGTACCTAAATATTGCGTATCCTGATAAATTCCTCCTAGCCCTTGAGCTAATTTTATAATAGTACCTAAATAACTGCTGGGGCTAATAATTTCCAACCTCACCCATGGTTCATTTATCTGTTCTATTTGACTAGCTTCAGGTAATTGTTGAGGCGAAAAAATATTTTTAATTTCACGGCTATGCTTTATCACTACCTGATAAACTACGCTAGGAACTGTTACCAGCAAATTAAGTTTATATTCTCGTCGCAAACGTTCGCTAATAATTTCTAGATGCAGCATGCCAAGAAAACCACACTTAAAACCTCGCCCTAAAGCCTCAGAAGATTCTGGTTCAAAAAACAAAGCAGCATCATTTAATTTTAATTTAGCTAAAGCATCTTTTAATAAATCATAATTTTGACTGACATTAGAACTTGTTGCCCCGCCCATAGGATAGAAACTGGCAAAAACCATTGGTTTTGGCTCTTGATAACCAGATAAAGGCTTTAAATCAAAAGGCGCTGGCCAATGAGTAAGAGTGTCGCCTACTCGGCAAAAAGATACTTCTTTCAAACCAGTAGCTAAATAGCCAATTTCACCGGCGCTCAATTTTTTAACTGGCTGAAGATCGGGTCGGAAAATACCAACCTCTATTATTTCGGCACGTGCCTTGGAAGCCATCAAAAAAATTTTATCACCTTGTTTTACTTCACCATCTATCACTCTTACGTAAGCTAAAACCCCTTTATAAGAATCATAATTAGAGTCAAAAACTAAAGCACGAAAATTTTTATTTCCGGTTAAACGAGGCGGAGGAAAACTTAAAACAATTTCTTTTAAAAGTTTATCCACTCCCCAACCTTCTTTAGCAGAAATTTCTAAAATTCTACCAGTCTTTTCTCCCAGAAGACTTTTCATTTCTTCTTTAACTTCCAAGGGGCGAGCGCCGGGTAAATCAATTTTATTTAGAACTGGAATTATAGCTAAGCCTTGCTGTTGAGCTAAATAAAAATTAGCTAATGTTTGAGCTTGCACTCCTTTAGTAGCGTCTACTAAAAGAATTGCCCCCTCAACTGCTGCCAATGAACGAGAAACTTCATAAGAAAAATCTACGTGTCCCGGCGTATCAATCAAATTTAATTCGTATTCTTGCCCTTGAAAATTATACTTCATTCTAACAGGCTGAAGTTTTATCGTAATGCCTCTTTCCCGTTCAAGATCCATCGTATCAAGATACTGCTGGCGCATTTTTCTTTTTTCTACCGTACCAGTCAGCTCTAAAAATCGGTCAGCCAAAGTAGACTTACCATGATCAATATGAGCCACAATACAAAAATTCCTAATATTTTTATTCATAAAATAAAATAATAAAAATCTCTATTAAAAGTTAAGTATGGCAAAAATTTTTATTTTTTTCAATAAAATTTTCTGCTAAACAAGTTTTACCTGCTGGAGAAAATAGTCATAAAATTCGCCAATAACCTCATTAACTCTTCGATTATGCCGTAAATAAAAAATGAACTGATTTAAATCTTTGGCTAAATCATCCGTTATTTCTGAATGTCGTAAAAAATTACGCCTTGTCTCATCGTCCGGCGACTTTTTAAAATAATCAACTAAAATTTTATGCCACGAGATAATTTCTTCAAAAGTTGAACTTTCACTGATATTTAATTCCTCTGACAAAACTTCTTTAAAAAATTCTGTCTTTTCTGGCCAGTCGGCAACTTGAGAGTAATAAATTTCATCTTCTAAAAATTTTAAAGACATACCGGTTAAACGTTTAGGCTCTAAAACAAAAGGGTAATCTGGCTGTTGAAAATAAAAGTTGGCCCAGAGCTCATCCAAAAAAGAGTGAAATAAAAAACCCGCAAAAAAAGATTCCGTTTTTTCTATCTCTTCAAATTTTAAACCACGGCGATGGGTTAGCTGCCGATCTAAATTATCAAAATAACGAAAATCGGGAAAACTTGTACCCACAAAAAAATCTCGACGATTTCTTTCTTTTAGTTTTGTTTGTAAAATCTTCTCCGCAAAAAAAATATGAGTGATAGGCGCCGGCATAAAAATTATTTTTCTGTTTTTAATCTATTTATAAAATTTTCTAAAAATAAATATTTCTTAAGACTTTGCCAAAAAAAATCAAACTCAGGCAAACGCCAAAAGCGGGCAAAAAATAAATAAACCAAAACACCAAAGGCTCCAGCTAAAGAACCAAAAAACAAAAGATAAATCATCGTATCTGTACCAAAATAATTTTTTAAAAAAACCCAAACATTCCAACTTGCAAAACCGGCCAAAAAAGAAATTAATAAAATTTTCAAAAAAGTTATAAAAATTTCTTTATTTTTTAATCCAGCTGTTTTTCTATCTAAAAAAATCCAAAGACCAACCATTTGAAAAATGCTGCCTAAAGAATAACCCAAAGCTAAACCCGAAACCCCTAAAAAACCGGAAAGATACCAAGCGCCACCAATCCTTAAAACCGAAGAAAAAAAACTTAAAAAAAATGGGGTTTTAGTATCTTCTAAAGCAAAAAATCCTCTTACCAAAAGCAAGATAATTGATTCGGCCAAAAGACCAAAAATTAAAAACTTTAAAACTTCACCAGTTGTTAAAACATCTTCTAAGCTGAATTTACCGGTACCCAAAATAATCTGAATTAGAGGGTGACGTAAAACCCAAAAAAAAACACTTATAGGTACAATTAAAAAAACCAATTGCCTGCAAGCTGCAGAAAAATTTTTATGAAAATCAGTCCAATTGATTTCAGCCACCGCTTTTGCAAACGAAGGAAAAATTGCCGTAGCCAAAGAAGCGGCAAAAATACCCAAGGGGAAAGTCCAGATATTATAAGCTAAATTAAAAATAGCCAAACTTCCTGCGGCTAAATTAGAACCAAGAGCTGTTAGAACTAAAAAATTAAGCTGAGAAGTCGCCAAAGTTAAAACCCGTGGAATAGTTAATTTTAAAAGACGTTTAACTCCTTCATTTTTAATATCAAAAACCCATTGATAACGAAACCCTAGCCGATAAAAAGCCGGGCACTGGACTAAAAGGTGTGCTAAAGCTCCTAAAATCACCCCGAAAGCCACACCATAAATACCAAAAAAAGAGGAAAGAAAAAGAATCCCTAAAATAATACCAAGATTATAAAAAATTGAAGATAAAGAATAGAATAAAAACCTCTGCCGAGCCTGTAAAACCCCACCTACCACCGCGCTTATACCTAAAATCAAAGGACTTAAAAAGAAAATTCTAGTTAAATTTATAGTTGTTTCTAATTTCTGACCCGAAAAACCCGGAGTGATTAATTTCACCAAAAAAGGAGCAGCTAAAAAACCAATTATACCTAAAAATAGAAGACTTAAAGATAAAAAATTTAAAACATTGTTAACAAATCTCCAAGCAGTTTGTTCATTTTCTTCATCCTTTTTTTCTTTTGACCACAAGCTAATAAATATCGGAACGAAACCAGCCGAAAGTGTGCCCAAAACTAAAAGATTATAAACTAAATCCGGAATTCGAAAAGCAGCATAATAAGCATCTAATAAATCGCCAGCGCCAAAACGACCAGCTAGAAATCTATCTCGCAAAAAACCTAAAAGCCGGCTAAGCAAAGAAGCTAAAGCTAAAATTAAAGCCGCGGAAGCAACATTTCGCGACTGACTATTAAAAATTTTCCCATTAAAAAAATTCATATTTACTGACCCAAAACTAAACCGTAAAATTTATCAACATTTAATTCAGCAGAAAATTTTATCCGATCGTCTGAAATTTGAAGATTTTCTGGATAATACCAAACAATATTCATTTTTTTTGGCAACTGCAAAAAGCTTTCTAAATGGCATCCATTACTCCCTGATTGCTTCTGCGCTAAAAAACTATAAGTTATGTTATCTGATTTCAAATTTATTTTAAAGGGCAAACGATATTTATAAGTTATCTCTACTTTTTCGCCTGGGCTAACATAAACCCAATTGCCAAAAACCGTTTTACCAGATTCAACAAAAATTTGCGTACCTGATTTCTGATCTAAAATCATAGATGATTGTTGTTGCTCAACATGCTTATCATAATGGAAGCCAAGTTTCTCATAATCAACCGGCGGCGCATAACCCTCCAAGGTATGCCCCTCAGCAAATAGGAGCTCTGAGCCTAAAGGAACAAAAACTCTTAAATAATCAGCATTAACTTTATTATACCAATCATATGGTTCCTGTCCGCCAAAATGAGTACGAATAATTTTAACCGTGTCAATAATGGAACCATCTTCTTCTATTTGGGATTGATGAATAATGTCTTGCTTTATTACTTTATCAGTTTTAAAACCATTGATATTGGTATTAACCACCATCAAATAGTCTTTCTCTGTTGCTAAAACTTCACCACCCCATCCTTGCTCAATAAAAACATTCTCTAAATCTTTATTGGTAAAATAAAAAAGAATATGTTTTTCCGCTAAAGAATCGGATATAATTTTTATTATCTTATCATAATAACTTGGCCAAACTTCCCAAAGTTTATCTAAAAATCGCGGAGCAAAATCAGCTAAAATCTTTTTAGGTTGATTTAATTTTTTATCATAGTCAAATTCTACTTTATATTGAGTCACATCCAAAAAATTTTCTGAATTTAAAGTTACGCCATATTCTGGCATATCTATAGGGCCTGTTATTTTCAGAAGCCTTTCAATAACCGCCGGCGTTAAAGAAAAAACACCATCCACTGTTTCACCTCCAGCCTTTTCATAAAACCACATTATTTTTTGAGCAGAAGTTGGCCAATCAGCAAACCAATTAGCGTCATGAGTTGACCAAGCCGTAGAAATTTTCTGAATTGGTCGAGGCGGCACAATTTTTTCGTAAAGCTGGCCGTCTAAATTAAAAATCCCATCTATTTGAAGATTTTTTATTCGCCCTTTATCGATATCTAAAAGGCCATAAGTTCCAATAAAACCGCCTGTCGCGCGCTGCTCAGAAGTATTTTGGAAAATTAAAAGATATTTTTTTGCCTGTTGATGTCCTAAAATTTCTAAAAAAATATCGCTCCAAAAATTAACTTGACTCAAAGATTTATTAATTAATGGCAATTTTTCTTTCAATTGAGAAACTGCAGGACGCACTTCTTCTGGCAAATCAGCTAAAACAACCGCCTGAAGCTTCTCATTAGCCTTAGCTAAATATTTTTGAGCCGGCTCAATTTCTTGTTTTGCTTTTATGATTTTTTCAGTTAAAGACTGCCTCTGATTAGTATCTGAAAAATTAAAACTTAAATCTTTGATAAAAAAAAGATTTGCCAAGCGAGAAAAACTTTGTCCTGCTTTGACTAAGTTTTCGCCAACTTCTAATAAAGCAGAGCCCGAAGAAATAATTGAAACTCCCGGCATTTTTTCTAAAACTGAAATAACAACTTTACCCATTTTATCTAATTCGTTCTGAGCATTTAAAAAATTCTGATAAGCTTCCCCAAAGTTATCTTCCGCTCCTGAAAAATCAAAATGCACAGCTAAGTTTTTAGCCGAAGTCATCGACCGATAAGCCTCCAATGCTGAACTTAAAATATTTTCTTTAGCGGAAAAACCTTGGCCAGCTAAAGATAAACCAAAAATTATCAACCAAATCAAAACTCCGGCGCCGGCAAATTTAGCCACTTCTCTGCCTAAATTGTTGAAATAATTCTGAAATCGCCAAAATCGAGGTTGTTTTTTAGGACGAATAAAAATTTTTGGGTCAACCGATTGAAAAATCTCAGCTAAATTAGGCCGACCCTCTTTTCTTTTCTTACTCTTTTTTTGATCTAAAGAGAAAAATAATTGACTATCTTGCGTAAAATCATAGTTTATAAGCGGAGTTGATGACTGCTTTTCTTGTTCTACTTCTAAAATCCACTTATCTACTTCATCTGTTTCCGCCTTATTTAAAAACTGCAGCAGAAAATCATCAGCTAAAAATAATTCCTTTTCTAACTCTGCTACTATAGCTATATCATTCTCTAAGTCATTATTACTGATAGTTTCTCCTAAATTCCTTAAATCCTTATTTAGCAATTTCCTGCCTAACTCTGCTTTTAGTTTTGCCTCTCCTCTATCAATTTGCGCTAAAATCTCTAGCAACTTATCACGATTTGACAAAACAATATTTTCCTTTTCCGTTACTATTTTTTCTAATCCATCTGGCCAATAAAAAAATGGGGGCTTTTTTTGCTTAAAAATTCTCTCAATCTTTTTTTGTTCTTCACGCCCTTCGGTTAATCTTAGAGTTTTAGCCTTTTTTTCTCTTTTTGAAGATGTTTGCTCTGGCCTCCTAAAATCTATTCTTTTTTCTACATCTATTTTTCGCAAATCAATAACCCTGCCAGCCTGAGAAAATAAAACATCTGACTTTAAAAAATTAACTGATTTTCTTTTTTTTAACCCTCCCAAAAAAAG
>CAYMCB010000031.1:0-7528 GCA_964388895.1 uncultured Candidatus Saccharibacteria bacterium
TGTTTTGAGCTTTTTTATGTGCCGGGGATCGGAGTTGAACCGATATCTCAGCTTTTTCAGACACGCGCCGTGACCACCTTGGCTACCCCGGCTTTTGGATATTAATATCAACTATCAGATTTTGAATATAATTATAGAATATAATTTTACGCAAGATATTTTTTATTTTATACCCAATTATTATATCCAAAATCTAAGAATTGATTGGTGGACGGTGTAGGGATTGAACCTACGGCCTACTCGGTGTAAACGAGTCGCTCTGCCACTGAGCTAACCGTCCGGGGCAAGAGAGAGCAATATAAGTGCGCGGGAGAGGACTCGAACCTCCAAGCCTTGCGGCATATGCACCTCAAGCATACGCGTATACCAATTCCGCCACCCGCGCTCTTCTATTGATTAAGGTCTTTTTGATTTTCGTTTTCGGCCGATGGTTCATTGGTAGGTACAGCTAAAGAGGTTTTATTTTTCATTCGCGCCTTCTTGCCTGAGCGTTGACGCATAAAATAAAGTTTGGCTCGGCGGACTTTGGCAGTTTTTAAAATTTCAATTTTTTCAATAGTTGGTGTATGGAGGGGGTAAATTCTTTCTACGCCTATTCCTTCGGCGATTTTCCTGACACAAAAAGTTCCGTCAAGCCCCCTGCCATGTTTTCTGGCAATAACTAAACCTTCAAAAGGTTGGATTCTTTCTTTCCCGCCTTCTTTTACTTTTTGATAGACTCGGACTGTTTGCCCCACCTTAATATCAGGGATTTTTCTTAATTGTTCTTCAATTATTTTCATAAAAATAAAAATAAGTTTTTGATATTAATAATCTTATCATCATTTTTGAGACTTTTCAAGGGCGTTTAAAACATTTACTAAATCTGTTGGTAAGGGAGAAAAAAAAGTTTTTTTTGCGCCATTTGGTAGCTTTATTACTAATTCGGCTGCGTGGAGAAATTGTCGTGGAAAAAAGTCTTTTTTTTGTTGACGGTGGCCGTATTTTTTATCGCCTGCAATCGGGTGTCCTAGCCAAGCAAAATGTACACGGATTTGATGTAAACGTCCAGTCTTGGGAAAAACTTCAAGCAGCGAATAATTGTTAATTTCTTTTTTAAGGCGATATTCGGTTATGGCTTCTTTGCCGCCTTTTTGAGTTATTTTTTGTTTTGTTGGATTAGACTTTGAGCGTATAAGAGATGTTTTTACTTGCCCAGATTTTTCTTTTAAATGACCTAAGACTAAGGCTAAATAT
The DNA here is from genome assembly GCA_964388895.1 of uncultured Candidatus Saccharibacteria bacterium. Classification (GTDB taxonomy): domain Bacteria; phylum Patescibacteriota; class Minisyncoccia; order Portnoybacterales; family GWB1-42-6; genus CAYMCB01. Next base: position 1,237 of record CAYMCB010000031.1, read on the forward strand.
TTTTTTCTAACTTTTTTTTCTTGGAATTGCTTTTTTAAAAACATAAAACTTTTTTGATTTTTAGCAAAAATCATAATACCGGAAGTGTCTTTATCGAGCCGATGGACAATACCTGGCCGCAAAGCAGGGGAGTCGCCGACAGAAGCAAGCGGCGGATAGTAAGCTAGAAGGGCGCTGGCTAAAGTATTTTTTATTTCGCTGGCAATTGGTAAACCATTCTTGTCTTGGCGCGGATGTGTGATTAAACCAGCTGGTTTATCGATAACTATCACGTCATCATCTTCATAAATTATTTTTAATTTGATTTCTGGGTTAGGCAGAATAGTTGTTTCTTTCGGTAAAATAAAATTTGGCGCCAAAGAAATTTGCTCATCTGTTTTCAAGAGATAAGAAGGTTTGACCTTTTTATTGTTAACTAAAAAATTCCCTTGCTTTATATTATTTTTTAAAAAAGCTCGGGAATATTGGCGAAAAATAGAAAGCAAAAATTTATCCAAACGTTGTCCGGCGTCAGATGCCGAAACAATAATTTTTGTCTCCATGTGGGTTCGACAGGACTTGAACCTGTGACCTTTCCCATGTCAAGGGAACGCTCTGGCCAGCTGAGCTACGAACCCTCTGATTTATTTTAACAATAAAAGGCCTAAAAAGGCAAAAATAGTTAAAATAAATAGCCAAACTAAAGTCCAAAGAAAAAAACTTAAAGCTTCAGTTTTTTGCTTATCCAAAAAAAGCAGAATGGGCTTTGCTAAAACCAAAGAGCCGGTGATAGCAGCTGAAAGAATAAAAAGCAAAAGCATCGCCACCGGTGTTAAAAATTTATCTTCTTTGCCAAACCATTGATTACCGTGACGGAAAAGCAAACCCACAAAGAAAACATAGATAGCTACACTTAAAGAATGAATAAGGCTTTTGAGAATAATTTCTGTTTTTTTCATGCTTTTTAGACGCAAGATGAATGGAGTTTTTTTGGTGGGCCAGGATGGGATCGAACCATCGACCACCGTCTTATAAGGGCGGCGCTCTACCACTGAGCTACTGGCCCAAATTTTAAAAATTTCAAAGATTAGATAATTTATAATTTATTTTTTGCTGGCTATTAGCTCTTCGAACTCTTCTTTCTCTATAGTTTCTTTTTCGATTAATCTATTGGCTATTTTTTCAAGAAGATCTTTTTTGGTCGTTAGAATTTTTTCTGCTGTCTGGGCAGCAGTATTAATAAAATTTTGAACTTCTTTATCAATTTCTGCCGCTGTCTTTTCTGAATAATTTTTTTCAGTGGTTATTTCTTTGCCGAGGAATATTAAATCTTCTGTTTCGCCAAAGGTTCGTGGCCCGAGCTTATCCGACATACCGTATCTTGTCACTAATCTTCTGGCTAGATCAGTCGCTTTTTCTAAATCGTTGGCAGCGCCAGTAGTGATCTCTGAAAAAGTCAGTTTTTCAGCGTAATAACCAGCTAGCAGTACAGCAAGTTCTTCGGTGAATTCGCTTTTAGTGTGAAGGTGTTTATCTTGCTCTGGAAGCTTTAAGGTGTAGCCAGCTGCTTGTCCACGAGCGATAATTGAAATTTTTCTAACAGGGTCAGTGTGGGGTAATGAAGCAGCGACTAACGCATGCCCAGCCTCATGATAGGCTGCAATTTTTTTCTCTTCGGTTGACAGAACGTGACTTTTTCTTTCTGGCCCGATCAATACTTTTTCGATAGCCGAAATAAGCTCTATCATGGATATTTCTTTTTTGTTTTGCCGGGCAGCGGCAATGGCAGCCTCATTCATAAGATTGGCTAAATCAGCTCCAGAAAAGCCTGGCGTTCTTTCGGCGATTTGTCGAAGATTAACATCAGCGGCTAAGGGTTTATTCTTGGCATGAATTTTCAAAATGGCTTCTCGGTCATTAATATCTGGCAGATCAAGCACTACTCGTCGATCAAAACGTCCTGGTCTTAAAAGAGCCGGATCTAAAATATCAGGTCTGTTGGTCGCAGCTAAAACTACTACACCGCTATTTGGTTCAAAGCCGTCCATTTCTACCAAAATTTGATTTAAGGTTTGTTCTCTTTCATCATGCCCACCGCCTAATCCAGCGCCTCGATGGCGGCCAATAGCATCAAGTTCGTCTATAAAGATAATACAAGGTTTTGAACGTTTCGCATTTTGAAATAAATCTCTTACTCGAGCGCTGCCTACGCCTACAAATAATTCAACAAATTCTGAACCTGAGATATGAAAAAAGGGGACTCGAGCTTCACCAGCAACCGCTCGAGCCAGAAGGGTTTTCCCACAGCCCGGCGGCCCGATAAGAAGAACCCCTTTAGGAATGCGAGCGCCGATGTTAACAAATTTTTGGGGACTTTTTAAAAAGTCAACCACTTCTAGCAATTCTTCTTTAGCTTCTTTGAGGCCAGCTACATCTTTAAAACTAGTGCCCTGGTTTTTTTTATCTTCAGGCATCACCAAGCGAGCTAACGATCGAGTAAAGGAAAAAGTTTGGCCAATACCTTGTTTGGTTTGTCTCATCATAAACCATAAAAAAGCGCCCATTAAAGCTAGGGGCAGAAGAAGAGGAAGAATAACACTGCCTAGCCAAAATTTCCAGCCGTTTTCTTGCTGAATAGAAATTTTTACTTTTTGCAGTTTAGTTGATTCAACTCCGTAATTTACTAGAGACTCTGTCAGACTGCTTTCTGTCTCTTTGGCAGCAGTTTCTTTTGTCCCATCATTTAAGGTGATTTTTAGCAATTGGCCGCTAACTAGGATAGAGCTCACTTTTTCTTCATTTATTTGTTGAGCTAATTCATTTAGGGCAATTTCTTGTATTTTTTCAGTTTTACCTGACCAGAGCGAAAAAACGCTAGAAAGTAAAATAAATAACAAAAAGACAATGAAGATATTCTTGATTAGATTTTTCATAGAAGACACCTATTTATTTTTTTAGGTTATAAAAAAAGGATTTTAATTAATCAGTTTTTTTATTTTTAATCTTAATTGGTCTTTTTATTTTTTTCAGAATCATCTTCGATATTTGAGAAAGTGTCTTGATTTTTATTTTCATCTTCAGGTTTATTAGAAGTTTGAGGCACTGATGGTTGATTGTTATTTTTTTTATTGGCTAAAACCAGTGCCATTTTATGACTTTGGGGTTCTATAGAGAGAATTTTAAATTCATAAGTTTTCCCTAATTTTAACTCTCTTTCCATTTCTTCAAAAGAGGAAAAATCAGAGATATGAACAAGGCCATGGATGTCTTTGTCTAATTGGACAAAAGCGCCAAAAGGATTGATTTTAGTAACCTCAGCTTTGACTATTTGATCTTTTTTATATTTTTGGTCGATATCTAACCAGGGATCTTTTTTTAGGGCTTTAAGCGAAAGATAAATTCGATCGCCTGAGATACTAATGATTTTAGCGGTAACTTTTTGCCCAACTTTAAGATATTGTCGAGGGTCTTCAATTAATTGCCAGTCTATTTCTGAAATATGAATTAGCCCTTCCATAGTTTCAGGATGGTCGCTATTTTCACTACCTTTTAAAGGGAATTTAACAAAAGCGCCAAAATCAACTACGCCAGAAATCTCTCCTTCGACCAAGTCTCCTAATTGATATTGGGAAAGCGCTTCACGGAGCTTCTCCTCTTCAGTAGCTTTTTCCGAAACAATCAGTTTTTGTTCGGAAGAGTCAACATCAATAATTCTTACATTTAATTCTTGACCGACAAGCTTATTTAGTTCTTGAAGTATTTTGTTTTTATCGCCGTCTTCAACTCGGGGATAATGATCAAAATTAAGTTGAGAAACTGGTAGAAAACCCGAAGTTTCGTTAACGAGAACCATTAATCCACCACGGTTAGCCGAGACAATTTTGGCTTTTACTACAGTTTTTTCTGCCATTAGTGTTTTCAATAAGTCCCAACTTTGTTCTCGATGCGCTGCTTGGAGAGAAAGCTCGATAAGTCCTTGCTCATTTTCTGCTTCTATGACCATCGCAGATATTTCTTGTCCAGGGGTTAAAGTTTTTATAAGTTGACGATTTTCTTTTATTTCTCTTCCCAAAAGAACACCAGTGCCGATTTTGCCTAAATCGACGAAAACGCTATTTTTACCAATTTCTAAGATTTTTCCTTTAACAATGTCGCCAACTTTTGCAAGTTTTATTTCTTGATTTAATAAAATAGATTGATTAGTTTTTAGCGAAGATTCATTTATTTTTTGAGGCATAAAAATAAATAACCCACACCTAATAAAAAAGGGTAGACCGCACCCTGTTAATTATTATATGGTCAATTAGTCGGGGTGGGATTTTATCCAAACAAGCCGTTTTTAATTTCACGTGCTTGAGGTGTATTGATTATTAAAGTATAAAGCAAAGATTTTATTTTGGCAAGAAGTCGGCGTTATTTTTCCTATTGGCAGAAATAATTTTCTATGATAAAATTATAATAATTCTTATATTATTTTTTTATTAAGGATTTGTTAAGGAATAAAATAGAGTAAAAAATTAATTATTTAATTTTTATTTTTTATGGTAATAAGTTGGTATGGTCATTCTTGTTTTAAGATTCAAAGTGGTGAGATAGTAGTTTTTACTGACCCATTTTCTAAAGAGATAGGTTTAACTCCGCCTCGGAGTCAAGCGCATATTGTGACTATTTCTCATAATCATTTCGACCATAATAATGTTGAGGCAATAAGCGGTAATCCTTTGATTATTAACGGGCCTGGCGAATACGAAACAAAAGGCGTTAACATTCGCGGTATTTTTTCTTATCATGATGATAAGTTAGGAAAAGAGCGGGGGACAAACACTATTTATGTGATTGAGATAGAAGGAATAAAAATTTGCCATTTGGGTGATTTAGGGCAGAAAAAATTAACTGATGAACAATTGGAGCAGATAGATGAAGTTGACATATTAATGGTACCGGTCGGTGGGGAAGCTACCTTAGATGCTGAAGAGGCTGTAGAAATTATTAATCAGATAGAACCTCGTCTTGTTATCCCTATGCATTATAAAATCCCTGGTTTGAATTTAAAGTTTGCCGGGGTTGAAGCTTTTTTGAAAGAGATGGGAATTACAAAGCCTGAAATAGTGGACAGGTTGACCTTGAAAAAGAAAGATTTGCCTCAGGATGGTGCAAAGATAGTTGTGATGAAGAATTAAGATTTTTTATACTTTATTTTATGGATTTAGGCGATTTTATTGAAAAACTACAAAAAAAACCGCAGTCAATCCGTGTTAAAATTATGTGGCTAGGTGTCGTTGTTGGTACGACTATTTTTTTTGTTTTATGGCTTTGGTCATTAAAGACAAATGTTGTTTCTTTATCTGAGAAAAACAAGGAAAGTAGCTCTGTTTTTTCTGAAAATTGGCAGAAAGTGAAAGAAGATATACCAACTCTTTGGCAAAGTTTGGGCGCGGGCATTGGTAATGTTTTTGATTCTTTAGTAAACGAAGAAAATATAGAGCAGAGCCCTACCCAATCATCTTATCAGCCAGAAAGCAAATTACCTTTAGAATCAGAAGAGTGAATTAAAATTAAAAATATTTTTTAATTGATTTATCAATTTTATGGAGATAGGCCAAATCAAAAATCAAGAAATAACAGAAGAAATGAAGAATTCTTATTTGGATTATGCGATGTCTGTAATCGTTGGTCGAGCCTTGCCTGATGTCCGAGATGGTTTGAAGCCGGTTCATCGGCGAATTCTGTATGCTATGTGGGAAATGGGTTTGCGAGCTAATGCTAAATTTCGTAAATCAGCAACGGTTGTAGGTGAATGTCTTGGTAAATATCATCCTCATGGCGATGCAGCAGTCTATGATACTTTAGTCAGATTAGCGCAGGATTTTTCAATGCGTTATCCTTTAGTTTTGGGTCAAGGAAACTTTGGGTCTTTAGACGGCGACGCTGCCGCAGCTATGCGTTATACCGAATGTAAGCTAACGCCTTTGGCAGAAGAAATGATGCAGGATATTGATAAAGATACGGTTGATTGGACGGATAATTACGATGGAACGCGGCAAGAGCCAAAAGTTTTGCCAGCTAAGCTTCCTCAGCTTCTTTTGAATGGCTCTCTGGGCATTGCTGTTGGTATGGCAACTTCTGTCCCGCCTCATAATTTAACTGAAGTAGTAGATGGAATTATTTATTTAATTGATAATCCTAAGTCAACCACTGAGGATTTAATGAAATTTATCAAAGGTCCTGATTTTCCAACTGGTGGTTTAATTTATGACAAGCAAAATATCATTCAGGCTTATTCTGTTGGTAAAGGATCAATTGTCACGCGGGC
>CAYMCB010000032.1:0-7415 GCA_964388895.1 uncultured Candidatus Saccharibacteria bacterium
TTTTTTATTTTTATTTTCTAAAATCTTTTAAAATAAAAAAGAAAAACAGGAGGTATAATTCATCCCCCTGTTTATATTTTTAAATCTTTTAAAAAGTCTTTTAGGGCTAAAGGCCAAGGACGCAACATTGAAAGTTTAGAGTTTATCAAAACTGAATTTTCTGGCCTTTTAGCCGGCCGATAAAGATCCTTGCCTGATATAGGCACCAATTTTACATCGCTAATTCCCGCTTCTTTAAAAAATTTTTTTGCCGCGCCATACCAGCTAACGGGTTGCCCTTCATTAAAAATATGATAGATACCCGGAGAGCTATTAGGCGCCCAACTTTCTATCAAATCTTTTGTCTGCCCGGCTAAATCTGGTACATAAGTAAAATCAGAAACCTCATCATCAACCACTTTTATTTCTTTTTTTACCCTACTTTCCAAAAGCATTTTTTCAAAAAAGCTTTTCTTAGCCAAAATAGAACTTCCAGCCCTGCCAAATAATCTTTGTGTCCGAATAATAAAATATTGGCCACCAACTGATTGGACTTTTTCTTCACCCCAGAGTTTAGTCCAACCATACTTTTGCAAAGGGGAAGGTTGATCATCTTCCTTGAATCCTCTCGCTTTTTCATAGCCAAAAACATGCTCTTTTGGAGGCACTCCACCAAAAACATAATCCGTGCTGAAATGGACAAAAACAGCTTTCATCTCTTTTGCTATTACCGCTAAATAACCCGGAGCTAAAGCATTAAGTTTTTTGGCTTTTTCAAATTCTGCCTCTTCCTCTTCGCATCTGTCAACTGCGTTATAAGCCGCGGCATTAATAATAATCTGGGGCTTTAATCCTGTAATCTTCTCCTCAAGCTGCGATTTTTCAACAATATCAATCTCTGGCAAATCCCAACCTATAACTTCATAATTTTGCTTGGCTTTTAAAAAAACTTGAAACAAAGCCTGTCCTAACATGCCTTTATTGCCTATGATAAGAACTTTCATATTAACCTCCTTACCAAAACTTTAATCTGCTAGAGTATAATTTGTCAAATCTTAGGAAGAAAAAATAGGCAACAAAAAAGCCTTTCAAACATAGGCAAAAACATTTTACTTCTCTCTTTTAAATTTAGAACTACGGATACACACAATAACGACCAGCATTCCCGCCTTCTCCAACAATATCGTAAAGGACAAAAGAATTATAAGTAGTTTTCTCGGTTGAAAAAATTATTAAATAAGGATGATTTGAAGCCCCTGGGCAATGACCATAAGCCGCTGGTTTTTCATAAAAATAACAATAAGGCCAGTTACCTTTGGGGTCAGCAGGCAAAGATGATAAAAATTTTTCGTTAACCAATGGCGCCAAAGCAGTATTAAAGGACGCGCTGCCATCACAATTGCTAACCATTGATGAAGCTGGATAATCGCCATATTTATCATAATACATTTCTAAAGCTATCTTTAAATTTTTTATATCCGCCACCCGCTTTGCATCACGAGATTTCGCCCACGCCGAATTCAATGAAACCATAACAATTGTCGCTAAAAGGCCAACTATAGAAATCACGACCAAAAGCTCAATCAAAGTAAAAACTTATTTTTTCGCCGTTAGCCATATTCTTCTAAATTTTTCTAAAAACTCTTTAGTTACTAAAAAATTACTTTAAAAGATTGCCAATTTTTCCACTATCAATAATTTGTATTTTATCTTTTAGCCAAAAGATCAAACCAAAAACCTCCCCTTTATTATTAGCTAAAGGGCAGCCATTAACTAGCTGCTGTTCGTTTAAAAAAGAGATTAATAAATTTGGAGAGATGGAATTAACAAATCCCAAAAAAGCAAAGGAAGAAAGACCTTTTTCCGTTTCTTTAAAATCTGCAGAAAAAATTGTTTCACCAACTTTCAAATTACTAATATCTCCCAAGGCTACTACTGGTAAATTAACCTCAGCAATTTTAAGCAAAAGCAAATTATTCTCTTTATCTTCTTTTAAAACCTGAGCTTCATATCGTTTATTGTCTCTTAAAACAAAAAACTTAGCTCCAGCAGGATAAGAGCCAGCAGTTACTACCAATCCATCATTGGTTAAAATAAGACCAGTGCTTCCGCTTATTTTTTTATCTTTGCGTTCAGCATAAATAGCAACTGTGGAGCCCAAAACCTTATTTATCCCTTCTTGAAAAATTGTATCTTGATTCAAGTAAATTTTTTCAGTCTTGTTAATAATAGTTGTCCCATCTTTAAAATTTTCTAACCAACTAATTCTATCAAAAGGACTGACACCAGCTAACCATGGCAAAAAAACTTTTACCAAAAAAGCTCCACCTATGCCTCCAACTAAAAAAACGAAAAACCAAAAAGCAAAAAAATTCCCGTATTTTTTCTCTGCTGATTTCGACATTAAATTTTATTTAATAATTAAATCTTTTTCATCAGCATCAACAAAAACATTACTGCCCTCCTTTATCCTCCCATCAATAATTCTTCTTGCGATTTCGTCTAAAATTGTCTGCTGAATTAAACGTTTAAGCGGTCGAGCACCATATTGAGGATCATAACCTTTCTCAGCTAAATATTTTTTAGCCTTAGCTGAAACTTTTACTTTTATTTTCTTACTAGCCAGTCGCTTCTGAACTTGAGCTAACTGCAAATCAACAATAGCTGTTAAATGTTCTTTGGTTAAGCTATCAAAAACAATAATTTCATCAACTCGATTCAAAAATTCAGGCTTAAAGTGTTGTCTTAAAACCTCTAAAACTTTATCTTTCATTTCTCCCTGATTTTGCTGAGCTGCTCCATCGGTAAAACCTAAAGTATATTTTCTAACAATTTCATTACCAACATTAGAAGTCATAATAATAATTGTATTCTTAAAATTGACTACCCGTCCTTTAGCATCAGTCAGGCGCCCATCGTCTAAAATCTGAAGCAAAATATTAAAAATTTCTGGATGAGCTTTTTCTATCTCATCAAAAAGCACAACGCTATAAGGTTTGCGCCTGATAGCTTCGGTCAATTGCCCTCCTTCCTCAAAACCTACATAGCCTGGCGGAGAGCCAACCATTCGCGAAACTGCGTGCTTTTCCATATATTCTGACATATCGAGTCTGACAATAGCATTTTCATCATTAAACAAAAATTCAGCCAAAGCTTTAGCTAATTCTGTCTTTCCTACACCAGTCGGGCCACAAAAGATGAAGGATCCAATTGGTCTTTTCTCTTCAGAAATGCCAGCGCGCGCTCGCCGCACGGCGTTAGCAATAGCAGAAATCGCCGCCTCTTGATCAATAACACGTTTATGCAACTCTTCTTCCATGCGAGAAAGTTTTTGCATCTCGCCTTCCAGCATTCTTTGGACGGGTATTCCTGTCCAACGCGCCACAACTTTTGCCACATCTTGTTCATCAACTTCCTCCTTAAGCAAGGGCCGGCCTTTTTGAAAATCTAAAAGCTTCTTTTGATTTGTCTTTATAATCTTTTCCTGCTCTGGGATTAAACCATATCTTATTTCAGCTACTTTCTGTAAATCTCCTTCACGCTCAGCAATTTCTGCCTGCTGCTTCAATTCATCAATTTTCTTTTTCGCTTCGCTGGTTTTAACAATAATTTCATGCTCTGTTTTCCAACGCATTTCTGCTTCTTTAGTCTGAGCTTTTAAATCGGCTAATTGCTTCTCCAGCTGCCTTAATTCAGCTTTACTCTCTTTTGATTTTTCTTTTTTCAAAGCCTCCCTTTCAATTTCCAGCTGTATAATTTTTCTTTTCTGCTGATCAAGATCAGCTGGCATACTATCAATTTCCAAGCGCAAGGCGCTAGCTGCTTCGTCGATTAAATCAACGGCTTTATCTGGCAAAAATCTATCCGAAATATAACGAGCGCTTAAATTAGCTGCTGCAATAATCGCCGCATCCGTGATTCTGACGCCATGATGCACTTCATACTTTTCTTTCAACCCTCGCAAAATCGCTATTGTATCTTCTATTGAAGGTTCAACTACTAAAACTGGCTGGAAACGACGTGCCAAGGCAGGATCTTTTTCTATATATTTTTGATATTCTTTAAGAGTTGTGGCGCCAATTGCATGGAGTTCACCGCGCGCTAAAGCCGGCTTCAAAAGATTAGAAGCATCAATCGCTCCTTCAGCCGCACCTGCGCCAACCAAAGTGTGTAATTCATCAATAAATAAAATATATTTACCAGCTGACCTTTCAATTTCTCTAAGTACTGCTTTTATTCTATCTTCGAATTCACCACGAAATTTAGTCCCCGCCACTAAAGCTCCTAAATCTAAAGCGATTAGCTCTTTTCTTTTTAAACTTTCCGGCACATCCCCGGCAACAATTCGCTGAGCCAATCCTTCAACAATAGCCGTTTTTCCAACTCCAGCCTCACCAATTAAAACTGGATTATTTTTTGTCCGACGAGATAAAACCTGCATTACTCGTCTAATTTCTTCATCGCGGCCAATAACCGGATCTAATTTTTCTTGCCTGGCAAGCTTTGTTAAATTACGAGCATATTTTTCTAAAACCTGATATTTTGTTTCTGGCTCAACATCAGTGACATGCTGTCCGCCACGTACTTCTTCCAAAATACTCAAAACTGATTGCTTATCTACGCCAAACTGATTAAAGATTTCTTTAGGTCTGCCAGCAAGTTCAAGCAAAGCCAAAAATAAATGCTCCACCGAAACAAATTCATCATTTAAATTTTTAGCTTCTTTACTGGCTTGATTTATTAACCTACCTAAATCCTGAGAAAGCATCACTTGCCCAAAAGGAACTTCGCCTAAAATTCGCGGCAGTCGCACGATTTCTTTTTCCAATTCTGTCTCCAAAAATGCAGTGTTCACTCCCATTTTTTCTAAAATAATCCTGACTAAACCCTCTTCCTGCAAAACTAAAGCCAACGCCAAATGCAAAGTATCAATTTGACTCTGTCCACGTTCAGCGGCGAAATTATGAGCCTCGCGCAAAGCTTCCTGAGCTTTAACAGTAAATCTATCTATCTGCATATTTTTTATCTAAAAATAAAAATTAAAAATTATAATTTTAAAAGTAAATTTTAATTAAATTATTTTAAATTTTACTGGCGCTTTTTTCTTTTATCTTTCCGATTTTTGCTTCAAATAGTAATCGTCAATAGCTGCTCTTAAGGCTCTAACTGCTAAATCAGCGCAATGAGTTTTAATCGGTGGCAAAGAACCTAAAGATTTCACAACATCAGAAAATTTTAAATTCAAAGCTTTCGCTAAATCCTTGCCTTTTACAAGCTCTGTAACCATAGAAGAAGTAGCAATAGCTGCCACACATCCTAAAGTCTCAAATTTTATATCTTTTATAAACTCCTGACCTTTTTTGTCTTTGCCGATTTTCAAATAAATCTTCATTAAGTCACCACAAACCGGATTGCCAACTTCACCCACACCATCAGGTTTTTTCATTTGACCCATATTGCGTGGTTTTTGGAAATGCTGTATGACTTTTTTATTATAAAACATATTCTCAAAATTTTTTATAATTTTAACTCAAGCAAAAAATCGATTAAAATTTTTTTGCTCTTTTTTCATCTTTTAAAATTAAACGGCCACTAATATTTCTTAAGTTAGCAACAATTGGCGGCAATAATTTTAAAACTCTATCAATATCTTTTTCAGTCGTAAAACGGCCTAAACTAAATCTGACAGAACTATGCGCCTGTAAAGGTTCAAGCCCTATTGCCAAAAGAACATGAGAAGGCTCTAAAGAATGAGAGGCGCAAGCCGAACCAGTAGAAATTGCTACCCCAGCTAAGTCTAAAGCCATTACTAAAGCTTCACCTTCCGCCCCTTCAAAACAAAAATTAGCATTATTAGGCAAACGTTGTTTTTGGCTACCATTCAAAAAAGTATAGGGAATATTTTTCAAAACGCCTTTTATTAATTTATCTCTTAAAATTTCTACCTTTTTTATTTTTGCCTTTTCTTTTTTTACTATTTCTAAAGCCGCGCCTAAACCAACAATACCGGGACAATTATGAGTGCCAGCGCGTTTTTTAAATTCCTGTTCTCCGCCATCTAAAAACCTGTTAAATGGCGCTCCTGATTTAATAAAAAGAGCGCCTACGCCTTTAGGTCCATAAAATTTATGAGCCGATAAAGTCAAATAATCAACTCCTAACTTTTTTACATCACATTCTAAATAATTTACAGCCTGAACCGCGTCGGTGTGAAAATAAATTTTATTCTGCCTTGTTTGATTAATTTTTTTTAAAAATTCGCCCAAAGCGACAATCGGCTGGATAGTGCCAATTTCATTATTAGCATACATCAGAGAGACTAAAACTGTTTCCGGTTTTAAAGCTTTTTCTAAACTCATCAATTCCACCAATCCTTCACGGTTAACGGGCAAATAAGTTACTTGCGCCTTTTTTTCTCTTTCTAAAGCCTGAGCTGCTGCTAGAACACATTCATGCTCAATTTGGGAAACAATAATATGTGGTAAGGCACCAATTTTTTCCCTAAAAAAAACTGAACCAAAATTTTTTATTACAGCGTTATTGGCCTCGGTTGCTCCACTGGTAAAAATAATTTCTTCTGGCTGGCAATTTAAAAAATCTGCAGTAATTTTACGAGCTTTTTCTATCCCTAACTGAGCTGCTCGACCAAAACTATGAAGGGAAAAGGCGTTGCCAAAATCTTTTAAAAAATAAGGCTTCATTTGAGCAAACACATAGGGCTCAAGAGGCGTAGTAGCAGCATAATCTAAATAAATTTTTTTATTCATAAGACAACAAAATTTTACCAAAAAAAACCATTTAAGTCAAAAAGAAAACCGCTTCCTTTTTTGGGAAACGGTTTATAAAACCTCTAAAAGATCGAAAAGAATTTTTAAAAATTCTTCCGGCTTTTTTTCTTTAAAATCAGTTGACATTAAAAACTTCTGCCCAAAAGAAACTTTTATCTTATGTTTTTTCCATTTGGGCCAAAAAGAATTTGGCGGCAAAACTAAACTGGAACCAGAAATTTTAACTGGCACTAAAAAGGCATCGGGACAGAGTGACCATAAAATGAATATACCTCCTTTTAATTTGCTTAATTTTTCTCTTCCTGTTCTCCGCCCTTCTGGAAAAATAAGAATACTTTGGCCTTGCTTAATTTTCGATTCTGCCCGACGAAAAACTTCTGAACCACCACGCCCGCGTCTTACTGGGATACAAACATAATTCAATAGCCATTTCAACTTGAACTTTTCCATTACTTCTTCCGCTGCGAGAGACCAAGGGAGAAAACTGGGGCAAAAAACAATTTTTGGCCAAAAACCCAAAGTCAAAATTATAAAAGGGTCCAGCAAAGACGGATGATTGGCGTAAAAAATCGTCGGACGGCCAAAAGGAATATTCTTTTTCCCCTCAACCACAACTCCTTTCAACCGTAAATAAAACCAAGCCAAAAA
>CAYMCB010000033.1:0-5242 GCA_964388895.1 uncultured Candidatus Saccharibacteria bacterium
GTCGTAAAATTATTTCTTGAGCTAATTTTTCTTCTATCCCTGCAGCTATAAAATCTGTTATTTGCCCTTGTTCCCAGGCATTTTTTAATGAACCAAAATACTTTAGCAATTTTTTAAAGCGTAAAGGCCCTATACGTTCATTAAATAGATTGAAAGCATGAAAATATTTAGCTTGAGGATGCATCATATTTTTAAATATAGCATTTTAAATCTTTTTATGCCAAATTACTTTTGATTTTTTATTTCTTCTACAGATTCGTTTAACATTTGTAGATAGAGATTAAGCCCCACGGCATTAATTGGACCGCTTTGTTCTTTGCCTAAAATATTACCCGCCCCTCTAATTTCTAAATCTTTTAAGGCTATTTGGTAGCCTGAGCCAGGCGCTTCGGCTTCTTTTAAGGCGTAAAGTCTCATTTTCGCTTCTTCGGTTATTTTTTTTTCTTCATAGAGAAAATAGGCAAAAGCCTGTTCATAGGAGCGCCCAATTCGACCACGTAGTTGGTAAGCTTGAGCTAGGCCTAAGCGAATAGCATCATCAACAATTAATGTGTTGGCGTTAGGAAAATCGAGTCCGTTTTCGATGATAGTTGTAGAGACAAGTATATCTATTTTTTTATTAGCAAAACTATCCACAATTTTTAGTAGTTGTTTTTCTGGTAAGCGCCCATGAATTATTCCTATTTTAGCTTGTGGAATTAGTCTTCGTAATTTTTGGACCACAATTCCAATGGTTTCTATGCGATTATGCAGGAAAAAAATCTGTCCTTTTCTTTTAATCTCTTGGTAGATTGCTTTTTTAATAATTTCTTCGTTATATTTTTCGATAAAAGTTTTAATAGGTAAACGACCGGGCGGTGGAGTGGCAATAATTGAAATATCTTTTAATTTAGAGAGAGCTAAATATAGAGTACGGGGGATAGGGGTGGCAGAAAGACTTAAAATATCAATATTAGCACGCCAATTTTTAAAGACTTCTTTTTGTTTTACCCCAAAACGTTGTTCTTCATCAATAATCGCCAATCCTAGATTTTTAAAAATAACGTCAGGCGAGAGAATACGGTGAGTACCAATTAAGATATCGATTTGGCCGTTTTTGATTTCTTTTAGTATTTTTTCCTGTTGCTTTTTCGTTTGGAGGCGAGTTAATAAACTTAAGCGAACTGGAAATTTTTCTAAACGTTGAGAAAAAGTCTGCCAGTGTTGGTTAGCTAAAATAGTTGTTGGGCAAAGCAGCGCTACTTGTTTATTAGAAAAAACTGCTTTAAAGGCTGCTCTTAAGGCTACTTCTGTTTTACCGAAACCAACATCGCCGCAGATAAGTCGATCGACTGGTTTTAGAGATTCCATGTCTTTTTTTATTTCAGTGATTGCTTTGGCTTGATCGGTAGTTTCTGTGTATGGGAACCCGTTAGCTAATTCTTTGGCTAATTCGTCGTCTGGCAAATAGCGCCAACCTCGGTCGTTAGTCCTTTTGGCATAGAGAGTTAAAAGATCGCGAGCTAATTTTAGTGTTGCTTCTTTAGCTCTTTTTTTAGTTTTAAACCATAGATTGCCTCCAAGTCGATGGATAATAGGTTTTTCAAAACCAAAATAGGGGGAGATTTTTTCTTGTTTGGTCAAAGGAATATAAAGTCGGTCTCCTTTAGCATAATTTAATACAAAGAATTTTTTTTCTTCTAAAGAGTTTAAGGAATTGTAATAAGAAGTTATTATTTGTCCGCCAGGGGAGGTGGCGAAGCCAGCAAAGCGACCAATGCCGTGGTCTGAGTGGACTAAGAAGTCACCAATTTTTAAATTTTTGATAAAACTATTTATTTGTTGATTATTTAATTCTTTTTTTATTTTTAATGAGCTGCGTAAAATTTTAATTTCTATTCTTTTAAGAAAAGAAATTTTATTACCAGTTAGTTCTAGGCGCCAAGCATGCGCTTCATTGATAGGAAAAATGTCGACTATTCCACCTCGATGAGCAAATTCGCCCGGAGCGCCTAATGTTTGAACTTTTTTATATCCCATTTCAGTAAGGCGTCTTAATAAAGTTAAAAGGTTTATTTGCATGTTTTGGCTAAGCCAAAGAGTTCTTTTTCGCCACCAGTTTTGTTTTTTTGAAGATTCTTTAATTCTATTTAAGTTTTTTTCAAACCATAAAGCATCCTTTTTTAAAAAATAAGGGCTAAGATCTACAATTAATATTTCGTTAAATTTTTGATGTTTCGTTCCCCGCATAATAAATTATAAATTTTGAAAAAAGTAGAAATAGCAGTAGTGGAAAGATAGCAATAAAAAATAAATAAAAGATGATAATACAGAGTAGTAAACCGATAATTGGAAAATGATTCTTGTTGGGTTCAGACATTGGTGAATTCTTATATATTTTATCATTATTTGTCAAGATTAGAAGGCTTGACGAAATATAATAATTTTCTATGTTCCTCTATAATTATTAGTAAAGTTTTAAAAAATTTAAAAATTAAATTAACAAAATTATTAATGTTTATCATCCTATAATTTATAAATTATTAATGTTTATTAATGTTTATTAATAGATAATTAATTAAATTTATTGGAATTGATTTATATTCATCTTTACATATTTAATTTTAATATTTTGGCGCTGAGAGCACCGTCTTTTATTTAAATTAATGCTTCAATTTCCCATACAAACAAAAATTTTGTTTTATTCGGAGTATTGTTATTTTTGAAAATATATAAAAAATTAGCAGCTTTAGCCATAATAATAAATAACTAAAAATAGTCTTTTATGCTTTAAAAACCTCTTTTTAATAATATGTATCGGCTTTTTGCCTTTTAGGTCTTGACAAGATTTTTCAAAAAAAGATAAAATAGATATAGAAAATTAGTCGGAATTCGTACGAAAAACCGAAAGGGACATAAGTCTCGTCGGTTTTTTATTTTTCTTAAAAAAATTATTCGCGAATATATTCGTATAGGTATCGGTTTAAAAAGGAAAGATTTATGACGAGAAAAAAAATTAGTAAGATAAAATTTATTTCTTTGAGTGAGGCTGCAAAGAACTCTCCCTATTCTCAGGAGCATTTGAGTTTGCGGGCGCGCCAAGGAAAGCTGAAAGCAGTTAAACAAGAAAGAGGAGAATGGTTTACAACTGTGGAATGGCTCCAACAATATATTAATTCATCTCGAATTGGCAAAGAGAATTTAAAAGCAAAAGGTAAATTTTTCCCGTTGAAAGATGCTGCTAAATTTTCGAGATATTCAGCAGATTATTTAAGGTTGCGAATTGGGCAGGGAAAATTAAAAGCAAAAAAAATTAATGGTTCTTGGTTTACTACTCTTGATTGGTTGCGTGATTATGAAAAAATTGCTGAGCAAAACAGAAACAATAAGAAGGAGGAAATAGTTGGAGAAGAAAAAGAAGATAAAGATTTTTCAAAAAAGACAAAAGGAGAGGAAACAACGGAAGAAGTTTCTTTAAAAGAAAATTTGAATTTAGAAAAGATAAAGATTCACAAAAAGGACGATGATAAAATTTTTAGGCTTCATTCTTTCAGGGACAAAATTCCTTTTTCTCCTCTTAGCCACTTCCTGGAATCTTCTGTCTGGAGTCTACGAAGATTCTTTGTTGCTTTATCTTTGCGTTGGCAGGCTTTTGAGGAGCTGATGGAGAAGTCTCAGCATAAATCTTTTTTTGAATCTCCTTTCTTGGTTCGGTTGATGCGTCTTGGTGTCTTAGCTTCAGTTTTAACAGCTGCTGGTCTTTGGTTTTCTTTTGATACCACTCAAGCTAAATTAGCCGATGCTTTGGCTTCTTGGGGAGAAGGTTTAGTTCTCTCAGTTGAAAAAATAAAAGAAGGTTTTTCTAATTTTGCCCAGCCAGAGAAATTGACAGCTCTTTTGCAAGAAGAAACTCAAGATCTGAAAACTGATTTTATCTTAAGTTTTAAAAATTTATCTCAAGCTAATCAAAACATTATCTTAGCCTTAAAAGATGCCAAAGATGTTTTATCTTGGCAAGCTCAAGATTTTGTTTCAAGAACCTTTGAAGGTAGTCTTGCCTTTTTCCAAGACACTTTGCCTGAAAAAATAGCTTCAGCTAAATTTCTTTTATCATCTTTCCCTCAAGATATCTTAACTTCAGCTTATCATCTTTCTTTTTTAACCAAACAAAACACTTTAGCAGCTTTTTATACTTTTTCTTCTGCTGTTACTTCCTGGCCAGAGAGAATTTATCGGGCTTATGAGTTGATGGATCAGAAGAATGAAGAGTTAAAGATGGGAGTAAAGGAGATTTTCATCAAGACAAAAGATGAATTTATCCTTTTAGCCAAAAAAACCTCTGAGCTCCCAGCTTATTCAACTAATCTTTCTTCTCGAGCCTATGATCTTTATCTTGTTTTGAAAGACCAAACAGCTCAAAAGATTAATGACCATCTTGAGCTTGCTTGGCAGAAAGTTATGGGTCTTGAAAATCTCCCGAACTCACTTTTAGGCTTTTTAGATAATCAGCTCAGCCAAAACATAAAAGAGCAATGGAATTCTTTAAAATCAATCAATCTTGCCTGGGAAAAAACAACTTGGCGTTTAGCTTTTGAAGCTACTCATTTTGGCCGTCTGGGCAGAGAGATAAATCAAGCTTTCAACTATTTAGCTTTTAATCTTTTCCCAGAACGTGAAAAAATCAGCTTTCCAGCAACTGATGAAAAACTAGCTGCTTTACAAAAAGAGCTTGATTCTTTTAAAGCTTCTCAACAGCAAGAAGAAGAAGAAGAAAAAAAAGAAACAAAAGAAGGAGTAGTAGTTAAAGAAATCATTCGCGAAGTGTCTCATACAACCAAAGTAGAAAATATCCAGAAAACTGAAGTTATCCAACAAGTTCAAAATGTGTCAGGCGGCGATTATGTTAAAAGCAACGACTTAGCTGCCACAGAACAACGTCTGCTTTCTTTAATGAACCAGATGCAAAGTGGCGCTGTCTATCAAAGCAACACCTACACAACCAATAATTTCTATTCCTGGTCCGCAGCCCAGAAAATTGATAACTTAAGCAACATCAGAGTTGATAAAGGTTTAACTTTAGCCTCTGGCGACTTATTAATCTCAAGCAGCGGCTCTATCAATCAAACAGGCGGAGGTCAAGTATATTTTTCCGGCAACGTTGATGCAGCTAGTGGTTTAGATATCACTGGCCAAGACTTAACTGTCGGTGGCAGCAACTTTGTGGCAGATAATTCCGGCAACTTAACGATGGCGGGGAATTTAA
>CAYMCB010000033.1:5342-7347 GCA_964388895.1 uncultured Candidatus Saccharibacteria bacterium
GGCACCACCACTCCGGTTTCTTCTTTATCTCTCATTGGCAACTCGTACTTTGAAGGTAATCACTATCAGCAGGGCAATGCCACGACAACTGGCTATCTCAATATTGGTCAATTGCTTTCAGTTTTAGGCACAGGCACTTCTACTTTTGCCAGTAATGTATCTGTTGGCAGCCAATTAGATGTAAATGGCATTTCTTCGTTTTTCTCTCCCGCCCTTCTATCAGACGGTTCAGCTATTATCCCGGCATTATCATTTATTCAAGATCAAAATACTGGTCTATTCCGACCAGCAGATGACTCATTAGCTTTCTCTACCGCTGGCACAGAGTGGATGAGATTAGATAGCCATGGTTATCTTGGTTTAGGCACTTCAACTCCAGCTTCTCTTTTACATATCTTAGGCAATGTAGAACAACTAAGATTAGGTTATGATAGTCAAAACTACACTTCTTTTGTCATTAGCGCAGACGGCGCTTTAGCTATTATTCCAACCAATTATGCTACCACTACCATCGCTAATGCTTTAGCTTTAACTTATCCTCGGGTTTACTTTTTAAACAATGGATTAGTTGGCTTTGGTATTTCATCTCCCCGAGCAGCTTTAGAAATTGCTACTTCCACTGTTTCTCAACTCAGATTAAGCTATGATTTAACAAATTATACTGAGTTCACTTCAGGAAGTGACGGCGCTTTAACAGTTTCTACAACCAATTTAGCCACCACCACTATTGCTAACGCTTTTCAGGCTGCTTCTTCTTTCTATGTTTTAAACAATGGTTTAATAGGCGTTCAAACTAATTCGCCTCAATACAATTTAGATGTAAACGGCACCTTGCGAGCTGTCGGTATTTCTTACTTTAACGCTGATACTTATCTTGGTGACGCTACCACCACTGATGTTGTTTACTTTAACTCCCGCATCGCTGATTATTTAGTGCCAACAGTTGATAATGTTTTAGATTTAGGCGATGGCATAAACTCTTTAAGATGGCGCACTGGATATTTTGGCACTTCCATCAGTCTTGGCGGCACCGCTACTTCCACGGGTACGTCTTTAACTTCCAGCGGCGCTTATTCAATTAACTCCGGCTCTACCTTATCTTTAAACACCACTTCAAACCAACCTATTGTCTTTGGCCAAGGTAATGTTTCTATACCTTACGCTTCTTCCACTGCTTTAACCGTCTCAGCTACTGCTTCAACAACTAATCTGTATGTTAGCAGTAACACTTATCTTTCTCAGATGAGTGAAGGTTCAGTTCTTTTTGCCGGAGCCAGTGGTTTAGTTACTCAAGATAACTCCAATCTTTTCTGGGATAATATCAACAAAAGATTAGGCATCTCTTCAACAACTCCTGTAACTAATCTTGCTGTAAGCGGCAGTGGATATTTCACTGGAGGCTTAGGAGTTGGTGTGCTCAATACCACTTCAGGAACTTTACAAACTTCAGGCAGTGCTACTTTTGGCAATCTCATTTTTGTCAATGGTTCAACTGGCACCTCAACTTTCGCCGCCAATGTTTCAATCAACGGCAACTTAGCTGTTTCTGGCAATCAGATATTTAGCGGTGACCAAATTCTCAATGGTAATCTCCAGGTTAATGGCAACACAACCTTAGGCAACGAAAGCGCTGATACGACTACGATTAGAGGTTTGGTAACTTTAACTGATTCTTCCTCTGTCTATCCTTTAAGATTTGGTTCAGATGTTAATCTTTACCGAGGAGAAGCTAACAGGTTAGACCTAGCTTCAGGTGATAATTTCTACCTTGTCTCTGGAGGTTTGGGAGTTGGTACAACTGAAACTACTGCCGGCAACATAACTGCTATTGGTCGTTTATCTATTACTTCCACCACCGCTACTTCTACTTTCTCGACTGGAGGTTTAACAGTTGGAGAGAATCAATTCGTAGTACAACAGACTTCAGGGAATGTAGGGATAGGGACGACAACACCAAACTACAAACTCGATGTTCAGGGAGGTGACATTAATGTCTCAGCTAATC
>CAYMCB010000034.1:0-7110 GCA_964388895.1 uncultured Candidatus Saccharibacteria bacterium
TTTTTGGTATTTGCATAAATTTGTTCGCATAGTTCAAGAATTTGGTTTTGCTGGCTGTGTAAGATGTAACCGTTGCAGCGCAGTTTGTCCTGCTAAAATTGAAATTAAAAAAGTTTTAGAAGAGATAATCAACACTTAATAAATTCTATTCTATGCATAATATCTACCATCCTTGGCCGGCAAAAATAATTGATATAAAAATCCAGACAAACTCTATTAAGTTGTTCCGTTTTAAAATTGAACAAAAAATTTTAGGTTATAATTTTAATTTTCAGCCCGGGCAAATTATTGAACTATCTTTACCGGGCTTTGGCGAAGCACCTTTTGCGCCATGCAATGCTCCGGGAGAAAAATATTTAGAACTTTGCGTGCGAGCTACCGGCAAATTGACTAATCGCTTACATGAAATGAAAGTCGGCGAAAGCGTAGGAATACGTGGTCCTTTTGGACAAGGCTGGCCATTAGAAAAATTTAAAAATGAATCTTTTGGAAGAAAAAATCTTTTAATTGTGGTCGGAGGATTAGGTTTAATACCCCTAAGGAGTTTGATTTTAGCTAAAGACAGATTTTTAGGGAAAGAGGCAAAAATTCAAATATTTTATGGCGCAAAAACACCATCGGATATGATTTTTAGATATGAATTTCCTCGTTGGAAAGAAAACGACATAAGATTAGATTTAACTATAGACCAAGCAAAACCTGATTGGAATGGAAAAATTGGTTTAGTTACTGATTTATTTGATAATACGCCAATTTTAGAAAATGCTTTGGCTTTTGTTTGCGGCCCGCCAGTAATGTATAAAGGAACTTTGCAGAAATTAAAAGAAAAAGGCTTTACCGATGAAGATATTTTTCTCTCATTAGAAAGAAGGATGCATTGCGGAGTCGGTGTTTGCCAACATTGTGCTGTTGGGCCTTATTATGTCTGCAAAGATGGTCCGGTTTTTGCTTATGATAAAATAAAAAATATCAAAGGAGCAATTTAGTTTTTATGTGCCTTACTATTCCTAAAAAAGTTTTAGCTGTCAAAAAAGATTTTATCGAGGTTAAAGCTGGCCAGAAAAAAGAAAAAGTCGGTTCTTTAATTAATGTTAAAAAGGGCGACTGGGTCTTAACTCAAAATAAATTTATTATTAAAAAAATCACCGCTTATCAGGCAAAAGAAATAAATAATTTATTTAAACTAGAATAAAAAACATATGAATCAAAAAGGACTTTTTTTTGCTTTAATAACCGCTCTTATCTCTGGTGTTTCAATTTTTATCAATAAATATGGAGTAGCGATAGGGAATCAAGATATTTTCACTTTTACTAAAAATTTTACGGTTGCCCTCTTTTTAACCGCTATAATTTTATTTTTTAAAAAATACCTTATTCTTAAAAATTTAACATGGCAACAATGGAGGAGATTAATCCTCATAGGGCTTATTGGCGGCTCTTTGCCATTTATACTTTTTTTTAGGGGTTTAGTTTTAACTACTGCTGCCCAAGGCGCTTTTCTTCATAAAACAATGTTCGTTTTTGTGGCGGTCTTGGCGGCAATTTTCCTTAAAGAAAAAATCAACAAAAATTATTTAATCGGCGGCCTGCTTTTAATTTTGGGTAATTTAATGGTTCTTAAAAGCCTCCATTTCTCTTTTGGCAAAGGAGATATTTTTATTTTGTCAGCTGTCCTACTTTGGGCTATAGAAACTATTTTATCAAAAAAGGCGTTAGAAGAATTACCCAGTGAAATTATCGCTTGGGGGCGCATGGCTTTTGGAGCCTTTTTCTTATTCTGCTATCTTGCATTTACTCATCAACTTCCCCAACTGATAAAAACTAACTTCAATCAAGCCCAATGGATTATAATAACTTCAATTTTTCTTTTTGGCTATGTTATAAACTGGTATAATGGATTAAAATATCTCCCTGCTTCTTTAGCTACTATAATTCTTTCTTTAGGAGCGCCCATCACTACTTTGCTAACCTTTTTCGCCAACGGTCAAATTACTACAAAAGATTTGTTTTCATCTTCTTTGATAATAAGTGGTTTGCTGATAACTTTAGGCGTTAGAATTTTTACAAAAAAATATGTCCGGGCTTAAATTAGCATGCCTTTATGGTTTAATTCCTAATCTTCTTGGCTTTTGTGGCCCACCTCAAAAAAAATTAAAAAAGTTTATTAAAAACAAAATTTCGGTCCAAGATATTATTCCAGTTTTAGAAAAATTTGAAGCTGCTTTTCCGTATTACCAGCTGATTGCTCAAAAAAATGGCATTCATAACCCTTTTAATAAAAAAGTCGTGGAAGCCTATTGGCTAGGTAACGAACTTCTGGAAAAAATTACAGCTAAAGATTTACGCCAGTTAATTATTAATAAATTTTCTTTACCGAATTTACTTTCAAAGAAAGAAGCAGTAGAAAAAGCAAAAAAAATTCCAGCCAATTCAAAACCCCATCATAGCTTCCATGTTTTAATTATAGGCTCAATTACCGGTAGAATAAATCTAAACAATCTTAAACTCCAGGATATTTGTCGCATCGGATGGGGGAAAATAATAAGGGTTAAAAAAAATCGCCTGTTAGTTAGTTATAATCCTTTAACAAAAAGAGAAAAAATAATAGAATTGGGGCAGGCAACAAATAAAGAAATCATCTGGGATAAAGATATTTTGCCAAAAATTAAAACCGGAGATTATGTTTCCTTCCACTGGGATTACGCTATTCAAAAGATAAATAAAAATAATATTTCAAATCTCCGCTACTATACCCAAAACACTTTAAACTCCCTATATGGAAAAAAATACTAAACCAACTATTGCTATTGTTTCTTTAACTTGCTGCGAAGGATGTCAGGTAGCTATTTTAGATTTGGGAGAAAAATTTTTACAATTATCAGAAAAAATTAAAATTGGTGATTTTGCTTTTTTGGAAGAAAATCCAGAGCTGCATCGCTACGATATTGTTTTTGTGGAAGGTTCGCCAATTACCAAAGAAAATATTGAGCGGCTAAAAGACTTACGTAGCCGAACAAAGTTTTTAGTAGCCTTGGGATCTTGCGCGACATTAGGAGGAATTGCAGAAATAAAAAATTATCAAGACAAAAATGAAAGAATGCGCTATGTTTACAAAAATATTGAAGGTATAAATAATCCCGATATTAAACCATTAAGTTATTATGTAAAAGTTGATTTTGAAATTCCCGGCTGTCCGATAAATAAAGAAGAGTTTTTGTTGGTTGCCCAATCGCTGTTAGCTAACGTTTTGCCGCGACTACCCCAAAGGCCAGTTTGTTATGAGTGTCAAATAAAACAAAATAAATGTTTATTACAAGCAGGCCAGCCTTGTTTAGGTCCGATAATTTTAGGCGGCTGCGGCGCGCCTTGTCCTTCCAGCGCTTATCCTTGCGACGGTTGCCGCGGCCCGCTGAAAAACTTAAACTTAGTTAACTTTCAGAAGGCGCTCAAAGAAATTTACGGCTACGAAACGAAAGAAATCGATTTAATTATGCAAAGATTTGGAATTTTAGACGAGAGCTATTCTAATGATTCTAATAATAACAAAAATAAAAAATAAAAAAAATTTTATTTTTAATTTTTATGCATATAAAAATTGATCATATTGCTAAAATTGAAGGGCACGCCGGTTTCGTAGCTGATATCGTCGATGGCAAAGCAGAAAAAGTGCGTCTTGATATTCAGGAAGGGGCGCGGTTGATTGAAGGAATTTTATGCGGCCGAAATATTTATGAAGCACCTCAAATCTCTGCTCGCATTTGCGGTGTCTGCCCAGTAGTTCATAATCTAACTAGTCTCAAGGCCATAGAAAATGCTCTAGACATTGAATTATCTTCAACTTCTCTTCTTTTAAGAAAACTTTTAATGTTAGGGCAATTAATTAATAGCCATACGCTTCATCTTTTCTTTTTTTCGCTATCTGACTTTTTTGGTTTAAAAGAAGACTTAAAACTTATAAAAAAATATCCAAAGCTGACAGCTGATGCTTTGCTTGTCCGTGATTTTGGTAATCAAATAATTGAAATTATTGGCGGCCGTTCTATCCATCCGATAAACACAACTATTGGCGGTTTTCTTAAATTACCAGAAAAACGAAAACTAATATCTTTATTTAAGCGAATCTCTTCTGTCTTAAAAAGCGGAGAAAATTTAGCAAAATTATTTTCTAGTTTAAAATATCCAAAATATATCAGAACTGCGCTTTTTGTCTCCCTAAGCCAAAAATCAACTTATGCTATTTATGACGGATTAATTAATGTTTCCGGAGAAGAAAAAGAAGCAGTCAATCAATTTTTAAAAATTGTAGAACAATATCAATTAACAGGCAGTCCGGTTAAATATTCTCTTTATCATGGTAAACCCTTTATGGTTGGCGCTCTTTCTCGTCTTAATAATAATTGGCAATTTTTAAATCCTGGCGCCAAAAAAATATTCCAAACAGCTAAAATAGACTTGCCTAATTTTAATCCTTTTTATAATATTTTGGCGCAAGCCATTGAAATTGTTCACTGTACTGAAGAAAGCGAAAAATTGCTTAAAAAAATTATAGCCAAAGATTTATCACATAACGATATAGAAGAAAAAAAAGAGCTAGTCAAAAGACGTCTTTCAACGATAAAAAATTCTTCCTATGGCACCGCGGCTATTGAAGCGCCACGAGGAACTTTATATCATTCATATGAGATAGACCCGACTGGCAAAATTTTAAATTGTCGTATCATCACGCCCACAGCCCAGAATATAGTCAGGCTTGAAGAAGATTTAAAAAATTATCTTTACGAAATCTTAGAAATAAAAAATATTAATTCGCCAAATTATAGCGAAAAAATAAAAATGCTTATTAGAGCTTATGATCCTTGCATCACCTGCGCTGTCCACTGATTAAAACAAAGTCAAAAATAAATAATAATGATTTTCAAGATAAAATTATGCATGACTTTCATTTAGCCGACCAAATCGTAAAAATAGCAAAAGAACATGCCGCTAAAAATAACCTTTCCAAAATCTCCAAAATCGTGTTAGAATTAGGCGAAATTATTGAACATGGCGAAAATATAAAACCAGAAAATTTGGAATATAATATTAGACTACTTTTACCAGTAGAAAAAATTGAAATAACGACTATTCCGGGAGAAAACTGGAGGCTAGTGGGGATAGAAGGGGATTAATTTTAAAATCATAATTTATAATTTAAGCTTTAATTTTGAAATTGAGCAACACTTATGCATGATTTAATTATTATTGGAGCAGGCCCAGCGGGTCTTTCAGCAGCTATTTATGCTGTACGCAAGAAATTAAAAACTTTAGTCTTATCTTCTGATTTTGACGGACAAATTACTAAAGCTTATTCTGTCGAAAATTATCTTGGTTTGCCAGATATCTCAGGGATAGATTTAATGGAAAAATTTTTAGACCATACAAAAAAATTTTCTGTAGAAATAAAAAGCGGTATAAAAGTTAAAGACATTAAAAAAAATAACGATCAAAACTTTGTTATAGAAACTTCGAAAGAAGATTTTTTAGCCAAAGCAGTAATTATTGCCTCAGGGAAAAAATATCGAAAATTAGATATTCCGGGAAGCAAAGAATTTGAAGGTCGTGGGATAACTTATTGCGCGACATGCGACGCACCGCTTTATAAAGATAAAATCGTAGCGGTTATTGGTGGCGGAGATGCAGGGCAAGATACAGCTAATCAGTTGTCTAAATATGCCAAAAAAATTTATCTTATAAATAAAAAAGAAAAATTAGCTGGCGAAAATCATCAACTTCAGGAAATGCTTCGACAAAATAAGAAAATAGAAATTATTAATTCTTGCCAACCGCTTGAAATAAAAGGAAATAAGTTTGTTAAAAGTTTAATTTATATTTGTCAAAAATCAACTGAAAAAAAAGAAATAGAAATCGATGGCATTTTTGTAGAAATAGGGTCAGTTCCGATTTCTGATTTTGCCAAAAATTTGGTAAAATTAAATTCGCTTGGCGAAATTATTATCGACCCTAAAACTAATATGACTTCTTGCCCAGGAATTTTTGCTGCAGGAGACGTTACTGATATTCCCTTCAAGCAAATGATTATTGCTGCCGGCGAAGGCGCCAAAGCTGCTTTAAGTGTTTATAAATATTTAAGAAATTAAAAAATATGATATTATAAATAATATTATGGATAAATTACAGATATAACAGATATAGATGTATAAATAAAAAAATTAATTCATCTTTATCTGTGAAAATCAACATTTTATTAAATTATGATAAAAGTCTATTCTACACCAACTTGTCCTTATTGCGTAACTTTAAAAAAATTCCTAAAAGAAAAGGGAATTGAATTTGTTGATATTGATGTTTCAGCTGATGAAAAAGAATTGCAAGAAATGATTGAAAAATCAGGCCAAATGGGCGTACCGGTTATTGATATTAACGGTCAAATTGTTGTCGGTTTTGACCGCGAAAAAATAATGCAGCTTTTAAATTATTAAAAATTAATTTTATAAATCATTTTGAGCCTCTTTAAACTGGCGTGAATAAAGAAAAAGAAATTCAAAAATCTTTTTCTTTATCCAAAATGATTAAAAAACAAATGAGTAAAAAAATTTGGGTAGGTTTAATAATAGCCGTGCTAATAATCGGGGGAGGTTATCTATGGTCATTCTATAATAACCTTGCAAAACAGGATCAAGCAATACAAGGGCAGTGGGCGCAAGTTGAAAATCAATTTCAACGCCGATTTGATTTAATTCCTAATTTAGTTAATTCAGTAAAAGGGGCAATGGCTCAAGAGCAAAAAATCTTTGAAGAAATTGCCGAAGCCAGAACACGCTACTCCGGTGCTAAAGACCTTAACGAAAAAGTTGCAGCAGCTACAGAAGTAGAAAATGCTCTAGGAAGACTTTTGGTTATAATGGAAAATTATCCCCAACTTAAATCCATAGAAACAGTCCAAACTTTAATGGCCCAACTTGAGGGAACAGAAAATCGTATTGCAGTTGAACGATCTCGTTATAATGAACTGGTAAAATTTTATAACACAAAAATTGCTACTTTACCGGGTAAGTGGTTAGCGCCTCTGTTCGGTTTTTCAGCTAAAGCATATTTTGAAGCAACTAATGG
>CAYMCB010000035.1:0-7034 GCA_964388895.1 uncultured Candidatus Saccharibacteria bacterium
AAAAGCAGAGGAAAAGAAAATTCGTTTTAACCCAGAAAAGCATATTATGCTTGATGAGGCAAGGAAAATTCAGAAAAACATAAAGCCTGGCGAAGAGCTTTGGCAAGAGCTTGAAACCAAGACAGATTTTGGTCGAATTGCGGCTCAGACAGCCAAGCAGGTGATTATTCAGAGAATTCGCGAAGCAGAAAGAGAGGCAGTTTATGAAGATTTTAAAGATAAAGAAGGCGAGGTCCTTTCTGGTATTGTTCAAAGAATTGAGCGAGGATCAGTTTTTATTGACATAGGTAAAACTACCGGCGTACTTTATCAAGAAGAGCAGATTCCTGGTGAAAAATATCGTTTAGGGCAACGTTTGCGTGTTTTGGTGCTTGAGGTGCAAAAGGAATCGCGTGGCCCTAGTATTATTCTATCGCGGGCGCATCCAAAAATGCTGTTAAAACTTTTTGAATTAGAAGTACCAGAAATATCTTCTGGTGCGGTTGAAATAAAATCTATTGCCCGAGAAGCTGGTTCTCGTTCTAAAATTGCTGTAGCCGCGGCAGAAGAGGGGGTTGACCCGATTGGATCTTGCGTGGGGCAAAAAGGCACTCGAGTGCAGGCGGTTATTGGTGAACTTGCTGGAGAAAAAATCGATATCATTGAATGGTCGGAAGATCCGGCAAAATTTATAGCTAATGCTTTGGCCCCGGCGAAAGTTTTAAGTGTGGAAATTGACGAGCAAGAAAAAAAAGCGCAGGTAGAGGTGCCGGAAGATCAATTATCATTGGCTATAGGTAAGCGTGGCCAAAATGTACGTTTGGCAGCAAAGCTGACCGATTGGAAAATTGATGTTAAGGGAGCGGCTGATATTTTAGCTCAAGAATTGGCGGAGGAAAATGAGAATTTGGAGGTGGCATCAGAAGAGGGGAAAAATCAAGATATTGTTGGAGAGAAAGACGAAGAGGATGATCAAGGTATTGAGAGTGAATAAAATTTATAATATTATTATTAATTTGCGGCTAAAGTTTATTTAGCTAATTATTTTTTTAAAATTTTTAAAAATTAATTATTAATTTTATAAACCTATGTTTATTCTTTTTTTTGCAACGATTGCTAGCTCTTTAGCTTTGGCTTTTTCTTTTTTCCTTATTTGGAAGGTTATGCGCTATAACCCTGGCGAGGGCAAAATGGTAGAGATTGCCAAGGCTATTAGCGAAGGGGCTAAGGCTTATTTAAATCGTCAGTATAAAACCGTAGCAGCGGTAGCTTTGGTAATTTCGGCTTTGCTTTTTTGGGCGTTTGGAAGCTGGCTTATTGTTTTAGGCTTTTTATTAGGGGCGGCTGCTTCTGCTTTAGCTGGCTATATTGGAATGAATATCGCTGTGCGGGCTAACGTGAGAACTGCCAAAGCTGCTGAAGGTGGTTTACAGAAGGCTTTAAATGTAGCTTTTCAAGGAGGAAATGTTACCGGGCTTTTAGTTGTTGGTTTAGCTCTTTTATCAGTGACTTTATTTTATTGGTTAACAAAAGATTTAAAAGCTTTAGTGGCTTTAGGTTTTGGCGGTAGTTTAATTTCAGTTTTTGCTAGACTTGGCGGTGGTATTTATACTAAGGGTGCTGATGTGGGAGCAGATTTAGTAGGCAAGGTAGAAGCAGGAATACCAGAAGACGATCCACGTAATCCGGCAGTTATCGCTGATAATGTTGGCGATAATGTTGGTGATTGTGCTGGTATGGCAGCTGATTTGTTTGAAACATACGCAGTGACAGCTATCGCTGCTATGATTTTAGGTAATTTAGTTATTCCTGGTTTTTCTAATGCTATCTTATTACCTTTAGCCTTAGGAGCTGTTTCGATTATTGCTTCAATTTTAGCTACTTTTTTTATCCGTTTAGGCAAAAAACAATATATCATGGGAGCACTTTATAAAGGTTTGGCGGCAGCAGGATTATTATCTGTTATTGGTTTTTTTCTTATTTTGAAATATTTAACAAAAAATGTTGTTAATTCTGCTTTCCGTTTTGAGCCTTTGTTTTTTTCTTCATTAATAGGCTTGGGAGTAACAGCTGGTATGGTTTTAGTCACAGAATATTATACTTCTAAAAAGTTCCGGCCTGTTAAATCCATCGCTCAATCTTCAACTACTGGTCATGGCACAAATATCATTACTGGTTTAGCTATATCTTTGGAATCGACCGCTTTGCCAGTTTTAATTATTTGTGGCGGCATTTTGGCTTCTTTCTGGCTGGCAGGAATTTACGGAGTAGCTTTAGCGGCCATGAGTATGCTTTCGATGGCAGGAATTATTGTGGCGATTGATTCTTTTGGTCCGATTACTGATAACGCAGGCGGCATTGCCGAAATGTCAGAAATGCCAAAGGAGGTAAGACAAGTCACAGATGCTTTAGACGCTGTTGGGAATACTACTAAAGCTATCACTAAGGGCTATGCTATTGGTTCAGCAGGGTTAGCGGCTTTAGTGCTTTTTGGCTCTTATGCTCAGGAATTAGTAGATATGAGTAATAAGAAATTTATTTTTGAATTAAGTGATCCCCGGGTTTTGATTGGTCTTTTTATCGGCGGCTTAATTCCTTACTTTTTTGCTTCTTTAGCTATGAGAGCCGTGGGTAAGGCTGGCTCTTCGGTAGTTAATGAAGTACGGCGCCAATTTCGTGAAATTAAAGGAATTATGGAAGGGACAGAAAAGCCACAATATGGTGTTTGTGTTGATATTGTAACTAAATCGGCAATTAGACAAATGATTGTTCCCGCTTTAATTCCTGTTATTGCGCCGATTATAATAGGTCTTCTTTTGGGCGCTGAAGCCGTTGGCGGTCTGTTGGTTGGCTCAATTATTACCGGTCTTTTTGTGGCTGTTTCTATGACTAGCGGTGGCGCGGCTTGGGATAATGCTAAAAAGTATATTGAAGAAGGAAATTTTGGCGGCAAGGGATCTTTAGCACATCAAGCAGCAGTAACTGGTGATACAGTTGGCGATCCTTACAAAGACACTGCTGGGCCGGCAATAAATCCAGTGATAAAAATTTTGAACATCGTGGCTTTGCTGATGGTTTCGTTTTTGATATAATTTAAAGTGTGTTTTTGATTAATCGATGATGAAGCTTTTAATTTTATAAGTGCTCAGTTTTTCAGAAATTTGTCTTTTTCAAATTAATTGATTCATCTCTAAAATTAAAAAATGAAAGTAGATATTAAAAAACTCCCTCATTCAGAGGTAGAATTAAATTTTGAGCTTGACCCCAAAGAGTGGGGAGTTTTTATCGACGAAGCGGCGAAAGAAATAGGACAGGGAATCACGCTTGATGGTTTTCGTCCAGGTAAAGCTCCAAAAGAAAAATTAATTGAAAAAATTGGCTGGGGTAAAGTTTTAGAGAAAGCAGCTGAATCAGCAGCTCGTCGAAGTTATGTGCAGGCGTTAATTGATTATAAGATTGAGGCAATTGGTTTGCCAAAAATAGAGATTAAAAAAATTGCCCCAGATAATCCTTTCGAATTTACTGCGCAAGTAGCGATTATTCCGGAAATTAAATTACCTGACTATAAGATGATTGCTAGTCAAGAACCGTTACCTAAAGAGGAAAGTCTAAAAGTAACAGACCAGGAGAAAGAAAGCTCTTTAGAGTGGCTAAGGCAGTCAAGAGCCAAATTTATTACTGTAAGCCGGCCTAGCGCCACTGGAGATAGAATAGAAATTGACTTTGTTGTTAAAAAAGATGGTCAGATAATTTCTGGCGGACAAAGTCAAAATCATCCTTTAGTTATCGGGGAAAATAAATTTATTC
The DNA here is from genome assembly GCA_964388895.1 of uncultured Candidatus Saccharibacteria bacterium. Classification (GTDB taxonomy): domain Bacteria; phylum Patescibacteriota; class Minisyncoccia; order Portnoybacterales; family GWB1-42-6; genus CAYMCB01. Next base: position 3,787 of record CAYMCB010000035.1, read on the forward strand.
CTGGTTTTGAAGAAAATCTTATTGGCTTAAAAGAAGGTGAAGAAAAAAATTTTAGTTTAGTTTTTCCTGAAGATTATAGTCAAAAAGATTTAGCTGGTCAATTAGTCGATTTTGAGATAAAGATGAAATTAGTCCAAGAACGGCAGTTGCCTGAATTAAATGACGATTTTGCCCGTTCCTTAGGTAATTTTAAAGATTTAGAGCAACTTAAAAAGAGTATTGAAAGTGGGCTGACGGAAGAAAAAAGAATAAAGGCTAAAGATGCTTGGCGAATAAAAGTTTTAGAGAACATTAGCCAAAAAATTGACGTGGATTTGCCAGAGATTTTAATCAATAATGAGTTAGATAAAATGATTAAAGAGCTGGAAGTTAGTCTTGAACAGATGGGTTTAAAACTGGCTGATTATTTAAAAAACATTAAAAAAGAAGAGAGGGATTTACGTGAGGAATGGACAGCTAAAGCTAGAGAGCGGGTTTTAGCAGCTTTAGTGTTGGAAACTATCGCTTTGCAGGAGAAGATTATAGTGACGGATGCCGAAGCTGAAGAGGAGACTAATAAATTTTTGTTGAGATTTAAAGATATAGCTCAAGCAGAGAGCCAAATTGACATAAAGCGTTTACTTGAATATAATAAAAGCAGGTTGCGCAATGAAAAGGTTTTTGAATTTTTAGAAAATTTAGCGCAATAAATTTGGGTGTTTTTTTGCGTCAGTAGATTTTTTAAATTACGGGCGCAAAAGAACGAACAAATAAAAAATTAATTGTAATTTTAGCTTAACCAGCTATGAATTTGATTCCGACAGTCATCGAAAAATCTCCTCAAGGAGAGCGGGCTTACGATATTTATTCCCGTTTGCTTAAGGATCGGATTATTTTTTTAGGAGGCCCAATAACAGTTGTTTTGGCTAATTCTGTAATCGCTCAGATGCTTTTTTTGGATTCACAGGATCCTAATAAAGATATCCAGCTTTATTTAAATTCTCCGGGGGGGTTGGTGACAGCGGGGTTGGCTATTTATGATACCATGCAGTATGTGAATGCCGACGTTTCTACTATTTGCGTGGGGATGGCTGCTTCGATGGGAGCCGTACTTTTGGCTGCTGGTGCACCAGGTAAGCGTTTTATTTTACCGCATTCAGTAGCCTTAATTCATCAAGTAATGGGTGGCGCTGAGGGTCAAGCTGTTGATTTAGATATTGAGGCGCGACAGATTATAAAAACTCGTGAAAGATTAAACCAAATTTTAGCTAAGCACACTGGGCAGGATATAAAAAAGATTGAACGTGATACTGATCGTAATTTTTATATGACTCCCGAAGAAGCTAAGGCTTACGGTTTAGTTGACAAAATTATCAAAAACGCCAAAAAGGTTAAATAAACCTTCAAATTTCTCTGGTTAAGCTCGGCTTAACTTTATGGAAAATTATCTAACTTTTATTATTTTTAGCGCTGTAGCTTTGGGCTTAGGCGCTGTTTTAGGTTATTTTGCCCGTCAAAGTATCGCTAAAAAACAAGCAGGTTCTTTAGAAGCTAAACTTTTGAGAATGACTGAGGAAGCTCGGCATGAGGCGAAAGAGACAATTATGCGCGCTAAAGATAAAGCTATTCAGTTATTAGAGGAAGCGAAAAAAGAGCAAAAAGAAAAAGAGCAGCAGTTAATTAGATTGGAGGAAAGGTTAGAAAGGCGCGAACAATCTATAGAACACAAAGATCAGGAATTGGAAAAAAAATATAAAGAATTAGCTGAAAAAGCTCGTAAGGTTAAAGAGATTAAGGAACAGCTTTCTCAAATTCATGAGCAAAAAATGGCAGAACTTGAGAGAGTAGCTAAATTGAGTCGTGAGGAGGCAAAGGAAGAATTGCTGGCTCAGGTAGAGAAAGAAGAGCAGGAAGCTATTATGGAGAGGATTCGTAAAATGGAAAAAGAAGGCCAAGAAGAAATGGAAAAAAGGGCGCGAAATATTTTAGCATTAGCGATGCAACGTTTTGCTGCTTCTCAGGCTTCGGAAATCACAACGACCACGGTAGCTCTGCCATCCGATGACTTAAAAGGAAGAATTATCGGAAAAGAAGGAAGGAATATTAAAACTTTAGAAAAAATTACCGGAGTAGAAATTATTGTTGATGATACACCTGGCGCTATTGTAATTTCTGCATTTGATCCAGTAAGACGTCAAATTGCTAAAACCGCTTTGGAAAAACTTATAGCTGATGGCAGAATTCAGCCAGCGCGTATTGAAGACACAGTGGAAAAAGCAAAAGAAGAAATTGCTGAAAAAATAAAAGAAGCAGGGGAGGCGGCAGCTTATGATACTGGCGTTGCCGGACTGGATCCCCGTCTTATTAAAATTTTGGGTCGCCTAAGTTTTAGAACAAGCTATGGACAGAATGTTCTGTTGCATTCAGTAGAAGTGGCACATTTGGCAGCAGCTATTGCCAGCGAGCTAGGCGCAGATTCTGCTTTAGCTAAAAAAGCTGGACTTTTGCATGACATCGGTAAGGCTGTTACTCATGAAGTTCAAGGGTCGCATGTAGAAATTGGTAAAATGATTTTGCAAAAATTTGGCGTTTCGGAAGAAGTTATCAAAGCTATGCAGTCTCATCATGAAGAGTACCCTTATGATTCAGTAGAGGCAGTGATTGTTCAGGTGGCTGATCAAATTTCTAGTGCTCGTCCCGGAGCCAGAAAAGACACTTTAGAGGCTTATTTAAAACGTTTAGAAGAATTAGAAAAAATAGCTAATGCTTTTGAAGGAGTTGACAAGTCTTTTGCTATTCAGGCAGGTCGGGAAATTAGAGTCTTTGTTCAACCAGAAAAAATGGATGATTTACAGGCTAGAAAATTAGCTCGTCAAATAGCTGATCGTATTCAGCAAGAATTAAATTATCCGGGAGAGATTAAGGTTAATGTCATTAGAGAATTAAGAGTGACGGAATATGCCAGATAGAAAGTTTATTTTTTAAAATTAGTTCATTGGCAACTTTAAAGATTTTTAAAGTTTTGAAGCCACTAATATCATGAAAATTTTATTTTTTGGAGATATCGTAGGGCAGCTTGGGAGACAAGCCTTAAAACAAGTTTTGCCAGAATTTAAAAAACAATTTGCACCAGATTTAGTAGTTGCTAATGGTGAAAATATGGCTGGCGGTTTTGGTTTTTCTCAAAAGACATTAGAAGAAGCGACATCTAGCGGTATAGATTGGTTAACTAGCGGGGACCATACTTTTGATATGAAGGAAGCCCCTAT
>CAYMCB010000036.1:0-6951 GCA_964388895.1 uncultured Candidatus Saccharibacteria bacterium
TTTCGAAGGTTTCATAACTATGGTTAGGCCCGGGATAAGAAGTATCCAGAATATCTTTTTCGACTAAAACATTAACTCCGTCTAGCAAATCTACAGTTTGTTTAACTAATGCTAAATCAACAAAAATATAGTGGTCAATTTTTAAACCGGTAATTTCTTGAACGACTTCTTTCAAGGCGGAAAATTCTTGATTGGGTAAATTTTTATGGTAAGCGTAAAGAGCGTTAATTTTTGTCCAAGCGTTACGTCCCGGGATTTTTACTAGAAGATCGCGGGGTAGAGAAAAAAGAAAGATGCGGTTTTGTTTAGGATCAAAACTTGCAACAAGAATTGTATCGGTTAAGTCGGGCGCGTCCCAGCCTTCGCCTGGCGCCCCCAAAAGTAAAAAATTTATCGGAGGAGAATTATTTTTTTCTTTTTGAGTAAAATGAGGAAAATTTTTAGCAGCAAATTCTTGAAAGGATTTTTTAAATTCGATAATGCGCGGTTGAGAAAGTTTTGGCCAAAAATAAATTAGAGCTGAAAAAAAACCTAAAATCAGCAGTAAATAGAGAATTTTGAAAAAACGGCGATAAGTCATATAAATTTTTAAAAAATAGAAGGAATTTATAAAAGTTACAAAAGCGGATTTCAGTTTTTCGGTTTTATTAAGATTTATTATACCAAAAATGGCTAAAAATTGCCTCTTGCTTTTAGCTAAAATTTAGTTTATTATAGGGTTATAAAATTTAAAAAGAGTTTTCTTTATTTATGCGAAAATTAGGTTTGTTTTTATGGGAGATAATAAAAATTGCCGCAGTGACTTTAATAATTGTGGTGCCGGTGCGCTATTTTTTATTTCAGCCTTTTTTTGTCAAAGGGGCTTCTATGGAGCCAAATTTTGAAGATGGCCAATATTTAATAGTTGATGAATTATCTTACCATTTGCGTGAACCTCAAAGAGGAGAGGTTGTGATTTTCCGTTATCCCCAAGATCCAAAGCAGTTTTATATCAAACGTTTAATTGGTTTGCCTGGCGAAACCATAGAGATAAATGAAGGACAGGTTAAAGTCTATAATCAAAAAAATCCCACGGGTTTTATTTTAGAAGAGTCTTCTTATTTAGGTAAAAATACGGTTACTTACGGACAGGTAAAAATAACTTTAAAAGAAGGGGAGTATTTTGTCTTAGGAGATAATCGTCAAGCTTCTTTTGATTCAAGGCGTTGGGGTATTTTGCCGAAAAAGAATATCATTGGTCGGGCTTTGTTGCGCGCTTGGCCGCCGCAGGATGCTTTGTGGCTATCTGCCCCTCAATATAATTATTGAATGAGAAAATTTATTTTAGGAAGTAACATAAAATAATAGAATGTAGAACCAAAATGCCTAAACAGAAAAAAACAAGAAGTTGGCAAGCGCCGAAGGGTATGCGCGATATTTTGCCCCCAGAGCAGCCTTATTGGATGAAATTTTATCAAGTAGCAGAAGATTTAGCTCAAAGTTATGGTTTCCAAAAAATTGAGACGCCTTTACTTGAGGAGGCAAGTTTATTTGAAAGAGGAACCGGTGTGACTACGGATATTGTTAAAAAACAGATGTATACTTTAAAAACAGCAGGCGGTGATAATTTAGCCTTGCGGCCCGAGGGAACGCCAGGTGTGATTAGAGCTTATTTAGAGAACGGAATGATAAATTTGCCTTTGCCTTTAAAACTTTATTATTACGGGCCGATGTTTCGTTATGAGCATCCACAGGCTGGTCGTTTTAGACAATTTTATCAATTTGGGGTTGAGGTAATTGGTACCAGTGAATCGGTAATGGACGCTCAGATAATCCAGTGGTGTTTTAATTTATTAAAAGCTTTAGGATTAAAGAAAATAAGTGTTCATATAAATAGTCTTGGTTGTCTTCAGTGCCGTTTGTCTTTTCGTCGCGCCTTGCTCGATTATTATCATAGAAGAAAAAATAAAGTATGCCCGGATTGTCAAAAGCGCATGAAAGAGAATCCTTTGCGACTTTTAGATTGTAAGGAAGAAAAATGTCAACCTATAAAATTTCAAGCGCCGGCTTTAGTTGATTATCTTTGCGATGATTGCCGCCGTCATTTTAAAGAAGTGTTAGATTTTTTAGATGAATTAGAAATTCCTTATTTTTTAAACAATGCTTTAGTCAGAGGGTTGGATTATTATACTAAAACAATTTTTGAATTTTTCTGGGAAGAAGATGGAGGTGTATTGCCGATGGCTTTAGGCGCTGGCGGCAGGTATGATGGTTTAATAAAAGAATTAGGCGGCAAAGACACGCCAGCTGTGGGAGCTGCTTTAGGCGTTGATCGGATTGTTTATTTGATGAAAAAAGAGCAGATTAAAGTTTCTTCAGGATTAAACCCTAAGATTTTTTTAGTGCAATTGGGCAACGCCGGTAGAAAAAAAAGTTTGAAACTTTTTGAAGCTTTATGTCAGGCGGGGATAGCGACAGCTGAATCTTTTAGTAAAAACTCTATTAAAGCTCAGTTAAAAATTGCTGATTCTTTGAAAGTTAAATTTGCTTTGATTTTAGGCCAGCAGGAAGCCTTAGAAAATACGGTAATTATTCGCGATATGGAAACAGGGGTGCAAGAGACTGTTTTGCAGGATAGAATAATAGAGGAATTAAAAAAAAGATTTAAAAACAAATAAGCCAAAAACCGAAATTTGCTAATTTTATTTTTTTAATTTTGTTTAGAAATAGAAAAAAATTTAGTGTTTAGTCAGGTGATTTATGAATAATAAATGTATTTTTTGTAAAATTGTTAATAAAGAAATTCCAACGAAAATTCTTCACGAAGATGATTTAGTGATAGCTTTTGCCGATATTAAGCCCATTGCGCCTTTGCATATTTTAATTATCCCTAAAGAGCATATTGAAAAGATTACTGATTTAAATGAAAATCAGGAAATGTTAGCCGGCAGAATGATTATGGTAGCTAAAAAATTAGCTGAAGAACACGGAACAGCAGAAGGCGGATATAAGCTTCTTTTTCGGGTAGGGCGAGATGGCGGGCAAGAGGTGCCGCATATTCATTTACATTTGTTGGGAGGAGGCCCTTTGAAAGAAATTATTGGGCCAAGATAAAAATATTTTTTATTTAACCAATTAAAATTAATAATTTAACATTAATAACAATTAATATTTTTAGAAAAGGGGGTGTTTTAAATGGCAGTTGAAGCAAGAAGAAAAGAAAAAGAGCCTATTGGTTCTCTTTTAAGACGTTTTACCCGTCGAGTGCAGCAGAGCGGTGTTTTGTTGTTGGCGCGTCAGGGAAGATTTTATACCAAAAAGAAAAACAAGCGACAAATCAGAGCCTCGGCTTTGAGACGAGAGCAACTAAGAGCTTTGCGTCGGGAAATGATGAAGGAAGGCTTGATTGAAGAAGGTCAGCTGATTCCTAAGGAAAAAATCAGAATGAAAATAAAAAAATAAATTTTATTTGAAATTTCAGCCGGGAGAGCAGAAAAATTAAAAAAAGATTAGTTTTTAAAAATGAACGATTGAGCGAGAGATTAAGGAAAAATAATTTAATAGTTGTTGTTGGTTTTCTGCTAAAATTCTGGCGCTGAAATTGAAAAAAGTATGACGCTAAAAGAAAAAATCAATCAAGATTTTAAAGAAGCTTTTAAAGCTAAAGATGAGAAAAAAGTGGCTGTTTTGCGGATGCTTAATTCAGCTATCAAAAATAAAGAATTAGAGAAAAGAGCTAAGTTGATTAACGATGGCAGAAATGAGTCAGAAGTAGAAAAAGAGAGCCAGCTGACTGACGAAGAAGTGATTGCTGTTGTTAGCACAGAAATAAAGCGTCGTCGGGACTCAGTCACTCAATATCAAAAAGGCGGACGGCCGGAATTAGCTTCTCAAGAAGAAGAAGAAATAAAGATTTTAAGTATTTATTTGCCTGCGCAATTGGAAGAATCAGAGATAAGGAAAATGGTCAAGGAAGCTATTGTTTCCAGCGGCGCTGTTTCAGTAGCTGATTTCGGAAAAGTGATGAAAATTTTAGCTCCCCAAATTAAAGGCAAGGCTGATGGAAGCTTTGTCAGCCAGATTGTAAAAGAGGAGTTAGAAGCGTAAAATGCAGATTACCAATTTGACTTCGCAAAAAATAAATTTTAGTTTTTTGAAAAAAACCTTAGAAAAAGCAGCTAAAATTTTTGGTAAAAAAAGTTTAAAAGATTTGAGTTTAGTTTTAGTCGGTGATTCTCAAATAAAAAAATTAAATAGAATTTACCGGAAGAAGAATTGTGTGACTGATGTTTTAAGTTTTGAAGGATTGAATGAAATTTTTATTTGTTTGCCTCAAGCTGAAAGACAGGCCAAAAAACTAAAAAAATCCCTTAAGAACGAATTGACCCGACTTTTGGCGCATGGTATAGTTCATTTGCAAGGATTTGACCATAAAACTAAAGCAGAGACGGAAATAATGAAAAGCTGGGAAGAGAAGATTTTAAAATAATTTTTGAAACAAAAAAGAAGTAAAAAATAATTTTATTTTTAATGCCTCGGGAAAAAATTATAACTGGCTTAGATATCGGAACTTCTCAGATAAGGGTGGCGGTAGCGCAGCAAAAAGAGAAAAATCAAAAGCCTCAGGTTTTAGCGGTTAGTCGGGTGCCAACTGGTGGTGTGCGCAAAGGTGTGGTAGTGGATATAGAAGAAGTTGCAAAAAATATTAAAGAAGCAGTTCAGCAGGCAGAAAGGATTTCTGGTGTAGAGATAAAAGATGCTTTTGTAGGTGTGGGAGGCTCTCATATTTTGTGTCGGCCAAGCAAAGGAGTTATTGCTGTTTCGAGAGCTGACGGTCAAGTTTCCGAAGAAGATAAAGAGCGCGCATTGCAAGCCGCTAAAGCGGTTTCTTTAGGTTTAAACCGAGAAATTATGCATTGCTTGCCGCGACGTTTTAGCATTGATAATCAAGAGGCTGTTAAAAATCCGGTGGGTATGCAGGGCGTCCGTTTAGAGCTGGACGCTTTAATTGTGGAAGGTTCGACCCCCTTTATTAAAAATTCAATCAAAAGCGTTAAAGAAGCCGGCTTAGATATTAATGGCATGACTTTAACAATTTTAGCAGCTAGTCAGGCTGTTTTAAATAAACGTCAGAAAGAATTAGGAGTTCTGGTTTTGGACTTTGGCGGTGGGACGACTGGAATGGCGGTTTTTGAAGAAGGAGATATCTTGCATTGTCAAATTTTGCCGGTAGGCAGTTCACATATCACCAACGATATCGCTATTGGTTTGCGAACCTCTATTGATATAGCTGAAAAAATAAAAATTGAATACGGGTCAACCTTACCAAATAGTGTTAGCAAAAAAGAAATGATAGATCTTAAAAAAGTTGGAGATGAAGAAGGACAAGTGTCACGTCATCAGGTTGCAGAAATTATAGAGGCAAGAGTTGGTGAAATTTTAGATTTAGTCAATAAAGAACTTAAAAAAATTGACCGGGCCGGGCTTTTACCAGCTGGAGTAGTTTTGGTAGGCGGTGGCGCCAAAATGCGAGGTTTGCCGGAATTGGTAAAAGAAAAATTAAAATTACCTGTTCAATTTGGGTCAATTCAGGAATTGGAAGGAGTTTTAGAGCAGATGGATGATGTTTCTCTGGCGACAGTTAGCGGTTTAATAATTTCAGCTTTTCAGGAAGAAGAATCTTTTTTAGAAAAAGGAGAAGCGTTGGGCAGTCTTTTGCCTAAAAATATTTCTTTTGAGGGAATTAAAAAATATTTTAAGTGGCTAAAAAGCTTTATCCCATAATTTGCTATCTTATTGACAGCTGGCTTTTAGTGGTGATATAACAAAATATTATCAAATTATCATTTTTATTTTTGTAATAGTTATAATTTTTAATTTATTATAATTTTTATGGCTCAAATAAAACCAGATATGGAAACGTTCGCTAAAATTAAAGTAGTGGGCGTCGGAGGGGGTGGAGGGAACGCAGTTTTGAGAATGAATGAATGCAAAATCCAAGGGGTAGAATTAATTGCTATTAATGCTGATGCCCAGGATTTGCATCATTGTTCTGTCCCGCAAAAACTTTTGATAGGTAAAAATTTAACAAAAGGATTAGGCGCTGGCATGAATCCGGATATTGGCCGTCAGGCAGCAGAAGAAAACCGGGATGAAATTCACGAAGTACTTAAAGGGGCTGATTTAGTTTTTATAACTTATGGTTTGGGCGGCGGTGTAGGGACGGGCGCTGGCCCAATTGTCGCTGAAGCAGCTAAGGAAGTAGGCGCTTTAACAGTGGGAGTTGTGACTAAACCTTTTTCATTTGAAGGGGCGCAAAGGAGACGAGTAGCAGAAGAAGGGTTAGCGCGTTTGCAAGAAAAAGTTGATACTTTAATAACCATTCCCAATGATAAGCTTTTGCAGACAGTTGATAAGAATACTTCTTTAATGGATGCTTTTAAAATTGTGGATGATGTTTTACGCCAAGCTGTCCAAGGTATTTCTGATATTATTGTTACGCCTGGATTAATTAATGTTGATTTTGCTGATTTAAAAACTGTGATGTCGGGGGCAGGTTCAGCTTTGATGGGTATTGGTCGAGCACAGGGTGATAATCGGGCTATTGAGGCTGCAAAAGCCGCTATTAATTCTCCTTTACTTGAGGTTTCTATTGATGGCGCCAAGGGAGTTATTTTTAATGTTTCCGGTGGCTCTGATATGACGATGATGGAAATCAATGAAGCAGCAAAAATTATTACCGAATCTATTGATCCTCAAGCTAAAGTTATCTTTGGTGCTGTGACAGATAGCAGTTTAAAGAAAGGCGAAATAAAAATTACTGTTATTGCGGCTGGTTTTGGTGAGATACCCGTGCGTCGAGAAAAGACCGAAACAAAAGTAGAGACAGCAAAACAAGAAATTCCACAGGCTGCAGATACTAATCATAAAAAACCGATTTTCTCAAGCCAGGTAACTTCGGTTGAAGGGGGC
>CAYMCB010000037.1:0-6940 GCA_964388895.1 uncultured Candidatus Saccharibacteria bacterium
TAGCTTGTGGCTTATTGTTGCTTCTATTCCTTTGTATGTCGCTTTGCCATTAAGTGACAGCTTCGATACAATGGCTAATTGGCGTATTTTATTAATAGTTTTATCTATCTGTTTGTTTTTGAAACAAGGCTTTTCTTTAAAGAATTTAGTTAAAAAAGATGGATGGTTAAAAATCAAAGAAAATTTAAGAAATTTTTCTTGGTTTGAAGCTTCTGTCGCGGGGTTTTTATTTTGGGGTTTGCTTTCTTTGCTAGTTGCCAATTATCCGGTTTTAGTTCTTAAAAAGTTTCTTTTTTTGATTAACATTTTTTTGTTGTTTTTTGTTATTCGTAAAGTGGCAAAAACCAAAGAAGCTATAATTAAAATTTGGCAGGCGGCAGCAACAGGCGGGAGCATTGTTTTGGCAGTTGCTCTTTGCCAAATAATAGCAGTTTTAATAATTCCTTTAGCTTCTTTTTGGCAATTTTGGGCTAATAAAATTAGTCGAACTTTTTATGGCAATGAACTAGCGCATCTCCTTTCTTTTTCTAACACCTGGTTTGCTTATTATAAAAATAATCCACCAACTTTACGTTTATTTTCTGTTTTTCCTGATTCACACTCTTTTGCCTTGTTTTGTGTTTTGTTGGTGCCAATTTTTCTTAGTTTGGCTTTTTATTTTCGAAATCAAGAGAAAATTTATCATTTTTACTGGTTGCTTACTGCTTTGGCTTTAGGCGGAGTTGCTCTATCTGGTTCTCGTGGTACTTGGGTAGCAGTTATACCAGCAATTTTAGTGGCTTTATATTTATATTTAAAAAAAATAGATTCTTTCTTTTTAAATAAAATTTTAAAAACTTTTTTTCTTTTTATTGTTTTATTTACTATAATTTCTCTTTTTTGGCCGCCGACGCTTTATCTATTTGAAGCTTGGCAGGAAGGAAAAAGCATAAACGCGTCTTTTTCCTTTTTTGAAAGGGCGCGTTCGGTCTCTGATTTTAATGAAATTTCTAATAAAGGACGATTAGAAATTTGGCAAAGAACCATTCATTCCATTGCTCGCCATCCTTTATTTGGTGTTGGTTGGGGAAATTATGCTGAAGTGCTAGATGAAAATATTTCAGTGGCGAAAAAAGGAGCTTCGGCTCATAGCCTTTATCTTGATATAGCAGCTGAAATGGGTCTGCCTGGACTTTTTTTTCTAATTGCTCTATTTTATTATATTTTTTATACTGCTTGGCTTGTTTGGCATAGTCAAAATGAGTCTTTTTTCTATTTTTTTGGTTTATTTTTTGGTGTTTATTTTATTTGGGTAAGTGTTTATGGGTTTTTTGATGTGGTTTTATTGAATGATAAAGTTTTATTATTTTTTATGGTTCTAATTGCTAGTCTTTATATTTTGAAAAATTTTATTTATTCTGAAAAAACAGTTTATCAGAAAGATTAAAAAACTTTTTATGAATCCTTTAGTCTCTTTGAATTTATTACTTTATCGGCCGGGCAAATATTTAAAACCTTGTCTAGAATCGATTTTCAATCAAACATATCCTAATTTAGAGATTTTAATTATTGATAATAATTCCGCAGATGGCACCAAAGAAAAAATAGAGGAGTTTTTGAGGGGGAGAAGAGGAAAAAATAATCAAGCGGTTCGTTTAATAATTAACCAAAAAAATTTAGGCTTTGCTGCTGGTCATAATATCGGAATAAAAGAAAGCCGAGGCGAATTTGTCTTTTTAGTAAATCAAGATATAATTTTAAAGGAAGATTTTTTATCTCGGGCTATTGAAATTTTTTTAGAAAATGATAAGGTCGCTGCTCTGCAGGGTAAAATTCGACGTTTGAAAATTAAGGCAGAAGAAATCGAAAAGACAGAAATCATTGATACGACAGGTTTGGTAATTTTAAAAAATAGACGCATTATTGCTCGGGGCCAAGGGCAAAAAGATATTGGTCAATTTGATGAAACCGAAGAAATTTTTGGTGCTGATGGTGCTTTGCCGGTTTATCGGAAAAAAGCATTAGAGGATGCAAAAATTATTATTGGCAATCAGGAAGAGTATTTTGATAATTGTTTTTTAGCTTACAAAGAAGATGTAGATTTGGCTTGGCGGTTAAGACTTTTAGGCTGGCAGGCTTTTTATGAGCCACGGGCTTTAGCTTGGCATGCCAGAACTGCGGGGGAGAGTGCTGCGATTAGTTATTTTGGTATAATAAAAGAGCGTTTAAAAATTAGCCAGTTTGCCAAATATCTTTCTTTCAAAAATCAAAGACTTATGCAGATAAAGAACGAGTTGCCGGGGTTATTGCTGCTTCATATTTTTTGGTGGTTACCCAAAGAAATCGCTGCTTGGTTATATGTAATTTTTTTTGAACATTATACTTGGCGAGCCATAAAAGATTTTTTTAAAGAAATGCCGCTAGCTTGGCAGAAGCGTCAATTAATAATGGAGAAAAGAAAAACTAGCGCTAAAGAAATGGCAAAATGGTTTAAATAGTAAAAAATAGCATTAAAATAATTAAAATAAACAAAGATTTGAAATTTTTATGTTGACTGAAAAAGAGCAGGAAAAATTTTTAGAGATTAAAGTTTTAGAAAAACCGAAAAGAAAATGGCGTCGTTTTATTTTTTAGCCAGTTTTTTAATAGTTTTTTTTGTTTTGGCTTCGGCAGGGCTTTTGGCTTATAAAACAGGTTTTACTTTTTCTCAAATGAGTGTGGACGAAGATAATCCGGCAGCTGTTTTGCCTCTTGGCGAAAAGGCGTTTACGCCAACCCCAGATAATGATCGTCTAAATATTTTACTTTTGGGGTTGAGAGGAGAGGATGACCCCAATGGTGGAGCATTAACTGATTCAATAATGATTTTTAGCTTTAAAAAATCAACAGGTCAAACAGCCTTAATTTCTATACCTAGAGATCTTTATGTAGAAATTCCTGGTATGAACGGCAAAAAAGAAAAAATAAATTTTGCTTATGCTCATGGTTATGATAAAAATGGTGTAGCAGGAGGATTATATTTGAGTAAAATAGCTGTTTCGCGCGTATCTGGTCTTTTTATTAATCAGGCTATAGTAGTTAATCATGAGGCTTTTCGCGAAATAGTTGATATTTTAGGCGGCATAGATGTTTATTTAGAAGCCCCTTTTCAAGAAAAATCGCAATTTGCTAAAGAGATTTTAATTGATTTGCCAGCCGGTAAAAATCATTTAGATGGCGCGACTGCTCTTTATTTTGTTCGTTCTCGTTTTTCAACTAGCGATTTTGATCGAGCGCGGCGGCAACAAAAAGTTTTATTAGCCATAAAAGATAAAGCTTTATCTTTAGGCTTTTTGACCAACCCTGGTAAAATTTTTCAGGTTTTGGAATCTCTAGGGCGCAATGTAAAAACCGATATTAGCTTTTCTGATATTAGTTCGTTTATAACTATTGCTCAAAAAATAGATACTAATAAAGTTATCCATAAAGTTTTTGACACTACGCCAGACGGCCTTTTATATGCCACTCATTCAGAAAATGGTGCATATATTCTTTTGCCGGTTAAAGGAGATTTTTCCCAAATTCAGCAAGCTTGCCAGCGAATTTTTGATTTGGCGAAGGAGACACCATCTATTACAAAACAATGATTAACCAAGATAAAAATAAAGTAGAAATTTCTGTTATTGTTACTCATCATAAGACGCTTGAACTGCTAAAGCTATTTTTGGAATCATTAAAAATTTCTTTGACTAATTTGAGCCATGAGATAATTTTGGCAGATTCAGAGGCTGAAGAGGAGACAGAGGAATTTTTATCTAGTGATTTTCCGGAAATAATTTATTTGCCATTTAAAAAGAATATTGGTTACGCCAAATTAGTAAATGCTGGATTATCTAGATCTCGGGGAGAATTTCTTTTGATTTTAAACGCTGATATAATTTTAACTTCCGATGCTTTAGAAAAAATGATAGAATATATGAAAAATAATCCAGCAGTTGGAATTTTGGGGCCGCAACTTTTAAATTTTAATAAATCTTTTCAGCAATCTTGTTTCCGTTGGTATAAGCCATTAACGATTTTATATCGACGCACTGCATTAAGTAAAACTTCTTTTGGCCAGAAGGATTTAGCCCGTTTTTTAATGAAAGGAGTAGACTTATCCAAGCCGCAAATAGTTGATTGGATTTTGGGCGCGGTAATGCTGGTAAGGCGGCAAGCTCTTTTGGAAGTCGGCCCAATGGATGAAAGATTTTTTATGTATTTTGAAGATGTGGACTGGTGCCTTCGATTTCATCAAAAAGGTTGGCAAGTGGTTTATTTTCCGGAAGCAAAAATGTATCATTATCATGGTAAAATTAGTAAAGCATCAGGTTTTTTTAGCCATTTTCTAAATAAATATTTTTGGATACATTTAAATAGCGCTTTTAAATATTTTTTAAAACACGGATGGAGAATCAAAGAAAAATAATTAAACTTATAGTAGTATTTTTTCTTTTGGGGGCATGTTTTAGCTTTGGGTTTTTGTTAGGGAAGAATAGTAAACCTTCAATAGAGAAAATAACAGGTTTACAAAATCTTGAAGCAGGTAAGCCAGCCAGTGTCGATTTTAGTCTTTTTTGGGATGCTTGGGCAAAAGTTCAAGAAAAATTTGTTAATCGTCAAAATTTGGATTACCAAAAGCTAGTTTTTGGGGCAATTTCAGGCATGCTGGCTGCGACCGGTGACCCTTACACTATTTTTATGACGCCACAGGAAAGCCAAGAATTTAATCAATCTTTGCAGGGTAATCTTGAAGGAATTGGCGCCGAGCTGGGCGTAAGGAAGAATTTATTAACTGTTATTTCTCCTTTAGAAAACTCGCCGGCTAAAAAAGCTGGTATAAAAGCTGGCGATAAGATTTTAAAGATTAATGATGAGTTAACGGCTAATATGTCTTTAGATGAAGCTGTCAGTAAAATTCGCGGCCCTCAAGGGACTGAGGTTCGTTTGACTATTTTGCGTGATGGCTGGGACGAAACTAAAGAATTTAAAATTACAAGAGCGATCATAAATATTCCTATTGTAAAACTAGAAATAAAAAATTTAGAAGATGGACAAAAGATAGCCCATTTATCTTTATATCATTTTACTGAAAATTCTTCAGCGGAATTTGAGAAAGCAGCGCGTCAGATTTTGACATTAAATGTGCAGGGCATTATTTTAGATTTGCGCGGCAACCCTGGGGGTTTTGTTGATTCAGCTGTTGCCATTGCTGATTGGTTTTTGCCAGCGAATAGTTTAGTCGTTATTCAGGATGCGGGTAATGGTCAAAAGGACGAAGCTAGAACTTTGGGTAATAATAAGCTTGGCGTCTATAAAACAGTAGTTTTAATTGATCAAGGATCAGCTTCTGCTTCTGAAATTTTGGCTGGAGCTTTACGTGATAATAAAGGAATAAAACTGGTAGGGCAAAAAAGTTTTGGCAAGGGTTCGGTTCAGCAGCTTGAACGTTTAAAAGGAGGTAGTTCTTTAAAGGTTACGGTTGCTAAATGGTTAACACCTTCTGGGCATTCAATTATGGAAGAGGGGCTAGAACCAGATATCAAAGTAGAGTTAACTAAAGATGATTTAGACAATGGGACTGATCCGCAATTAGAAAAAGCCTTAGAATTATTTAAAAAATAAATATTTTTTAGTTTAAAAATTTTTGTATTTGCCAAAAAAAGACTATTAAGTTAAAATAGATAGAACAAAAATTAATTAAATTAAAATAATAAATAATAATTAATTAAAAATAAAGAAATAAAATATGAAAGTTATTCTGATGAAAGACGTCCCTAATATTGGGAAGAAAGACGAAGTTAAAGAAGTGGCTGATGGTTACGCCAGAAATTTTTTAATTCCAAAAAAATTAGCTAAAATAGCGACTTCTGAAGAATTGATGCGCTTGGAAGAAAAAATCAAACAGAAAGCGCAATTAGCAGAAGCTGATTTGCAAGCTACAGAACAAATGGTAGCGATGCTAGACGGGCAGGAAATAGAAATAAAAGCAAAGGCGGATAAAAACGGGAAACTCTATGGGGCGATTAATGAAGCAAAAATAATTAAGGCTTTAAAAGAAAGAGGTTTTAAAATTGCCAAAAAGCAAATAAGGTTAGAGCAACCCATAAAAGAATTAGGTGATTATGATATAACGATTGAATTTCCTCATAATTTAGAAGCAAATATTAAGTTAGCAGTAATTGAAGAAATAGAAGAAGGTTTTTAGCTGAAATTTATTTTAAAAAATAAAGTCCCGTTTTCAGCGGGGCTTTTTGTAAGATAAAATTAAAATTTTTAGATAATAAATAAAATAAGCAGCATTTATGGCTAAATATATTTTTGTAGCGGGTGGTGTTATGTCAGGAGTAGGTAAGGGAATAGCGGCGGCTTCAATTGGAAAAATAATTCAATCTCGGGGTTTTGTTGTTACAGCTATAAAAATTGATCCTTATGTAAATGTAGACGCAGGAACAATGAACCCTACAGAACATGGAGAGGTTTTTGTTTTAGACGAGGGTACTGAATGTGACCAAGATATGGGTAACTACGAAAGATTTTTGGACATAGATTTGCCAGCGGCAAATTATATGACAACGGGTAGTATCTATGAATCGGTTATCCATCGGGAGAGAAATATGGGCTATGGTGGACGTTGCGTGGAAGTTGTACCGCATATTCCTTTAGAGGTAATTGATAGGATAGATAAGTCTTTGCAAAAAGCTAAGGCTGATTTTATTATCGTGGAGATCGGCGGCACAGTAGGCGAGTATCAAAATATTTTGTTTTTAGAAGCAGCCAGAATGTTAAAGTTAAAAAAGCCAAAAGATGTTTTATTTGTCCTTGTGAGCTATTTGCCAATTCCTAACAAAATTGGCGAAATGAAAACAAAGCCGACTCAATATGCTGTTCGAACTTTAAATTCTGCTGGCATACAACCAGATATAATTTTAGCAAGATCGGC
>CAYMCB010000038.1:0-6619 GCA_964388895.1 uncultured Candidatus Saccharibacteria bacterium
TCGGATGAACGCCGATTGAATATAGAAGTAAGCAAGAATAAGGAACGTTACCGCCCGGGCGATAAAGTGAATCTCAATATTAGAGTTACTGATAAAAATGGCTCTCCTAAGCAAGCAGAAGTTAATGTTTCTGGTATCGATGAGGCAGTTTTTTCGCTTAATCCAGAGGAAAAAGATATTGCAGATAATCTTTATCAAAATATTTTTGCATCATTGATAATTCGTTCTTCTCACGAAACCTTATTAGAGCAGAGAGTTGATGGAGGAGGCTGTTTTGTAGCTGGCACTGATGTGTTAGTGCCGGGCGGGCTGCAACATATTGAAAAATTACGAATCGGCGATGAAATTTTGACATGGGCAGGAGGGTCGACGAAAGAGTTCGTGAAGGCGAGGATAAAAAGAATTAGTTCTCACATTGTGAATGGTTATTTGGTGGTAAATAACAAACTTAAAATAACTACGAATCATAGATTACTGGTTAATGGATTATGGAAACAGGCTGGCGAGATAGAAATTGGTGACACGCTTCTTACCAAAGATGGCGTTAAGGAAAAAGTCGTATCCCTCAAATTTGTTCCGGAATGGACTATTGTCTATAACGTTGAGCTAGACAAATATCACACTTATTTCGCTGATGGTATTTATGTTCATAATGAAGGAAAAGACCAAGGTGGTGTAAGAACTAATTTTCAGGAGGTTGCGATTTACAAGAGCATTCGTACTGACTCAAATGGCCGAGCAGAAGTTTCATTTGATGTTCCCGACAACCTGACATCGTGGCGCTTAACTTTCCAAGCGGTTACAAAAGATTTATTTGTCGGTAAAACTGTGAGTTTTGTGCCCGTTAGCCTGCCATTTTTTGTGGAAGCTACTTTAAATCGAACTTATCTTGCTGGAGATAATCTTGATCTTAGGGTTCGGGTATTTGGCACGGCTGATATCCAGGATAAAATAACCTATACTATTGAAAGCGAAACGCTGCCCTTTAAAAAAATAGAAAAAATAGGGGGGAAAATTGTTGAAATTCCTCTTGGAAGTCTTACGCCGGGTAAGCATCAAATAAAAATTTCTGCCAAAGCAGGAGAATACAGCGATGCAATTATTCGTGATCTTAATGTTCTATCAAGTTATTTTTTAAAGAGTGACTCTGAATTTTACGAGCTTTCGCCAAAGCTATCTAATATCCGAGGATCAACCAAAGGATACACTACTCTCCTTTTCACTTCATACGAGCGCGGCAGATTTTATAATATTTTGCGTCAGCTTAGTTATGAATCAGGAGCGCGTCTTGATCAAAATTTTACCAGTTGGGTTGTGAAAACATACTTAAACCGATTTTTTGATGAAAAAATTAAAATTGAAGATATAGACGTAAGAAGCTACCAAACTTCTGATGGGGGCATCTCTCTTTTGCCGTACAGCGATAAAGACTTAGATCTTTCGGCAAAATTCGCCAACCTCATTAAGGACGAAGCAACGACGGCTAGCAAGGAATCTTTAAAGAGATTTCTTACCGTTTCTTTAACGGATAGAAAGGCTGATTTGAGCCGCATTGTTACTGCTCTTTATGGATTATCTGCATTTAAAGAGCCGATTCTTGTCACGCTCCAGAACATTAAATCCGATCCTAACCTGACTTTAATGGATAAGATCTATATAGCGCTCGCGCTCG
This sequence comes from uncultured Candidatus Saccharibacteria bacterium, assembly GCA_964388895.1. GTDB lineage: Bacteria > Patescibacteriota > Minisyncoccia > Portnoybacterales > GWB1-42-6 > CAYMCB01. The sequence goes on from CAYMCB010000038.1 coordinate 1,673, forward strand.
ATAATCTTGGGGCAAAAGAAGAAGCAAGGGCATACTACAAGGCAGAAATTAAACCAGTTCTTGTTATCAAAAAACCATTCGTATATATCGATAAATTAAAAAGTCAAGATGACAATATTCTTGCGACCGCTTTGCTTGCCGGACTCGCCGCGAGTTTATCAGAACCAGAATCGGATGGTCTTGGCCAATATGCGATAGAAAATTATCCAAAAGAAACGTTGAAAAATTTTGAAATTCTTTTGTATTTTAAAGCCGCGTTACCAAAACTAAGCGGCGATAAGGTAAGTTTTTCTTGGAAAACATCAGCAAAAAGCGGATCGAAAATTCTTGAGAAAAACGAAGTATTCCGTTTGGAGCTGTCGTTTGATGAGCTTTCTACTTTAAGATTTAGTGATGTTAATGGCCGTATAGGCCTAGTGAGTAATTTTGAAAAAGAATCATCGCCCGCCGAAGTCGAAAAAGATGCAATGATTGGAGTTGCCAGAAGTTACTTTGTTGATGGGCGACCAGCCACCGAATTTTCAGATGGCGATTTAGTAAAAATTGAGATTAGGCCGATTTTTGCGCCGGGCGCACTTGAAGGTGCGTATCAAATCATAGATTATCTACCGAGCGGCCTTCGAGCGGTGACTAATTTGCAAAGTGCGCCGTTTAATTCAAGCTATTCTGGTTATCAATATTATCCATCGAATATAGAAGATCAAAAAGTGACATTTGTGATTTGGAAGAATTATCCGAAACCGTTCTTCTATTACGCAAGAGTAGTATCAAAAGGGAAATATAAAGCAGAGCCAGCACTGATTCAATCCTTAAAGAGTCTTGAAAGTATGAACATATCAAAAGAGGCTAGCATAACTATTCGATAATACATCATTTCTTTAAAATTTATATCATTGCCGTTATGCTTGTGCAGCAGCAGTTATTAGATTGTATTGCTTTTTTCTGTACATAAAGATGCGTCTGAAATTATCCAGTTCTGCTATCAGTCATAGCTTCCGAATGCTTTGGTTTTGTTAGAGGTTCTTTAAAGGAAGCCAAAGCAGACGCGAAAATTAATTTAAAAAAAACGATGGACCGAACAGGCCCGCCTTTATATTTGGACCGTCATTTAATATTATCATTTGTTTTATCCGAAAGAATTGCTCAATATAAATTTGCTTTACGGCTTTGGCCCAAATTTAAAAAGCTGGGAATTTTGCAACACTAAAAAATTAAATTTTTTCAGCGCCTCAAAGATAAAATTTTACTGCCGTCAATGTAAAGCTAATTTGTTTACCCTTAGCATCGGTTGATTTATAGCCTGAAAAGAATTATAAATTTAGATTTTCTGTATTTTATTATATAAACAAAAACTAAAATTAAAGAGACCAAAAACCGCTTTTTTAGCGGAATTTTTTATTTTTTTGTTTGTGCTTTTGTATTTATATTTTTAATTTATTTATTCTATTTTTATATATTTTTTATCATATATTCGCCTTCTAATTTATAGTCAAGTTTGCGATAGTATTCTCTGACGCCAACGCCAGCGATAACAGCAATTTTTTTATAGGAGGTTTCTTTTTTAACGATTTCCTCAGCTTTTAACATTAATTGTCGGCCTAGTCCTTGATGTTGGGCTTTTTGTTTATCTTTTTGGTTTATAGGCACTAGTTCTCCGTAGGTATGCAGCTCGCGAATTAAAGCAGCATTTTTCAAAATCGGCAAGGTTTTATTTTTTGTCGGATTTTTTGCTGGCAGACGAAGTCGTAAAAGAGCGTATAATTTTTTTTGGTCCGGGCTTTCAAAGGATAAAAATATTTCTTGGCCTCCCGAAGCTAAATAGTTGCAGCGAAAAAGTTTTATCTTATCTTTTATTTTTTCTGGTTCGCGAATTTCGCGGCACCTAATACAGCGGCATTGTTTTTTTCCGCTTTCTTCAATTAACTGACGAAGGTTAGAAATTTGACTACCGGCGACAATATTTTGTTTCGGGATGTCTCGGATGATGCGCTGAATGCGGACATACGGCGGAATAATTTTTTTAATTTTCAGCAAAAGATTAATTAAAGTTTTTTCAGAATACGGTTTATAGCTTCCTTTTTTCCAGAGCCAATAAAGCGGGGCAGTTTTTAAAACCACGCAAGGATAAATTTTGAGTAAATCAGGCTGGAAGCGTTCATCGGTAAAAAGAGTTTTAAAAATTTTAAAATCAAAAGTGGGATTTGACCCCGGGAGATTAAGCATTATATGGTAGTTAATTTTAAAACCAGCATCTTTTAAAAGTTGGGTAGCCGCAATGGTTTGATTGACAGTGTGGCCGCGATGGTTAATTTTTAAAATATAATCAAAAACGCTTTGGACGCCTAATTCAACACGCGTGCAACCTAATTCGCGCATTCTTTTTATTTCTTTTAGATTGATGCAATCGGGCCGTGTTTCTAAAGTTAAACCGATAATGCGATTTTTAGCTTTTTCATTTTTTTGTTTTTCTTGAGTTAGCTGTTTTTTAATTTTGGATGTTTTGATTTTTGAGGGAAGAGAATGGGGGGATGACTGATCTTTACTCAAAGGAAAATCATTTGCCGCTCGAAAGCATTCTTTAATAAACCAATATTGGTATTTTTGAGGATAGGCGCTCCAGGTGCCGCCCAAAACTATTAATTCAATTTTGTCTGTTTTATGACCGTTCTCTTGGAGGGCTTTAAGGCGGACAAACACTTGTTGATAAGGATTAAAATTATTCATCCAAGCGCGATTAGCCGCTGGCTCGTTTTTTAAATAACTTTTGGGCATTTCAGGCTCTTTGGGACAAAAAAGGCAGCGGCCCGGACAAGGAAAGGGTTTGGTTAAAACAGTTACTGGCGCGACCCCTGAAAGAGTGCGAATTTTTCTTCTCTTTAGCAGTTTTTCAAGAGCTTGATTTTTTTTGATTCTTTTTTGCTGGAGAAGTTTATGGTAAACTGAAAGTAATTCGACATTAGTTAATATTCTTTTCCTATTAGAATTTTTCAGCACTTGTCTTTTTAGAGTTGCCAAAAAGGAGGGATTGAAAAAACCCTTTTTTATTATTGCCTTGATTATTTTTTCTCCCGCAATGAAATTTGAAGAAGCCATAAAAATAATGGAAGAAAATCGCCGATTTTACGAAAAAATAGCGGCGGATTTTTCTCGAACAAGAGAAACCATCTGGGAGGAGTTTAACCCATTACTGAAATATGTTCAAGATGGCTATAAAATTTTGGATTTAGGTTGCGGTAATGGTCGTTTGTTAAGTTTTTTGGAAGGCAAGCAGATAGATTATGTTGGCGTTGACAATTCAAAAGAGCTTTTAGCGTTAGCTGCCGAGCGTTATCCTGATAAAAAATTTATTCTAAGTGATGGCATAAACTTGTCTTTTGGTGATAATAGTTTTGATATGGTTTGGTGTTTAGCCGTTTTCCATCATTTGCCAGGAAAAGAATTACGATTGATGTTTTTAAAAGAAGTTTATCGGGTTTTAAAACCAGGTGGCAGGGTTTTAATTTCGGTTTGGTATCTTTGGCCAACACTAAAGCATTGGCGGACTTTTCTAAAATATTTTTTTCTTAAAATTTTTGGTTTTTCTAGTTTAGATTTTGGTGATGTTTATAAAAATTGGGGTAAGATTGGTAAACGTTTCATCCACAATTTTTCTAAAAAAGAGTTAAAAGATATTTTAGAAGAGGTTGGATTTTTAGTTGAAGAAGTTTTTTTCTTGGCGCGCTCTAGCGGTGAAAAAAATTTAATAATTATAGGTAAAAAATAAATTTGTATGTTTATTGCTGATCTTCATCTTCATTCTAAATATTCTCGCGCAACTTCGCGCGACATGGATTTAGAAAATCTTAATAAGTGGGCTAAAATTAAAGGTATTAATCTTTTAGGGTCAGGGGACTTTACTCATCCTCTTTGGCTGAGGGAACTAAAAACAAAATTGGAGCCGGCAGAAAACGGATTTTTTAAATTGCGCGGCGCAGGGAAAATAAAGTTAAATAACGGTTGGCATTTACCGATGGCTAACAGGCATGAAGATAATGAGCCCCGTTTTGTTTTAACTAGTGAAGTCAGTTGTATTTATAGTAAAAAAAACCGGACAAGAAAAATTCATTTAATAATTTTTTTACCTTCTTTTGAGGCTGTGGAAAAATTTAATGCACACTTAGGTTGGATTGGTAATTTGAAAGCTGATGGCCGGCCGATTTTAGGAATAGACGCAAAAGAAATTTTAAAGATTGCTTTAGGCATTTCTCAAGATGCTTTAGTGGTGCCAGCTCATATTTGGACGCCGCATTTTTCTTTATTTGGTTCTGAATCTGGTTTTGATTCAGTCGAGGAATGTTTTGAAGAATTAAGCCGCTATATTTTTGCTATGGAAACAGGTTTGTCTTCTGACCCGGCTATGAATTGGCGTTGGTCGGCTTTAGATAGTATTTCTTTAGTTTCTAATTCTGATGCCCATAGTCCTGTTAAACTTGGGCGAGAAGCTAATATTTTTGAAGGAAAGATAGAAGGATACAAGTATTTAATAGAGGCTTTAAGATTAGGTGTGCGAGCTCCATCTTCCGTTAAAAATAGATTAGTAAAAACAATAGAGTTTTTTCCGGAAGAAGGTAAATATCATTTTGATGGTCATAGAAATTGTCAAATAGTATGGTCTCCAGAAGAAACCAAGAAAAATAAAGGAATTTGCCCGGTTTGTCAAAAGAAAGTAACTATTGGCGTAATGAATCGAGTAGCGGCTTTAGCTGATAGACCTTTAGGAGGTGAACCCAAAAGGAAGATTCTTTTTTAAATCTTATTCCTTTGGCGGAAATTATTGGCGAAGCTTTAAACTTAGGGGTTAATACTAAAGGAGTTGAACAAGAATATAAAGAGATGATAAACCGTTTTGGCAGTGAGTTTAAAATTTTGGTGGAAGTGTCCGAAGCTGAATTACGAGCCGGCGCAAAG
>CAYMCB010000039.1:0-6219 GCA_964388895.1 uncultured Candidatus Saccharibacteria bacterium
ATATGTTTGTTTATGATGTTGGTTTAGTGACAGAAGCTGGCGTGCGGCGACTTTTAAGACGCGTGGGGCCAGAGAATATAAAAGATTTGATAGCCTTGAGAATAGCCGACCGTTTGGGATCAGGTGTGCCAAAGGCGCAGCCATATCGACTAAGACATTTTCAATATATGGTTGAGAAGGTTCAGCATGATCCAATATCAGTTAAAATGTTAAAGATTAATGGCAATGATATTATGGAAATTTTAAAAATTAAACCTGGTCCAAAAATCGGCGCTATCTTAGATGTTTTATTAGCTGAAGTCATAGAAGATCCTAAAAAAAATAATAAGAAATATTTAGGCAAAAGAGTTCAGCAGTTAAATGAGATTGATTTGACAGCTTTGCGTCAATTAGCAAAAGAGCGTGTAGCTGAAAAAAAAGAAGAGGAGGATAAAATTATAAAAAGTAAATTTTGGGTGAAGTGATTTAAAAGCGTTACAATATAAATTGTTACTATTGTTGTCATTAAAAATTAAAATTAAAAAATAGAGAATCAATTATGGAAAAATACGAAAATAAAAAAATATTAGGAGAGACAGATAAAGATAAAAATAATTCTAAATTATTAATTGACAAAGATCCAATTATTAATTACGAAAAGAATAATTTATTGACAGGGTTATTTCATGCTATCTCGGCAATATTATTAAATCTTCTTCCGCCAAAAATAGGTAGTGCGTTAGTGGACAAAACTACTGATAAGGGTAAAGAAGTAAAAAATAAAGCAACTACTTATTATGCCTTGGATACAATGTATACAACTTATCGTTTTTCTCCAGAGAAAGGTATTCTAAAGGGAACAGCTGAATATCTTTGGTTTAAACTTGGTAATCCTAGAGCGGTCAGAAATCGTTTAAAGTTGGTAAAGAAATTCGTCAAAGAAATTATTATTAATAATATGAAAAATAAGGAAAGAGTTTTTATTTTTAGTTTGGGTTGTGGTTCGGCTAGAGCTATTATTGAATCGTTATATGAGCTAAAGGGATTTGGTAAAGATTTAAATTCTTTAGATGTTAAGTTATTGGACAAAGACCAGCAAGCCTTAGATCTTAGCAAGGCTATAATTTCTAATCATGGTCTTAAAGAATGCAATTTTTCTTTTATTTTAGATAAGATCAGAAATTTTGATAAATATTTAGAAGGGCAGAAACCAGATATAATTGAAATGGTAGGGGTGCTTGACTATTTACCCGATGATAAAGCAATAGAGATTTTTCAGAAAATTTTTCGAGAATTAAATTCGAATGGATTCTTTATTACAGCTAATATTCGAGATAATTGGGAAGTAGATTTTGTGACTAAGACTATTAATTGGAAAATGATTTATCGGGAACCGGCCGATCTTCTAAGAATTTTGGTAGCAAGTGGTTTTGATAAAGGCAAAATCAAGATTATTTATGAGCCGTTGAAAACCCATGGTGTGGCGATTTGTCAAAAATAGAACAAACAGTTAAAAGAATTGTTTATAAAATGAATGCTTATTTCAATATAATAGATATTCGTAATTTTGCGTTAATTGTTGTTTCTGCTTTGAATTCCTTTTTAGGGTTTTTGATTTTGCTAAAAAATAAAAAAGATCTAATAAATATTTTTTATAGTTTAACGGCTTTTTCTACTTCTCTTTGGGCTTTAGGATTGGCTTTTTTTCGTTTAACCGATGATTTATCGGTAGCTGATATTTGGGCTAGGATTTATTATATAGCCGCTGCTTTGATTGGTTTTTCTTTTTTCTCTTTCTCTTTTTATTTCCCTTTCAAAAATAAAAAGAAAATAAAAAAAATATATAAGTTTTCTCTTTTTCTTTTTAGCGGGTTTATTGTTTTTATTTCTTCATGGCCTAAATTTTTAGTAAGAGATATTTATTGGCAAGAGTGGGGGAAGGAGGTAAGGTTATCTAATTTTTATCTTATATATACGGCATATTTCTTAATTTGCATGGTTGGGGCTTTTGGAAACTTCTTCTTAAAACTAAAAAAGGCTAATCGTTTACAGAGGACACAAATAATTTATGTTTTTTCCGGGACACTAATTGCAGCTATTTGGGGGGTTACTTTTAATTTGTTATTTCCATTATTTGGCAACTATAAATTTATTTGGCTTGGCCCTTATTTGACGATAATTATGGTTGGGCTAATCGCTTATGCTGTTATAAAACATCAGTTAATGAATGTTAAAGTTATTGCTATTGAGATTTTTTCTGTTTTAATTCCTTTGTCATTATTAATAGATATATTCTTTTTTAGAACTAAAACCGAGTTTCTTTTAAAAACTGGTCTTTTCTTTTTCGTCTCTTTCTTCTCTCTCCTATTAGTCCGTAGTGTTCTGAAAGAAGTACGTTCTAAGGAGCGTTTAGAAAAAATGGCGCAGAGCCTGCATCAGGCTAATCTTGATTTACAAAAATTAGATAAAGCCAAATCAGAATTTATTTCTATCGCTTCTCATCAGTTGCGCACCCCTCTCTCTATAATCAAAGGGTTAGCTTCAATGATTAGCGAAGGCTCTTTTGGCGAACTTAACCCTAAAGTTAAAGAACAGATAGATAAAATTTACGAAAGCAATGAGAGGTTAAATAAATTAGTCGATTCTTTATTAGATCTTTCGCATATTGAAGGCGGTAAAATCCATTTTGATTTTACTAAAGTTGATTTTGCCCAAATGGTTGAAAGTGTAGTGGAAGAATTAAAGTTAAATGCTCAAAAGAAGAGCCTTTCTTTAAATCTTAGAAAGACAGAAGAGACGTTCTTTGTAAAAGCAGATGAGCAGAAATTAAGACAAGTAGTTTTGAATTTAGTGGATAATGCCATTAAGTATACTTCACGAGGAGAAATAGAGGTTAGTTTAAACAAGAAAGATGGTTTTGTCTTTTTAAAAATAAAAGACACAGGCATAGGAATGACAGGAGAAGAAAAAAAGAATCTTTTTCAGAAATTCTTTCGCGGTGCTAATGCTCCGCGTCTCCATACCGAAGGAGCTGGTATTGGCCTTTATGTTGCCAAAAAAATGATAGAAGAGCATCAAGGTGAAATTTGGGCTGACTCTGGAGGAGAGGGAAAGGGGAGCGCTTTTTTTGTAAAGTTGCCCGAGTGGCAGGAAAGTGAATAAAAGATTTATTTTATTGATTTTATTTATTATTATAAAAATAAAAGAAGTTTAAAATTATTATTTATTATGGATTTAGAAAAATTAAGAAGAAGAAATATAATTAGATAGAGTAGATAGAGTAGGTGGTTAGATATTAAATATTAAAAAATAAAAAATACAATTAACTAATAAAAACTCATTAATAAAAAATAAAAATTAAAAAGATAATCAAAAAAGATTTAGAGATTTTTATATTATTAATTTATTTACTATTTATGATTATTTTTGAAAAAATTAAAAAATTTTTAAGACAAATTTTAAGACGAAGAGAAAAAGAAACTGGGCAAACAAACTCTGCTGTTAGCAAGAGGGTAACAGCAAAAGCTGAAAATCCTCCTATTTTTAACGAAGAAGATGAATATGAAGAGAAAAGATGGGCGAGCATCGGTTATTCCATAATTAAAAAAATTTTTAGCCCGATTGTCCGCTGGATCTGGATTTCTGAAATTGAAGGATTAGAGAATATTCCAAAACAAGGTCCGGTAATTATTGCTTCGAATCATGAAAGCTATTTAGATTTTATTTGTTTTGTTGCTTTGTCGCCAAGAAAAGTTTATTATTTGGCAGCGGAAAAATTTTTTGAAAGCCGTTTTTGGCGGCCATTAATGCATTTGACCGGGCAGATTAGAGTTAATAGGAAAAGCCATGATAAAGATAAAGTTTATCAAAATGTTTTTTCCGCTTTGCGACAAGGACGGGTAATTGGTATTTTCCCTGAAGGGACTAGGTCACCTAATGGCAAGCTTTTGAAAGCTTTTACCGGTGTAGCGCAATTTGCGCTTAAAACTAAAACACCGGTAGTGCCGGTTGGTATAATCGGAGCTTTTGAAATTTGGTCTCGTCATGATAAATTTCCTAAATTTAGAAAAAAAATAAAAATTAAAATAGGCGAGCCAATGAATTTCCCCGAATATTATAATATCGACCATGCTCAGGAACATTTTCGAGCTGTTACGGACAAAATTATGCTTAAGATTGCAGAATTGGTAGGTGAAGAGTATCCGTATATTGAGGAAGGCAAAAAATAAAATAATAAATAAAATAAATTTATGTTTTTTATCGCAAAAAATATAAATAACAAGATAGAGGAAGTTTTTATAAAAGCTTTTAAAGAGTTAGGATTAAAACCTCATGGTATTGTCTTTTTAAAACCGAATCTTTGTGGCCGTCCGCCGATTCTGCCGGGGGAAAATTCTGATCCTGTTTTTACGAAAGAATTAGTAACTTTTTTGTTGAAAAACGGAGCTAGCAAAGTGATAATTGGCCATACTTCGCTGTTAGGAACTTCTGATAAAGCTTTTCCCTTTGAAGAAGTCATAAAAGGCGGAGGTTTCGATATTTTTTATAATATGGATAGAGTTGAAATAATGAATTTGGATTTAGAGAAAAAAAACAAAGAAAGAATAGAGGGAGCTATTTTTAATATTCCAGAAATTGTAAGAAAGGCTGATTTTTATATTAATTTAGCTAAGGTTAAAACTCACATGGAAACGACAGTCAGTTTTTCTCTGAAAAATCAAATGGGACTTTTGGCATTGCAAGATCGAATTAGGATGCACCAAACTGACTTAGAGACCCATATCGCACTTTTAGGAAAAATATTAAAGCCCCATTTAGCGATTTTAGACGGTATTGTTTCTATGGAAGGGAACGGACCTCATCACGGCCAGCCAAATAAAACTAATTTTATTGGTTTTGGTACAGATATGGTAGAATTAGATTCAGCAGTAGCTTATATTATTGGTTTCGATTTTAAGGCTATAAAACAAATTGCTATTGCTCAAGAGATTGGTGCGGGTCAGTATCCGCAGGAAGAAAATTTAATTAAATATAAAGAGGCGGTAAATATTAAAAAATTTAAGCCTGCCGATAAGGTTTATAAATATGGGAAAAATGCTGCCGCTTATCCAACATATTCTTGCTCTAGATGCATTACAGCAGTTAATGAATTTGGGCATGCTATTAAAAAGCATCCTTTAAAGAACTGGTGGTTTATCAAAAAAGCATTGTTTGGTCGGCAGAAAATAAATATTGTTTTTGGTAAGGCGGATGAATTAGAATTAGATAAAAAAGATAAGAATATTTTCATTGGCCGTTGTTCTGCTAATTGTGCCCAAAAACACGGTCAAAAATGTTTAGATAAATGCCCGCCATCAGTTAAAGAAACAGAGGTTTTTATAAGGAGATATTTTGATTAAATTCATTTTTTCTTTGGGCAAATGACTCTTTTTTCTATCTCAACAATTTGTACAAGCGTTATCTCTTTTTTGCTAGGTTTTTTCGTTTTTTTAAAAAATAAAAAAGAAAAATTAAACTGCCTGTGGTTTTTAGTTAGCATTTGCACAGCTATTTGGAGTTTTGGTCTTTTTATGGTAATCAATGCCAGCAATGAAATAGCGGCTTTTCTTTGGGTAAGAATTTTATATTTAGGAGCTTTTTTTATTCCAGCGACTTTTTATCATTTTATTACTACCTTTTTAAACAAAGAAAAAGACCGCAGATTTATTATTTTGGCTAGCTATTTAGTTCCAATAGTAATGTTGCCTTTTAATTTATTCTCCGATTATTTTGTTAGTGGTGCTCCCCCTTTAGCCGGTTTTAAACATTGGGTAAAGACTGGCCCACTTTATCTTATTTTTGTTTTTTATTTCATTTTATTTGCAGTTTTGTCGGTAGCTGAAATGATTGGATCATATAAAAAATTAGATTCTTTGAAAAAACTTCAGACAAAGTATATTATCGCTTCGGCTGCAATAGGATATATTGGAGGAGTAACAAATTTTTTTCCCCAAATAATTAATACTTATCCGGTAGGAAATTATTTTGTTATTTTGTATGCAGTTTTAATGGCTTATGCTATATTCCGGCATAATTTATTAAATATAAAAGTAGTCGCTACAGAAATTTTTTCAGCGTTAATTCCAATTGTTCTTTTAATTGATGCTTTCTTTTCAAAGACAAAAACTGAAATCATTTGGCGAGGAGGTCTTTTCTTTTTCGTCTCTTTCTTCTCTCTCCTATTAGTCCGTAGTGTTCTGA
>CAYMCB010000040.1:0-5780 GCA_964388895.1 uncultured Candidatus Saccharibacteria bacterium
AGCGATGGTTAGTTTGCCAAATTTTGATCCTAATAATTATAAAGAAGTTTCATCGGTTAGCGTTTTTTTAAATTCTTGTACCCAAAAAAATTATGAACCAGGTTCGATTTTTAAACCTATAGTAGTAGCTGCTGGTTTAGATACAGGTAAAATTACTCCAGAAACGACTTTTGTTGATGAAGGACTAGTCAAAATAGGAGGCTATACTATTACTAACGCGCAAAACAAAAAATATGGGTTAAGTACCATGACTAATGTTTTGGAGAAATCAATAAATACTGGGGTTGTTTTTATTCAACGGTTAATAGGCGGAGAGATTTTCCGTCAATATATTGAAGCTTTTGGTTTTGGAGAGCCCACAGGTATTGATTTAGCCGGTGAAGCAAAGGGTGATTTAAAGAATGTCCAAAAAGAAAAAAGAGAAATAAATTTTGCTACAGCTGCTTTTGGCCAAGGCATTTCAGCAACTCCATTGCAAATGGCTACAGCAATATCAGCCATTGCCAATAATGGCAAATTAATGAAGCCTTATTTAGTAGAAAAAAAAGTTTTTTCTGACGGGAGAGAGGAGATTACTCAGCCAGAAATTATTAGACAGGTTATCTCTCCAAAGATAGCTGGACAATTGACAGCCATGTTAGTTAGCACTGTGCGTCATGGTTATGACAAAATAAAAATAAAGAATTATTATATTGCTGGCAAAACTGGTACTGCTCAAATTCCTAATGAAAATGGTTCCGGCTATCTGCCTAATGAAACCAACCATTCTTTTATTGGCTTCGCACCAGCTTATAACCCTAAATTTTTAATTTTTTTAAAAATTGAAAGGCCGCATGGTATAGAATTTGCTTCTGAATCGTTAGCTCCGGTTTTTAGTGAATTGGCCCAATATCTTTTCAGCTATTACGAGATTCCTCCTGAGCAAGAAATTCAAGAATAAGGTTTTAATATTATTTTATTTTTTTGATTTGCAGATAAAATTTAAAATTAATTTTTATGTTGAAAAAAATTCTTTGTTTTTTGTTGCGTATTTTAGCCCAATTAACTTTATGGCGTTATAAACCTCAGATTATTGGCGTGACTGGCAGCGTTGGGAAGACTTCGACCAAAGAAGCAATTTATACTGTTTTAAGAACTAAATATTCTGTGCGGTGCAATAAAAAAAATTATAATAATGAAATTGGCGTACCATTGACAATTTTAAATCAGGAGACAGGCGGAAAATCTTTATGGCTTTGGCTAAAAACTATTTTAATAAGTTTTTTTGGAATTCTGTATTCTAAAGATTATCCAGAAATTTTAATTTTAGAGATGGGAGCAGATCGTTGGGGAGATATCGCTTATTTAACAAGTTTTATTAAGTGCCACGTAGCAGTGATTACGGCTATCGGTGAAGTGCCGGTACATGTTGAAAATTTTCAAAATCCAGCTCAGGTAGTGAAGGAAAAAGCTAATTTAGTAAAAGGATTAACAAAAGACGATTGGGCAGTTTTAAATTTTGATGATTCAAGAGTGAGAACAATGGCTGAAAGAACACGGGCGCAAATTTTCTATTATGGTTTTGATGAAAAAGCTGATTTGCGCATTAGTTTTTTGGAGCAGCATTTGGAAGATTTATCAGATGTTAGCTTGTCTTTTAAGGTTGACTATCAGGGTAGCAATATTCCCGTAAGAATACCTAATCTTTTAGGACAACACCAGGCTTATTCTTTATTGGCTGCGATAGCTGTAGGATTAATTTTTAAAATAAATTTAGTAGATATCGCTGAAGCGTTAAAAGAGTATCGTCCGGTGGCTGGCCGCTGTCGATTGTTGCGTGGTATTAAAGGTTCTTGGATAATAGATGACACTTATAATGCTTCTCCTAGTTCAACTTTGGCAGCTTTAGAAATATTAAAACAAGTCAAAGGTCGGAAAATCGCTGTTTTAGGCGATATGTTAGAGCTAGGCTCTTTTACCGAAGAAGCTCATCGCCAAGTCGGGCTAGCAGCGACTGAGACAGCTGATTGGCTTTTGGCAGTAGGGGAGAGATCTATTTTTATAATTGATGAAGCGGAAAAGAAGGGCTTATCAGAGGAAAGAATTAGGCATTTTGTCAGTTCTGAAGAAGCCGGTCGTTTTTTACAGGAAATAATTATGCCGGAAGATGTAATTTTAGTGAAAGGTTCGCAAGGGATGAGAATGGAAAAAGTTGTAAAAGAAATTATGGCTACGCCAGAAAAAGCCCAACAGCTTTTAGTTAGACAAGATGAAGCTTGGTTAAAAAAATAAATTTTGTGGATAAGCTAATTTTTGCTAAAAAATAAATAATTTGTTATACTATATTTATATAGTTATAAAATTTAGATAAGATTTGGAATTATAGAGCGCAAAATAAAAAAAGATGTAGATGTGTTTTGAGATAAAAATAAAAAAGATAATACAAAAGAGCAAAAGCATTTTTTAGATAAGCTTTTTGGCAGCTGCTTTAGGCAGCTTTTTTGTTTATTTTGTGGTTTTTGTTTTAACGGCTTAGTTCTTAAAATTTTAAAAGGAGGTGTTTATGGAAGATTTGGTGGCGCTTCCTATTTGGTGTAAGGATTGCCCGAAGAAGATATGCCAAGAAGTATTTGGCGAGCCTCCTGAAAAACTTTGGGAGGGGTTTCCTCATAGTTCTTCTGAGGCAATACAAAATTTTGTGCGCACGCATGAGTTTTGTTCCTTGAGAATAATACTTTCGCCTTTAACGGATGAGGTGATGGCAGAAATTGTCGAACTCGGTTGCGTTCTTTAAAAAAAAATAAAGCTTCGCAAATTCGCGAAGCTTTTTATTTCGATTGAAATTAGAAAAAAAACATGATATTTTTTAATTAGTTAAAAAATCGCTATAGCCTTAATGTTTTGCCGTCATCGTCTAGTCTGGTCTAGGACGCCAGGTTCTCATCCTGGTAACCCGGGTTCAAATCCCGGTGACGGTACCTTTAGCTGATGAATCCAATTTAAATTAAGATAAATTTAAAAATTGATAATCGCCCGCAGACGATTATTTTTTTAATTTTTTAAGTAGAGTGTTAAAATTTAAATAGAAATGAATTTTAAGCAGTTTAAAAAAGACATTGGCGAAGAAGTTTTAGTAGTTTTCAGTAGTTTTTTACTCGTTTTATTTTTCTTTTTTTTAGTTACTTTAGGGATTTATTTTTTTGCTTTTTCTTAGTTTTTTCAAAGTAAGCTCTTTTTTAGATGAGATTAGAAAATTATATATAAATGAGAAATTTTATTTTTTTTATTCTTTTAATTTGTATTCTGACTGCTATTGGCACGGTTTTTTATTTATGGCAAAAAGAAGAAAATTTTTCTTATTTAGGGGGATTCAAAAATGAAGAACCGGTTTTTTCTTTTTCTCCAGAAGCAAGTCAGTATTTAGAAACCCCTTTGGAGGTTGAAAAAGATGTTCCTACTGCAACTTTTATTTTTCAAAAGCCAGAAGAGAATCAAGTCGTAAAATTTCCAATTTTTAATTATCATCATATACGACCTATGCCAGCGAGTTCAACACCGATAAACGAGAGAAGCTTCACGGTAACGCCGGAGGGATTTGAAGAGCATTTAAAATATTTTAAAGATAATGGTTACCAGATTGTATTGGCAAGGGAGTTGATTGATTATTTTGATACCGGTCGGCCTTTATCAGCTAAAGCTGTGGCTATAACTTTTGATGATGGCCGCTATGGCCAATATAAATGGGCTTTCCCTTTGCTGAAAAAATATAATGCCAAAGCCACTTTTTTTATCACTACCAGCTGGGTAGGCAAAAAAGATTTTTTAACTTGGGACCAAATTAAAGAAATGTCTGAAAGTGGTATGGAAATTGGCAGCCATTCAATTTCCCATCCGCATCTTAGCGCTTTGGGTGATAAAGATTTAAAACATGAATTGGAGGATAGTAAAAAAATAATTGAAGAGAAAATTGGGAAAAAGATAGATTTATTAGCCTACCCGGGTGGAGATTTTAGTCAACGAGTGATAGAATATGCTCAAGCTGCTGGCTATAAAGCAGCTTTTGGAGTATATAAAATAATTGATCAATCGCCAAAATATCGTTTTAGCATTCGACGTTTTCACGCTGATGATGCCTTGGAATCAATCACGAGCAAATTATTAGACTATTAGCTGATTTTACAAGATGCCATATTTTGTTTTTGATAAAATCGTTATAGGGCCATTAAAAATTTATACTTGGGGGCTTTTTGTGGGTTTTGGTTTTTGCGCCGGATATTTTTGGCTTTTTTGGCAAGCTGGCAAAAAAAAGATAGATCAAATTAAAATTATTTGGCTTTCTTTTTCAGTTTTTGTTGGCGCTTTATTAGGCAGCAGAATCTTTTTTTTATTGCAGTCGCCGCGTCGTTTATTAAGTAATTTAAGCCTTTTATGGAATTTTGATGGAGGCTTAATGTTTTTTGGAGGTTTGATTGGTGGAATTACGGCCAGTTGGCTCTATTTAAAATTAAACAGATTAAATTTTAAAGAGGTAGCTGATTTAGCAGCGCCAGCTATAGCTTTAGCTATAGGCATTGGTCGAATTGGCTGCTTTTTGATAAATGATCATTTAGGGAAAATTACTAATCTTCATTGGGGAATTTTATGGCCAGATGGTTTTAGACGCCAGCCGGTAGCTCTTTATGAATCATTAGCAGGTTTTATTTTATTTGCTGCTATTTTATTGTTAAGAAATAAAATTAAAAAACCAGGAGAAATATTTCTGTTTTTTTTGGCAGGCTATAGTTTTTTAAGATTTTTTTTAGATTTTTTACGCGAATCTCAGGGCCCTTTAGCTGATCCGCGCTTGGGTGGGTTAAGTATTAGCCAGTGGTTGGCTTTTTCTATTTTTCTATTCTCTTTTTTTCATGGGATGAAAGGAAAAAGATTTTTAGAAGGCAAGTATTGACAAAGTAAATTATTTATGATATATTTTTCTATCTTGCAAGCTCATTAAAAAAATAAAAAAAAGGAGGTTTTTTTATGAAAGTTAGTTTTAAGTTAGTTGTATTTTCTATGTTTTTGTTCATCTTTTGCCTGTTTGCATTAGCTCTCATTCTGAACCTGTTCCTTATGGATGCTGATCAAAAGAAGATTGGTACATTGCTGCAAGTTGAGAAAGGGAAGATGTACAGGTCAGAAATTGTTTTGAAAGATGAGAACGGGCGATATTTTAAAGGGGACGGGCAGGGTATAAAAATAAAACCGGGCCGCTATTACTATTATTTTTATGAAGGAGGGCTAAGGGAGGTAAAGGTAATAGATATTAAAAAATAGACGAGGCGTTACCCACGCCATCTTAAAAAGATGGCGTTTTTTGTTTTATTATTAAAATCATGCTATTATTATTTTAATGAATCAAGAGACTTTATTAATTTTATTAGTTATTTTAGTAGCAGTGGCTTTAGGCTTGCAGATTTTTTTAGTTTTGAGGAAGAAAGAAGAAAAAACCAAAGAAGATAGTCAGGCAATTATTATGATGCAGGAACAGTTAAAAGAGATGCGACAAACTTTGGATTCAAAGATGGGGGATTCGGCTAAAATGTTTCAAACGCAATTTGCTCAAAGCGCTAAAATTATTGCTGATGTCACGGAGCGTTTAACGAAGTTAGACGAAACCAACAAACAAGTAATGAGCGTTGCTGATCAGTTGCAGGGGCTGGAAGATATTTTAAAAAATCCAAAACATCGGGGAGTATTAGGAGAGTATTATTTAGAAAATGTTTTAAAAAATGTTTTACCGCCAAAGAATTATCAAATGCAAT
>CAYMCB010000041.1:0-5392 GCA_964388895.1 uncultured Candidatus Saccharibacteria bacterium
TAGAAACAGAAAAACTATTAAAAGAGCAATTGGAAAGTAAACAAATTCCTGGTCTCACTCTCGAAAAAAAAATAAAACATATTCGCCGCTTTTTAAGTTTGCCTGAAAAACTTGATTATAGCCGCCATATCTTTGAAAGGATTATTGAAGAGCCTCATTTTTCTATTTCGCGGGAAGAAACTAAAGATGTGATTTCGGGCTACTGGCAGGCCATGATTGACATCGAAGAAGCTCTATCAAATTTAAATTTAAAAGATAAAATCATCTTACGCCTCCGTTTCTTGCTAGAACTCGGAATTAAAAACTTGCGTTATGTTTTTATCTCTGTTTTCTCTGCGTCAGCTCTTATTTGGTTTTTAGCTGAAACCAAAATCGGCCGGAAAGCTACTTTTTGGTTAACTAAATTAAATCATTTTTTTATTTTTTCTTTTCTCTTCTGGGCAATTATTGTTTTGGCTTCTCTCTTAGTTATCGGCGGAATTCTTTATTTTCTTAGCCAAAGGCAGAAAAAGATTTAAAAGAAGCAGTTATTTTGTGTAACTGCCTTGAAAATAAATTATGAAATTTACCCATTTACATGTTCATAGCCATTACAGCTTATTGGATGGTTTACCTAAAATTGACGGACTTATATCAAGAGCGCTGGAACTAAAAATGGATTCTCTCGCTCTCACTGACCATGGTTCTCTTTACGGTGCCGTGGAATTTTATAAAAAAGCTAAAAATCAGGGACTGAAACCTATTATCGGCTCAGAGCTTTATGTGGCGCCCGCTAGCCGTTTTGACCGAAAGCCGCGTATTGACGATGCTAACTACCATTTAATAGTCTGGGTAAAAAATAAAACTGGTTATGAAAATTTGGTTAAATTAACTACTGAAGCTTGGCTCAATGGCTTTTACTATAAACCAAGAGTCGACAAAGATTTGTTACGCCGTCATAGCGAAGGGCTTCTTGCTTCTTCAGCCTGCCTTGCCGGAGAAATTCCGCAAGCTATCATCAAAGGCCAAAAAGATAAAGCTATTGAATTAGTCTTAACTTACCAAGAAATTTTTGGCCCGGGAAATTTTTTTCTTGAGTTACAGCATCATCCCAATATCCCTGAACAAAAAATAGTCAATCAACAACTAATAAAAATCGCTAAAAAATATAATTTGCCCCTGGTGGCTACCAATGATATTCATTATCTCCTGCCCGAAGACGCTAAAGCTCAAGATATTCTGATGCTAGTTAACACTAGCGCCGATCCTAATGATTCTGAACGCCTAACAATGCTCGGCGACGATTTTTCTATGATTCCGCCAGAACAGATAGAAAAAAATTTTGCTGATATTCCAGAAGCAATTACTAATACTCAAAAAATAGTTGACGCCTGCCAATTTGATTTTGAATTAAATAAATACCAGCTGCCTCATTTCCAGGTTCCTTCAGGCCAAACACCAGAAGAATATCTAAAAAGACTGGCTTTTGAAGGTTTGGCTAAAAAATATCCAGGGAAAGTTGAAAATCGCGTTTTAGAACGTTTAGAAAAAGAATTAGACATTATTAAAAAAACTGGCTTTGCTTCTTACTTCTTAATAGTTCACGATTTTGTCAACTGGGCTAAAAAAAATAATATCGTCGTCGGACCAGGACGCGGTTCAGCTGCTGGTTCAATTGTTTCTTATCTTTTAGACATCACTACTATTGACCCATTAAAATACGACCTCCTTTTTGAACGTTTTTTAAATCCAGAGCGTATCTCTATGCCTGATATTGATTTAGATTTTGCCGATACTCGCCGCGATGAAGTAATCAACTATGTCCGCCAAAAATATGGCGACGATCACGTCGCGCAAATTATAACTTTTGGCACTATGGCTGCCCGAGCAGCCATCCGCGACACAGGCCGAGCTATGGGTTACTCTTATCAGCTTTGCGATCAAGTAGCCAAAGCTATTCCTTTTGGCCTCTCTTTGGATAGAGCGCTCCAAGAATCAATCGAACTCCGTCAACTTTATGACTCCGACGAACAAATAAAGCTTCTTGTAGATACTGCCAAAAAATTAGAAGGAGTTGCCAGACATGCTTCAACTCACGCTGCCGGTGTGGTTATCACTAAAGACCCCTTGCAAAAAACCGTACCATTGCAACATCCTACACAAAACGACCAAAGTATTGTCACTCAATATGAAATGCACGCTATTGAAGATTTAGGGCTTTTGAAAATGGATTTTTTAGGTTTAAAAACTTTAACTCAGATTGAAAACACAATCAAAATTGTCAAAAAAACTAAAAAAATCGATGTTAAACCCAACGAATTACCATTAAATGATAAAAAAACTTTTGAACTTTTCCAGGCAGCTAAGACTACCGGCGTCTTTCAACTCGAATCAGGCGGTATGAAAAGATATCTTAAAGAACTCAAACCCACGGTTTTTGAAGACATTATTGCTATGGTTGCCCTTTATCGGCCGGGCCCGATGGAACTTATACCTGATTTTATTGCCAGAAAACACGGCCTTAAAAAAATAGAATATATCGAGCCAAGGCTGGAACCAATTCTTAAAAATACTTATGGCATCATTGTTTATCAAGAGCAAGTTATGGAAATCGGAGTCAAATTAGCCAATCTGACACTGCCAGAAGCTGACACTTTGCGCAAAGCGATGGGTAAAAAAATAAAAAAATTGCTGGACGAACAGCATGACAAATTAATTGATGGCATGGTAAAAAATAATATTCCCTACGAAACAGCTGAAAAAATTTGGGCATTTATTGAACCATTTGCCCGTTACGGTTTTAATAAAGCTCACGCTACCTGCTATGCGCTTTTAGGTTATCAAACCGCATACTTGAAAGCTCATTTCCCTACCGAATTTATGGCGGCGTTGCTAAATACTGAATCTGATGATATTGAACGAATAGCTTTTTTGATTAATGAATGCCAGCAAATGAATATCGAAGTCTTGCCACCAGATATCAACGAAAGCTTGGGTGATTTTACGGTTATAAAAGATGGAATGATTAGATTCGGTCTCAACGCAATAAAAAATGTCGGTTCAAACATCGTGCAAGCCATAACCGAAGAAAGAAAAAGAAATGGACCCTTTGCTTCTATCTCAGAATTTATTGAACGCGTTCAAAACAAAGATCTCAATAAAAAATCATTAGAAAGTCTTATAAAATGCGGTGCTATGGATAAACTCGGCGAGAGAGGCCAACTTCTATCTAATATAGAAGGTCTGCTAATTTATGCCCGGGAGATTCAAAAACCTAAAACCAACGGGCAAGCTTCCCTTTTCTCTTCACCAGGAGAAAAGGGAGCGAAAGCAGCTCTCCCGCCACTAAAACTACAACCTGCTCCAGCAGCTACTCGTCAAGATAGATTATCTTGGGAGAAAGAATTACTAGGGCTATATGTTTCCGAACATCCAACACATGAATACGAAAAAGTCATCGCTAAATTCGGCTTCCTGCCTTCAAAAATTACCAAGAAACAAATTGGCCAACGTCTTAAAATCGGCGGAGTTATTAGCCAAATTCATAAAATTATTACTAAAGCAGGGCGACCAATGCTTTTTGTTGCCATCGAAGACAAAAAAGCTAAAATAGAAGCTTTAATTTTTCCTAAATTGCTAGAAAAAACTCCGACTTTATGGCAAGAAGGGAAAATCATAGTTGTCTCAGGTCAACTAGACGATAAAGACGGAAGCCTAAAAATTTTGGCTGATGAGGCTTTAGAATTAAATCAAAATCATCTACGCCAAAATTTTTAAAAAATTGACAATTACTACTTTTTTAAAATAAAATAAAAAATAAATTAAATAAGAATGATGACGCGGCTACCAACCGCTGAATTCTTCGTTAGGCGCTGACGAATTAGCGCAAAGAGTGCCCAAAAATTACCGGGAAGCCAAGTGGGACCCCCCGTTCTCTATTTTTTTGCGGGGCTTGGCGCCAAGTGATTTTTGGGCAATTTTTATTAAATAATTCCACATTTGATTAAAAATTAAATTCTAAAAAATAAAAAAATATGAAAAAAGAAAAAAATAAAATCAATATTATTCGCCATTCTGCAGCCCATATTTTGGCTACAGCTGTTTTAGAAATGTTCCCTGAAGCAAAATTTGGTATCGGCCCAACAATCGAAAATGGCTTTTATTATGATTTTGATTTGCCACGAACTCTTATCCCCGAGGATTTAAAAATTCTAGAAGAAAAAATGCAAAAAATTATAGCGCAAAATTTCTCTTTTGAAAAAACTGAAATTGATGCCAGAGAAGCCAAAGAACTATTTCAAAAAGCTAATCAGCCTTACAAAGTTGAGCTAATTGAAGAGCTAATTAAAAAAGAAAAAGTTAAAAAAGTTTCTCTCTACAAAACCGGCCCTTTTATAGATTTATGCTCTGGCCCTCATCTTGATTCTACCGGTGAAATAAAAAAAGACTCTTTTAAACTTCTTAAAATAGCTGGAGCTTATTGGCGAGGCAACGAAAAAAATAAAATGCTCCAGCGAATTTATGGTACAGCTTTTGAAACAAAACAAGAATTAGAAAATTATCTAAAAAAAATCTCCGAAGCAGAAAAAAGAGACCATCGCAAACTAGGGCAGGAATTAAGTCTTTTTACTATTGACCAAACAGTCGGTGCCGGACTTATAATGTGGCAACCCAAAGGTGCGCTTTTATGGAGAATAATGGAAGATTTTTGGTATCAGGAACATCTAAAAAATGACTACGAACTAGTACGCACTCCTCATATTGGCAGCCGGACTTTGTGGGAAATTTCAGGCCATTGGGGCTTTTATGCTGATTCTATGTATCCTGTTTTAGAAATTAGTCAAAGCTTAAGTGAACAAAAAGCTAACAAAAAGAGTCAAAAAAAAGAAGAATATCTTTTGAAACCGATGAATTGCCCATTCCATGTGCTAATATACAAATCTAAAGTTAGAAGTTACCGGGAACTTCCTTTGCGTTGGGCAGAATGCGGCACCGTTTATCGTTATGAAAAATCTGGCGAACTTTCCGGCCTAACTCGCGTCCGCGGTTTTACTCAAGACGATGCCCATATTATCTGCTCTCAAAGCCAAGTAAAAACTGAATTGGGAAAAGTCATCGATTTTATAATCTATATGCTCAGTACTTTTGGTTTTAAAGATTACGCTGTTTATTTATCTTTGCGCGATCCAGCTAATAAAAATAAATATGCTGGTAGCGAAGAAGGCTGGCAATTTACAGAAAAAATCTTAGAAGAAGTAGCTAAAGAAAAAAACTTAAAATATCAAAAAGAAATCGGCGAAGCAGCTTTTTACGGTCCGAAACTTGATTTTAAAATTAAAGATTGCCTTGGTCGCGAATGGCAATGTTCGACACTACAATTTGATTTTAATCTACCGCAAAGGTTTGATATGAG
>CAYMCB010000042.1:0-5363 GCA_964388895.1 uncultured Candidatus Saccharibacteria bacterium
CGTATTTCGCTTTGCGAAATGCGCCGCCAGAAAGGAAGTTGTGTTTGCCCCGCCCTCCCGTGCGCACATAACCGACCTACCCCCTGATTTCTTTACTAAAATTATTTTTTATAGTAGCATTATAGTAGTGCTAATAAATATATATACTCCACTATAATAATACTACCATAAATGATTTATGTCAAAACAAGATCATCCACTTTCAAAAAATTTAAGGAAATTACGAGAGCAAAAAGGGCTTTCGCAAGATCGGCTCGCTAAGCTCGCCGATGTTGCTAATAATACGATTATTAAGATTGAGCAAGGCGAGAATATAAATCCAACGCTTGAAACCTTAAAGAAAGTAGCGAAGGCTCTTGAGGTTAGCATAGACGAGTTAATAAAATAAATATGATTAGAATCAAAAATAATTTAGGGTGGCTGGCAATTCTCGTTTTATCTTTTTTGCCTATTTTTTTCTGGATTGCCACAAAATCAATCAACACAAGATTTGTCAGTTCAACGGCGACGCTGACGAGCCTTGGACAGATTACTGGATTAGTGGGAATGGCAATGTTCGCTATTGTGTTAATTTTGAGTGGCAGATTTAAATTTCTGGAAGATTATTTTGGCGGTTTAAATAAAATTTATCTCGCTCATCATCTTTTTGGCGGCGTTGCTTTTGTCTTAATGCTTTTCCACCCTCTTTTTCTTGCCGGAAAATATTTGTTTGTTTCAACAAAAAGCGCGGCTTTGTTTTTACTTCCCAGTAGTGATTGGCCAGTAAATTTTGGCATCTTTGGTCTTTTGTTTTTGATAATTTTTTTAGTCATCACCTTTTTTATAAAACTGCCGTATGAAAAATGGAAACTCTCTCATAAATTTTTAGGCTTTGCTTTCTTTCTGGTAGGGCTTCATAGTTTTTTGATTCCGAGCGACATTTCTCGATCTTTGCCTTTGCGAATTTATATATTGTCCATCGCGGGAATAGGGCTTTTAGTCTATGTTTACCGGACAATATTAGGATTTATTTTAGTTAAGAAATTTACTTATGTTGTCCAAGACATAAAATATCTTGACGAAAAAGTAGTGGAAATAGAACTGTCTCCGCAAGATAAAACTTTACATTTTAAGCCAGGTCAATTTGCATTTGTTAGTTTTCAGAGTCAGGATATTGGTTTTGAAACTCATCCATTTTCCTTTACTTCTTCGCCATTTGATAGAAATTTAAAAATAGCCGTAAAGAACCTTGGTGATTTTACGGCAAAATTAAAAAATCTTAAGTCGGGTACTATCGCAAAAATCGAAGGGCCGTTTGGAAGATTTTTAAGCCAGAATTTTAAAGATCAAATTTGGATAGCCGGAGGTATCGGAATTACTCCATTTTTGAGCATGGCAAGAACCTTAAAAGAAAGGGGGGGAAAAACGCTATTTATCTTTTTTATTTCTCGCCCAATGAGAATGAAGCAGTATTTTTTAAAGAGTTTTCAGAAATTGCCAGCCACCTTAAAAATTTTAGAATATTCCCATTTTATTCTGATATTCAAGGATTTATTAACGCGGAGTACATCAAAAATATAATCATGGATTTAAAAAACAAAGAAATTTTTCTCTGCGGTCCGGTGCCAATGATGATAGATCTCAAAAATCAATTTCTAAAATTGGGGGTTTCTAAAGCAAATCTGCATTCGGAAGAATTTCAATTTTAAAAAATTTATGTTAAAATATTTAAACTTATGAAAAAAATCGTTGCGATTTCATTATCTATATTTTTGATAGCGGTACTCGCTATTATTGTTTTTGGTCTATTGCCTCGCCAAAACGAAAAAAGCGAATCAGCGGCAACTCCAATTTCTCAAAAGCAAACAACGACAGAAAATAATACACCGGATAGTCAACAATTCCAACAAACACCGCAACCAAATACGGACGAAAAACAAAATACGCCGTCAGCAACAATTTTTTCGTTAAGTGAAGTGGCGAAGCATAATAATGCGTCTGACTGCTGGCTTATTATAAACGGTAAGATTTATGATGTTTCAAAGTATTTAGAGTTTGGTCTTCATCCGGGTGCTTCTGATACAATCACGCCTTATTGCGGAAAAGAAGCAACTAATGCTTTTGAAACAAAAGATAAGAAAAAGCCCAAATCACATTCTGGAAAGGCATGGGACATGCTTAATGATTATTATGTGGGCGATTTAACGCAATAGCTTTAAATTAGTCGTCGTG
The DNA here is from genome assembly GCA_964388895.1 of uncultured Candidatus Saccharibacteria bacterium. GTDB lineage: Bacteria > Patescibacteriota > Minisyncoccia > Portnoybacterales > GWB1-42-6 > CAYMCB01. The sequence continues at coordinate 2,212 of CAYMCB010000042.1, forward strand.
CCAGCTTCGTTGGCACGAAAAAATTGCGGCGGCGAAAAAAGAAGCGGCGAAAGCGAGGGCGGACAAAAATTCCTTCCCCCCAACCCCCTTCCTTTTTGCCCGCCAGAGCGTTCAGTTTCGGTTCTGCCGCGCGAAGCGCGGCAATCAGTCGGGATTTTGTTCAAAATGAGTTCTGACTTTTTCCAACAAGCACCACCATTTCGGAAAAGTCAAATTTTTAGGGGCCGCCTCGCTTCGCTCGGCGGCCAGATTGAACGGAAATTTGAAAGAAAAAATCAATTTTTGGTTTTGTAGTATAAAAGAAAATTTTTCTAAATATTATGAAATACATTATCTACGCTCGAAAATCTACTGAGGATGAAGATTATCAAGTTTTCCCCATTGAATCGCAACTTGCAGAGTTGCGAGAATTTGCTGCCAAAGAAAAACTTGAAATTGTCGCTTCCTTTCAGGAAGCAAAAACTGCCAAAGAACCGGAAAATATCGTCTCGAACCACATTTTATAAAAGAAATTTTATTCATTTAGAGGAGGCTAAAGGACTCTTTTTTATTTTACCGTAGCCATGCATAAGCTTGACAAATTGCCATAAATTATAAAGTACTTTAAAAGTCAAGGAGAAATTCCTGTAAATATATAGGTGAAATTGTAGTTTTTATAATAAATCAAAAAGAAAGGAGGTGAAAACGATGGGAAAGAAGCTATTAAAAGTAGTTGAAAAAGAGGTGTTAGAAGAAAGGGAAAAAGGAGAGACTGGGATGTATTTCAGTTCTGGACATCACGATTGGGATGCTCATCATCCGCCTCAAACTATAACAGATTTATCGGAGGTTGAGGCTAAAAAGAAAAAAAGAAATAAACCAAAAAAATAGACAAATAATGAGGCGGGTATATCGCTCGCCTCAAATTTTTAATGAAGGAGGCGAGAAAATGGTTCAAAAATTTAAATTGAGAGCTGTAGTTATTGAACCCAAGGGGGCAGACTGTAATCTTAATTGTTGTTACTGTTATCACGATGACATTAAAAGCATAAAGACATCTTTGATGTCTGATGAGGTATTAGAAAAAATAATAGCTACTTCGCTTCCTTCTGCTGAGCAAATAAATTTCGTTTGGCACGGAGGCGAACCACTGTTGGCTGGCAAGAGTTTCTTTAAAAAGATTTTTGAATTTCAGAAAAAGAATATTAAAGATCTTTCCAAGATAACTAATGGTATTCAATCAAACCTCACTTTAGTAGACGAAGAATGGGCCGAGCTTCTGTCAGCTAATGGAGTAAGAATAGGCGTAAGTATAGATGGCGATGAAGAACTGCATAATAGTCAGAGGGGTCAGTATCAAAAAACGATTAGAGGAATTAATCTTTTATTAAAAGCGGGAATTAAAAAGTTTGGGCAGATTGCAACTATCGGGAAAATTAACGTTAATTTTCCGGATAGAGTCTATAGGTCCCTTACCGCTCCTGAATGGTCTACGGGTTTTGATATTCATCCTTGTTATCTAACTCCTACCCATAACTTCGCGCCATCTCTAAATGATCTTTTAAAATTTCAGATACGAGTATTTAATCTTTGGTGGCAGGAAGATAATCCAAAAATTCATATCAGACTTTTCAAGGATGTATTAAGGGCGCATATGGGCGCTATGCCGAGAACTTGTTCTAACCGCATTGAGGGTTGTCGTCCAATAGTTTCGATTGACGAAAAAGGAGATGTCTATCCCTGTAGCCGTTATATCAAAAAAGAAAATTTTCGGATTGGGAATGTTTTAGACGACAAAAATGGTTTAGCTGGGCTATTAGCGAGCGAAAGAGGACAAATGATTTATGACGCAATAGTACAAACCCCTCAAGAATGTAAAGACTGTCAATGGTTTAGTTATTGTGGAGGCGGTTGCTCTTATCAACGTTGGTTGGCTGGCGGCTTTACAAAAAAATTTTATGCCTGTGAAATCAGAAAAGAATTCTATAAACATGTTTTAGGATATTTAACCTAAAGAAAGAGGGAGTGTTCATTGTGCACTCCCTTAAAAAATTTCCAAAATATGCTTTAATTAAAATATGGCTCAAAATAATAGATGGCTCCGGGAGGGCCGACAAACAAAAATTACGCCAGAAATTAAAAAATTAGCTAAAAAACTTAGGGGCTCTAACGACTTAGAGACTATTTTTAATATTCTTAAATGGATAAAGGAAAATCTTAAATTTGTTAAACCTTGGAAATGGCGAGAAAAATATCTAAGGACGAGAACTGTTCAGGAAATAATAAAAAGTGGGAGATCGTCTGGTTGTGGAGATAAGGCTTTGGTTTTTGCGGCATTGGCGAGGATTAACGGCATCCCGGCTAAAATCGTCGATGCTATAGACAAGGATTGGCTATTGGCTAAAAACCCAAAATTTATTAGTGGACACAGTTTTGTAGATGTCTATCTCAATAAAAACTGGAGGATTGTAGATCCTACCACAGGAACTATAGGTTTAGAACATAGGTGGGGCGGCGGTAAAGAATTTATTATTTACAAAAAAGCTTTAGATTTCTGGGAAATGAATATTAAAAACTACAAAGACATGGAAGAGAAATTTAAGATTTTTAAAGAAAGATGGCTCAAAAAACAAAAAAGACGCTCCAAAAAACGTCATTAATATAGAATAAAAGAAAAAGAGGTTCGAAATAGAACTATACCCTTACATAAAAAACACTTGACTTTTATCGAACGCCAAACGCCTATGTATAAATACAAATACGCTTTTAAGAAGTTCTTTGAAAATAAAAAAATGAAAGGGGTGGAAAATATGGAAAATACGAATGCGTTTCAAATTAAATATTCGCAGAATTTTTTGAGAAGCCCAAAGTCAGTAGAGAAACTCGTTAATAAATCAGATATTGGTCTTGACGATATTGTCTATGAAATAGGTCCGGGCAAGAGCATCATTACTGAACAACTAGCAAAAAAGTGCGCCAAGTGATAGGAATTGAGAAGGATGAAAAAGTATATAAAAATCTTTCTCGGAAATTTCAGAATGGCAATAAGGCTGAGATTAAGTATGGTGATTTCCTGAAATACCCTCTACCTAAAGACAAAAAATATAAGGTTTTTTAGAATATTCCTTTTAATTTAATAGCTAATATAATAGACAAATTAAAACTATAAAGTA
>CAYMCB010000043.1:0-5137 GCA_964388895.1 uncultured Candidatus Saccharibacteria bacterium
CTATTGATTTTAGCATCGTTTATTGGTTTCAAGTATCTTGGTCTTAAAGGTCTTTGGCTAGATGAAGCTGATGGAGCGAATATAATCGAACAACCCTTTTCTCAACTATATAAATTCGCAATAATTCAAGCCCACCCAATTCTTTATGTTTATATCCTAAAACTATGGAGTATGATTTTTGGCGACACAGAATTTGCTCTCAGAAGTTTTTCTGTTTTTTGTTTTTTGCTATTAATAATCGTCTTCTACCAAGTCGCTCTTTTGCTCTTTAAAAATAAAAAAACAGCTTTATTAGCCTCTGTTATCAGTAGCACAAATTATTTTTTAATTTGGTACGCTAAACAAAATAAAGTTTATACTTTCGCTGTTCTACTTTCTTTGTTATCTTTTTATTTCTATTTTAAAGCTATAAAAGAAAACAAAATTTCCTTTTTTGTTTTTTATGGGATCACTGCCCTTTTAAGCAATTACTCGCACCCTTGGTCGTTATTTGTTTTTATTTCTCAAATTATAAATATTCTTATTTTTAAAAAATTCATAAAAAATTTTAAGAAATTGTTTTTTTCGCAAATTTGTATCGGTTTCTTTTCGCTGCCAAGTATACTTATCTCTTTTTACCAAGGAAAAATAGGCGCCAGTTCCTGGATTGACCCTATAACAGCTACTACTTTTTTAGAAAGTTTTAAATTTTTCTGTTTTGGTAATTTTATAATCTATTCTATTTTCTCTTTTGTCGCTATTTGTTCTATAGCTTATTTTTACAAAAAAGACCAAGAGCAAAAAGCTGATTACGAGAAAAAGTTTTTATATTTTTCTTTATTTTCTTATTTATTGACGCCCTTGTTTTTAGCTTCTATAATTTCTTTTTGGCGCTCAGCTTATGCTATAGGCAGATACGAAATAATTGTTTTACCGCCTTTTATTCTGCTTTTGGCTAAATTATGGTCAAACATTAAACAATCTTTAGTTCTTTTATTATTAATTCTTTTCCTTTTTCTCTCTGCTTTCTATAACATAACAGAAGAAAAACAGAAATTTTTAAATTACACTGCTAACGCTAAATCAGTTGTTCAAAGTATAATTAATCAAATTAAAGAAGACGACACGGTCATTATTACTGATTTAAACTGGCCCACTTTTTATTACTATCTTAAAAAATCTGACAAAAGAAATCTACAATTTTCTTTAATAATTTATCCAGCCGAATTAAAAAAACATCCTGCTTGGAAAAAATATAATCAAAATAATTTAGATAATTATAAAAATGAAGCCTCTAATATTTCTGAAGAATTAAAAAAGCAAATAAAAAAAGGCCAAAAAATTTTTGTTTTATATTTGAGTAATTCGCCAGTAAACCAATATCTTTTTGAAAGCCTTAAGCAAAATTTTAGTTTAATTAGTCAAAATATGATCCCTCAACCTCATGAGCCAATATGGGCAGATTCCATCTTAGTTTTTGAATAAAAATATCATAGCAAAAAACATAACTTAAAATAAATTTTATTTGTTTTTTATCTAAATATCTGATATCTTTTAAAAGTAAAAAGGGCTGATAGCTCAGTTGGCAGAGCACCACATTTGCAATGTGGGGGTCTGGGGTTCGAATCCCCATCAGTCCACTATTAACTATTAAAATTCAAATTTCTTATATTTTTTAAAAAATAAAAAATTGTGCAACATTCTTTTTTTCTTAATTATTTAAATTCTTATCCTTTTTTAACTTATTTAATAATTTTTTTAGGGATGATTTTTGAGGGTGAGCTCATTATTTTCACCGCCGCTGTTTTAGCTCATCAAGGATATCTCAACCCTTTAATTTTATTTCCCTTTCTCTTTTTTTCGACCATTTTGGGAGATATTGCTTGGTATCTTCTAGGCTTAAAAATAAATAATCATTCTCAAACAAAATTGTATCGTTTTTTTGCTTTTATAGCTAAACCTTTTGATGAACATTTCAAAAGTAAATTATTTCGCTCTATTTTTATTTCAAAATTTACTTACGGCTTGCATCATGCAGTTCTTGTCAGACTAGGAAGTATAAAAATCTCTTTTAAAAAATTTCTAAAAAAAGATTTGGTGGCTACTTTTGCCTGGATAATTTTAATTAGTATTTTTGGCTTTTCCGCAGGAGCATCTTTATCTTTTTTTAAACATTGGCTTCGCTATGCTGAATTAGGAATAATATCTGCTATCATGCTTTTTATAATTACTTCTTGCTTTATAAACAAAATCCTAAAGAAAAAATTATAATTAACTTATTAACAAACTATATTTGTAGATCATAAAACTAGAATTAAGGAAAATATTAAATAAATATTATCTAATAAAAATTTTTAAAAAAGCTTATCTTTTTTCTTTTAAAATAGACGCAAAGCGCCTATTTTTATATATTTAAAACTAAAAGCAATCCTCTTGATTTTTTTAAAAATTTATTTTAAAATATATAATTAGTTTTTTAACAAATCTATTTCAAAAAGGAGGGTCACATGTCTTCAAAAAACGATGGCAAAGAAAATTTTTTTTCAGAAAATGATTTACCATTTCCTAAAAAGCGTCTTTTAACGTTCGAAACTCTGTCAGGAATTTTTATCCCTTCTTGTTTTGGCGGATACAATCCCAAAGATCCTATTTGTGAAAATTTCTGTTTTCGCGCGCGAAAAGAAAATCTGGCTCAAGCCGCCCAAAACATAAGAAATCAGTTTGGCGGAAAATCCCTTATTGGTTTTTTTAAAGATAACGACAAATTCAAAAAATCATGCCAAGAAGAAAAAGAAGACGCCAACTTTAGATTTAAAACAATAAAAAAGCAATTTAAAAAAGATATGAGGCAGCTGCGTCTTCTAAGGGAATTGAGAGATGAATATCTAAGAGGGGATTAATAAAAAGCATAAAAAATAGGAGGAAAAGCGGTGAGGTAAAAACCAATATCCGCTTTTTTTAATTTCGTAATTGTAAAAGGAGACATAGAATAAAAATATTTAATCTCCTTGTCAGTTTTCATTAGATTTTATATGATAAAAGAAATCAATTAAACTAAATAATTATTTAAATTCAAAATCAAAAATATGCTGCCTAAAACTATTGAAAATTTTCTTAAAAAAAAGTGGATAAAATACGAAACTGTAAAGCATAAAACAGTTTACACTGCCTTAGATAAAGCTGCTACCTTAAAAGTAAAACCGGCTACTGTCGGAAAAACTGTTATCTTATCTTTAGATAATAAAAATTTTATATTAGGACTCATTCCCGCTAATAAAAATGCCGACAAAAAGAAAATTCTGATTTTTTTTAGCAAAAAACGTCAAAAAGACGAGAAAAAAAGCTATAAAAAAATAGATTTTGCTACGGAAAAATGGTTAAAAAACAATATCAAAGGAATAAAGCTAGGCGCTACTCCGCCTTTGGCAGAGCTCTACAAGATGCCATTTTTTATTGATAACTCTTTACTTAAACAATCTAAAATTATTGTTAATGGCGGCGATTATGAAACTTCCATAAAACTTTCACCAACTAGCTTACTTAAACTAAACACTCTAGCCTTTAAGGGTAACTTTTCTATAGCAAAAAAATGATAAAGATACTTACTGCTATCCTGTTGATTTTAAATCCAGTGGTGGGCTTTTTAAATTATTCTGCAGAAAAAAAAGAAAACCCTCTCGCTGAAGACATAATAAATAATGTTATAAATCTTGAAGAATCTTTGCCCCAACTCCCTTTATCAGCGGATATTTTTTTAGCTTCGGGCAAACTGCCATTTTTTTGGCCCGATAGAAATTTCAATATTCCGGAACCGGCAATCGAAGCAAAAACCGCGTTAATTTATGATACTTACTATCAATCCTTTCTTTTTCAAAAAAATGATATTTCCGAACCTCGCCCTATTGCTAGTTTAACTAAACTTATGACTTCTCTTGTTGTTTTAGACAAAGTATCACCTGAGAAAATTTTTCAAGTAAGTCGACAAGCTGTAGAGACATATGGTGAAATGGGAAAATTAAATGTTGGCGAATCAATTTCTGTAAAAAATTTATTAGCTGCTTTACTTATTGAATCTAGCAATGATGCAGCCATAGCTCTAGCTGAAAATATCGACCCTAATTTTGTTTCTTTAATGAACGAAAAGGCCCAGAAACTTGGTCTAAAAAATTCTCATTTTGCCGACCCCTCGGGCCTTGATCCTAAAAACGTCTCCAGCGCTCAAGATATGATAAAAATAATGGAAGAAGTTTTAAAATATCCTCTCCTGCAAGAAATTATGCAAAGCCCTGTTTGGGAATTCTACTCAACTGATGGCGCCTTCTTCCATCGTTTAATCAATACCAACAAGCTTCTTGGGCAAATACCAGAAATTGTTGCCGGCAAAACTGGTTACACCGAAGAAGCAGGCAATTGCATGATAATAGCCGCTAAATCTCCTAACAGGCAAGGATTTATTATTAGTATTATCATGGCTTCTCCAGATCGTTTAGGCGAAAGCAAAACTCTAATAGAGTGGACAAAAAAGGCTTTTTTATGGTAATTTAATCTTAGTTAATAAACAAAAATCTTAATAGCTTTTTTATTCTTTCCAATAATCTTGGAAAGATAATTCTTTATGCCTGATTTATTTCAAATTTCCCGTATCTTAGGATTAACCGCTTTAGCTTTTATTCTTTCTTTCGGTCTCACGCCTTTATGGACTCATTTTTTATTACGTTGGCGGCTAGGTAAACAAATCCGGACAGAAGGGGCGCCTGTTTTTCAACAACTCCATCAAAAAAAATCAGGCACACCAACTGCTGGTGGCCTGCTTATTTGGTTTTCGGTTTTTCTCTTGGCAATAAGTTTTTGGAGCCTACAAAAGCTTGGGTTTGATTCAATCATCAGCAAATTTAATTTTTTAAACCGCAACCAAACTCTTCTACCTTTAGGGGCTTTAGTTGCCTCAGCTTTAGTAGGGCTCCTCGATGACCTTTTAGGAGTCTGGCATATTGGCCCAAAAGGCGGCGGACTTAATATGCGTCACCGTCTTCTAATTTATACGGCTATTGCTGCTTTTGGTGCTTGGTGGTTTTATTCAAAACTTGACTGGAGTACTATCCATATACCATTTATTGGTAATTTTGATATTGGCTGGTGGTATATCTTAGTTTTTATT
>CAYMCB010000044.1:0-4896 GCA_964388895.1 uncultured Candidatus Saccharibacteria bacterium
GCTCTTGGTTATTATTTTATTTTGCGAGATTTTTTAAGATAGCGATTATAGAAAAAGAAGATGCCGAAAGAGAAATTATAAAAATTTAAAATAATAAGTTTTTTTATGAAAGATTATTATAAAATTTTAGGTGTTAATAAAAATGCTTCGTCCGAGGAAATTAAGCGGGCTTATCGGCGTTTAGCGCAGCAGTATCATCCAGATAAGGGTGGGGATCAAGAAAAATTTAAAGAAATAAATGAAGCTTATCAAGTTTTATCTGACCCTCAAAAAAGAAGCCAATATGATCAATTTGGCACTAGTTTTGAACAAATGCGAGCCCGTAGCGGAGGAACGGGAGGTTTTGAAGGATTTCGTGATTTTTCTTCTTTCGCCGAGGCTTTTAATTTCGGCAAAAATGGTGCCTTCGGTTTTGAAGATATTTTTGAAGGCGTTTTTGGAGAAGGGTTTAGTCGTCGTTCTACCAGTGGGCGCAAAAAACAGCGCGGTCAGGACATTGGCATAGATATAGAAATTACTTTCGAAGATGCTTATAAAGGTATTGAAAGAGAAGTAAATTTATATAAGAGAGTTGTTTGCCCTGAATGTAATGGTAGTGGGGCTCAGCTAGGTAGTAAATTGAAAGAGTGCTCTACCTGTCATGGCTATGGTGAAGTAGAAAAACGAACTGGTGGGGGATTTTTTACTTTTTCTCAAATTAGTGTTTGCCCTGATTGCCATGGTCAGGGTAAAAAGCCGGAGAAAGTATGTTCAAAGTGCGGTGGAGATGGACGAATTCGAGCAAATAAAGTTCTGCGAGTTAAAATTCCAGCTGGTATAGAGAATGGCCAGGTGATTAGTTTAGCTGGTCAAGGTGAGGCTGGCGCCTATGGCGCCCCAGCTGGTGATCTTTATATTACAGTTCATATAAAACCAGATTCGCGTTTTGTGCGTGAGGGCGAACATCTGTTTTACGAGCTGCCGATTAATTTTGTTCAAGCAGCTTTAGGTGATAAAATAGAAATACCTACAATGACTGGGCGAGTAAAGTTAAAGATTCCAGAAGGTATCGAGTCAGGAGCGGTTATTCGTTTAGAAGGCAAGGGTATGCCCCGTTTACACCGTAAGGGCTTTGGTGATATGATGGTAAAAATAAGAGTTAAAACACCGAAAAGGCTTTCCAGAAAAGCTAAAAATTTATTGGAAGAGTTAAAAAAAGAAATAGAATAATAACTAATAAATAAAAGGAGGGTATGGGTTTTATTTTAAACAATTTTAATCATCTGTTTGCCGGTGACTGGATTTTGCTCTTAATTTTTTTAGGCGTGGCATTAATTTATGGGTTTTTAATGGGCAGCAATAGGTTGGCTTTAATAATTTTAGGAACTTATTTTTCTTTTTTCATTATTAAAAATATTCCTTGGAAATCTTTAGGTTTTTTAGGTTTAGAAAAGGCCCCTTCGAGTAATGTTCAGATATTTTTGTTTTTAGCTTTGATTTTGGGTTTTTATTTTTTATTGCCCCATTCTATTTTTAATGTTTTAGCCAAGTCTCAAAGAAGACGTCGGACCCAATGGTGGCAAGGATGGTTATTGGCAATTTTACAAATAGGTTTAATGTTAGAAGTAGTAATAAATTTTTTACCCGTTAAAATACTTAAAACTTTAAATCCTTTAGCCCAAACAATTTTCGTTGACCCACTAGCCCAGTTTCTCTGGATTTTTTTACCAATTTTAGCTATGATGTTTTTGAAAAATCGTTATTCTTACGATTTAGGTGATTAAAAATATTAAATTTTTTTGATTTTTTATAAGAAATAACTTATACTAAAAATATAAGTTTTTATTTTTTTAATTTTTGGTTGCTGGTTCTGTTTAAATTTTGGTAGATATTGAAAGATTAAGCATAATTTATTAATCGATTATTTATTCCCTTTAAGTTTTGGTTCCAAACTTGAAGGGATAAAAATAAATGAGCGCCGTTAGCTCAGTCGGTAGAGCACCTGCCTTTTAAGCAGAGGGTCGGGGGTTCGATTCCCTCACGGCGCACCAAAAATACAAAAATAACTTTGTCGGAATTGACTGTTCGGCGCGCCAGTTAGTTCAGCCAGAAAAAGGTTTGCGCAAAGTTTTTTACAGCAAAGATATTAGTGGTAATAAATAGGCAATAAGAGATTATAAAGCGATGAGAATCGCTTTTTTGTTTTTTGCTGAAATTTTTTATAAGGTATTTTTTAAAAGTAAAAAGAATTGAAAGATATAGCACTCTTAGAAAAAAGTAATTGGGCGAATAAATTGATTTACACTAGCAATAATCTTTGTTAGAATTAATATAATATAGGAAGGCAGAAACAGAAAAAGGAGTAATTAATTTTTATTTACTGGTTACTGGAAAGTCCAGCAGACATAAAAGATTTAATTATTTTCGCTATTTATTTATTTTCGTTAATATATGATTCAAGTTAATGGCGAATTTGAAAATAATGATAATCAGGGTCAACCAGTAGATTTTAGCGATTTTTTAGAGAAGAAGCCGACGAAAAAATACAATGAAGGTAAAACTTCGGATATTTCTTTGGAAGAATCTCTTTTTTTAGATGCTCCAAAAATAGTCAGATTAATAATTAAGTATTCCGGAGGACTAATTAAAAACGATAAGCAGGCAGAGCATTTTTTGATGATTTTTGTTGTAGTAATTTTTTTATTAGGTATTTTTATTTTTTATAAAGCTTTTAGTTTTTCATCTGTTAAATTGAAACCAGAAGAAGCGAAATTTTTAAAAGAAAAAGGTAACACGGAGCTTTATGATAGAAACCTTTTCAAATAATAATGAGAATAATAAAGAAAAAGGTTTTACTTTAATTGAGCTTTTAGTTGTTATAGCTATTATTACTTTATTAGCGAGCATCACTTTAGTGAGTCTTAATAAGGCTAGGGTTAAAGGTAGAGACGCAACCAGAAAATCTCAACTTAGGGAAATAGCGAAAGCTTTAGAACTTTATTACGATGCTTATGGGACTTATCCTCCTTTTCGCCCATCTTCCTCTTGTGGCGGTTCAAGAACTGACTGGGCAACAAGTCTTTGCACGCAAGCAAACTGGTTAACTACTGATGATAGATTTTTATCTTTTTTAAAATCTGTTCCAAAAGATCCTTCCAATAAGATGGGTAGTGATGACACTCCTTGGTGGTTTGCCTTATCATATACTTATGGAGTTTCGAGCGATGGGCAAAAATATGATTTATTAGCTAATTTAGAAAACACCAATGATATTGATCGATGTGAGCTGCGCCTTTGGCGCTCAACAGCTGTTTGGCCAGCAGATACAGGTTGTTGGAGCAGTGCCAGTCCGGGTAATGTTCCTGATAGAGCAAAACAAATTTGGTCGGTCAAATAATTTTTAATTTTTTATTTGAAAGGGGGTGAGAAAAATGGCATTGCAATCTTGGACAGAAGTGACTGTTAAATCTTTTCAGTCTCTATGGGAAGGATTTATCAGTTTTCTGCCAACTTTAATAGGCGCTTTAATTGTTTTTTTTGTTGGTTGGGCTGTAGCTATTGGTTTACAAAAATTATTTGTTCAGATTCTTAGAGCTTTAAGGCTAGATCCGGCTTTAGAAAAAATGGGGGCAGGCAAATTTTTTGAACAGGCAGGAATAAAGATGGATTTTGCCGGTTGGATAGGGGCGTTTGTTAAGTGGTTTTTAGTTTTTGTCTTTTTGATGGCAGCAACAGATATTTTAGGATTAAGAGATGTTTCCAGTTTTTTGCGTAGCGTAGTCTCTTATATCCCTAATTTGGTGGTGGCTGTCATAATTTTATCATTGACTTTCTGGCTGGCTAATGTGTTGCGTCGTATTGTTCGCGCCAGCGTCGCTGCTTCTAATATCAAGGCAGCTTCATTTATTTCGACTGTTATTTATTGGGTAGTTTTAATTTTTGGTATTTTTGCTACTTTAGTACAGCTGGGAATTGCTTTTGCTTTATTGCAAACCGTAATTACAGGTTTGGTCGCAATGCTGGCGATTGCCGGCGGCTTAGCCTTTGGTTTGGGTGGTAAAGAAATTGCGGCTAGTTTGTTAAACCGTTTGCGTAAAGAAATAAATGAATAGTTTCATTTGTATTTTAGTACTAAAGTATAAAAACAAAATCCCCTTGCTAATAAATGCGGGGGATTTTGTTTTAAAAAAATTTATTGGAGTTAAATTAGGATTTGCCCTATTATTTTTTGATGGCCCTTGAGAAAATCTTGGGCTGGGAGAATTTTAGATCCTTCTAGCTGTAGTTTTTTAATCACTAGGATTCCGTTGCCAGTCTGAATAGCTAATTCTTTTTTTTCGTTTAAAAAAACCTCGCCAATTTTTTTGATGGGTTTTTTTTCTTCAAGAACTTCAGCTTCAAGGATTTTTATTATTTTTTTGCTGTTATTTATTTGACAATTTGAAAAACTACCGGGCCAAGGTATAAAAGCTCGAATTTGTCTTTCGATGTCTTTAGCTGGTTTTTGCCAGTTAATTTGGCCATTTTCTTTTTTAATTAATGGAGCGTAAGAAGCCTGAGAATTATTTTGTGGTTTAGGTATAATTTCCCCGTTTAACCATTTAGGTAAAATTTCGAGTAGCAGTTCGGCTCCTAATTTTGCTAAAATTTCTGTTAATTCTGGACTAGTTATTTTTGGATTTTGGATTTTTAATTTTGAAGTTTTTATAATTGGGCCAGTATCAATGCCTTCATCCATTTTGAAAATAGTTACTCCTGTTTCAGAATCGCCGTTTAAAATAGCAGACTGGATAGGGGACGCGCCGCGATATTTTGGCAAAACTGAAGGATGGATATTTAGACAACCAAAAGGAGGAAGATTTAAAATAGCAGGTGTTAAAATAAAGCCGTAAGCTGCCGTAATAATTATATCGGGTT
>CAYMCB010000045.1:0-4811 GCA_964388895.1 uncultured Candidatus Saccharibacteria bacterium
AGAAGGAAAAAGTTTTTTGAGTTCATTTTCTACTTTTTGGGTGCCGGCTCCGAAAGTTTTTATACGCCAGCTTTTACAATTGGGGCATAAAGAAGGAGGAAGCTTTTGGGCCCCGCAGCGATGACACAAAAGCAAAGGTTTGCCTTGAACTAAATGGTATGCTAAGGGAGCTTCGCATTGAGGACAAAGTTCAATAAAACCGCAGTCACGGCAAAGAATAAAATTTGCTTCACCCCGACGATTAATAAAAAAAACTGCTTGGGATTCTTTATTGGCAAGAAGTATTTTTTTAATAGCTGCTTGCAATGAGCGGCTAAAAATAGAAGAATTCCCTTCTTTTAATTCAGTACGCATGTCAACAATTAAAGTTGGTTTTTTCGCTAAAGTTTCTAAGAATAAAAAATTCTTTTTTTCTAAGTAGCTTTCAACTGATGGTAAATCACTTTTTATCTCTAACTTTGCTTTAAATAATTCAGCTAGCTTTTGAGCAACTTCGTGGGTTCGCCAATAAGGAAACATATCCCAGGATCTATGGGCAGGATTTATTTCATCTTCAATAATGATTTTTTTTAAATTGGCAAAAGGCAAAAAAACAGCCGAACGAGTGCCTATAATTTCTTTAATTTGTTCTGTTGCTACTTTTTGTTTAATTTCTGCAATTTTTTTAGATGTTAAGCCGCTGTGCCAGATAGCTGTTTGAGGGGACTTTGAAGCGGCATTAAAAAGCAAGGATAAAGTAGGGTAGAGAATTAATTTTTGGGAGAGTGGTTTTCTTTTCTTTTGGTTTTCGCTTTCTGAGTTTTTGTTTTTTGTTTGGTTAAAATTTTTTAGAATGGCATTTCTATTACCTAACATTATTTTGATAAAAAGTCCCGGAGAACAAAAATAATATTGTCCCAACCAAAGAGCCAAAAGAATCTGTTTTTTTGTTAGAAAAGGACGCGAAGAGATAACTTGGCAGATATTGCGTAATTTAAAATCCGCTTTTTTTATTTCCATTTTTAAATCATCAATTGGCTGTGTATCAAAAACGACGCCGAGTTCTTTGCGCTTGCCTAACGGTACCAAAACTAAAGCGCCAGGCAATAATTTTTGGCTTGAGAAATAGCTGAAAATTTGTTGCTCGGAATGAGGTATTTTAGTAGCTGGAATAATATCCAAAATATACATAATTTATTTTTATTTTTGTTTGATTTTAGCACTTTATATGATAGTATTCAATTAATGAAAAAAAGAATTTTTATTGCTATAAATTTACCGGAAGACTTAAAAAATAGTTTGATTTTTTACCAGAGGAAAATTAATGGTTTGTTTGTCAGGTGGACCAAAAAGGATAGCTTGCATCTGACATTAGTTTTTATTGGTTATGTTTTGGAGGAAGATATAGAAAAAATCTATCAGGCAGTAAGCAAGGCAACAAAAAAATTTAAGCCATTTACAATAATTTTTGATAAAATTGAAAAAGACGAATTTTTAAGAATGATCTGGCTGAAGGGAAGAGTTAATCAGTCTTTGCTAAATTTAAAAAAAGAGTTAGAAAAAAATTTATCAGCCGAGAAGAATATTTTTTTTCAGCCAGAGAAGAGAATATTCAAGCCGCACATTACTTTAGCCCGAGTTAAACCTGAAGCGCAGACTTTTTTTAGCAAAACTAAAGTTTCTGAAGATTTTTTTGTTAATTTAAAGGTAGCTTCGATTGAAATAATGGAAAGCCATTTAAAAAAAGATGGGGCTGAATATTCTGTTTTAAAATCTTTTTCTTTGGGTGGACAAGTAAAATAAATAATTTAAATCGTGATGACTTTATTAGGAGTTAGAATAGATAATTTTACTTTTCAGGAAGCTTTGAATAAAATAAGGGATTTTTTAGTTGATGGGAGGCAGCATTATATAGTAACAGTCAATCCTGATTTTCTAGTTCGAGCTCAAAAGGATCAAGATTTTAAAAATATTCTTAACCTCGCTGATTTGAGCTTGGCTGATGGTATAGGAGTCGTTTATGGATTAAAATTATTAGGCAAAAAAATACCTGAGAGAGTCAGCGGTGTTGATTTAATGGCAGAAATATTAAAACCAGAGGCAGGTTTTAAAGCAGAAATTTTTTTGTTAGGAGGGAAGAATGGTGTTGCAGAAAAAATTGCAAAATTATATCAGAATATTAAGGGTTTTACTGAAGAGCCGGAGACGGCGGTTGAGATGATTAATCGTTGCCAACCGCAGATTTTATTTGTTGCTTTAGGTTCGCCAAAGCAAGAAAAATGGATAGCACAAAATATAGCTAGAATACCTTCTGTAAAGATAGCTATAGGTGTAGGAGGGGCTTTTAATTTTTTATCGGGCAGAATCCGCCGGGCCCCAAAATTTTTAAGAAAAATAGGTTTTGAATGGTTTTGGCGAGCATTTAGAGAACCCTGGCGTTGGCGCACGATAGTTCGTTCGGTTATAATTTTTCCTTTTTTGATATTGGAATATCGATTAAAACAAAAAGAATAAATTTAATTTTTAAAAATTTAAAAATTTATGAAAAAGATTCATTTTATCGGTATTGGCGGTATTGGGGTTTCGGCTTTAGCGCGCTATTCTTTAGCTCAAGGAGATAAAGTCAGTGGTTCAGATTGCGCCTCAAATCCTATTTTAGAAGAATTAGAAAAATTAGGCATACAGATATTTTTAGGCCATAAAGCTGAAAATATTTTTCATGATTTAGATTTAGTGATTTATAGCGCTGCTGTGCAACAAGATAATCCAGAAATAATTGAAGCTAGGCGTTTAGGCATTAAATGCCAAAAATACGCTGAGGCATTAGGAGAGCTTACCAAAGAGAAATTTACTATTGCTGTTTCTGGTATGCATGGTAAAAGCACGACTACCGCTATGATTGGTCTTATAATGGAGAGGGCGGGGTTGGATCCCACAGTTATTGTTGGGGCAAAGGTGTCTGAATGGGGGAATGTCAATTTTAGGCTAGGTAAAAGTAAATACTTATTAATTGAAGCAGATGAATATGACCGATCTTTTTTAAATTATTGGCCCAAGATTATTGTTTTATTAAATATAGAAAAAGAGCATCTTGATACTTATGTTGGCGGCTTAAAAGATATTATAGATACTTTTAGAAAATATATTTTGCATTTGCCCTCGGGGGGAGTTTTGGTTATTAATGAGGAAGATAAAAAGATAAAGAAAATTTTTAATTTTAAATTTTTAATTTTAAATAAAAAAATAAAACAGAAATTTAAAATAGAAAAATACAGGACTGAAAAAAGAGCTAACTTAAAATTAAAAATTCCCGGTCAGCATAATCTTAGCAATGCTAATGCCGCTTTAAAAGTAGCAGAAGTTTTAGGAATTGAAGAAAAGATAGCCTTGAGCGTTCTTAATGATTTTAATGGTATTTGGCGCAGAATGGAATATAAAGGAGAAATAAATGGGGCAAAAATTTATGATGATTATGGTCATCATCCGACAGAAATAAAATTAACTTTAGAGGGGGCGCGTCAATTTTTAGTAGATAATCAATTTTTTCAAGGGCGGCTTTGGTGTGTTTTTCAACCTCATCAATATCAGCGGACTTATGATTTGTTTAATGATTTTATTAAAGCTTTTGATTCGGCAGATCGAGTTATTCTATTGCCAATTTATAGCGTAGCCGGCCGGGAAGATGAAGAAGTTAAGAAAAAAGTAAGTTCAGAAAAATTAGTTCAAGCTTTGAAAGAGAAATACAAAGAAGAAGAAAAAATAAAATATTGCAAAGATTTTGATGAGGCAATTGAATATTTAAAAGTTAATTTAAAAAACGGGGATATTTGTTTGATTATGGGGGCGGGAGATGTTTATAAACTAACGGAAAGGTTATTAGTAAAAAAGTAAAAATAATATAAAAACTTTTAAAATTTTATCTTTTTCTCTGCGCCATATTTATGTTATTATATTTATATTTATATGAAGCCCGTCCTCGATATGGGTTTCTGAATAATTATTAAATAAATTAAAAATTAAAAATATGCTTTGGGTCTATATTGCTATTGCTATTATTGTTATTTCTGGTATTTTATGGTGGCTAATGAAAAAAATAATAAAAATAATTCAGAAGAAAATTCTGGTAAGGAATCAGTCGATAATAACACCCCTCCATCTCAGGCGCCTCAGACATAATTTTTCCGAGTTTTATAGAAAATAGATTTTTTATTAGCCGATGTGATATACTAATTGAAGAGCAATGGGAAAATTAACCAGAAAAAAAATTGGGTATTTTATTTTTTGGTCAAAAATAACGGCGATTTTCTTCGCTTCTTTTTTGCCGCCCAATTATTTAATTGCAACTGAAATTCAGGAAGCAGAAGTGCCACAAATTTTGCCCCGTTCAATTTGGGACAATACTCCTTCTCTTAATTCTTTAATGACTTGGTTGCCTCAAAATACTGAATATCCTTCAGATTGGCAGCCAGTTGAAAGAATTGTTATTCACCATTCTGCTACGCCCAACAATGATCCGGTCCCTGCCATAACTCGTATCCAAAATATTTATCGTTTTCATGCTGTGACTAAAGGTTGGGGTGATATTGGTTATAATTACATAATTGATCAGGAAGGGAAAATTTATGAAGGACGTTATGGCGGGAATGGTTCTCGTGGCGCTCATGTTTATTACGATGAAGCAAAAGATAATTTTAATTTTGGCACAATAGGGATAGTTTTACTAGGCACTTATGACCAGCAAGATATTTCTCTGGTTATGTACTCTTCACTTATTCGTTTGGTCGGTTGGTTGGCGGCTGCTAACAATATTGACCCTTCGCAACTTAACCGGA
>CAYMCB010000046.1:0-4727 GCA_964388895.1 uncultured Candidatus Saccharibacteria bacterium
AGCAAGATCGGCTGTTTCATTGGATAAAAAACGCAAAGAAAAGATTGCTTTAAATTGCAATATGCAGCAAGAAGATATAATTTCTGCTCCGGACATAGAAACAATCTATGAAGTGCCTTTAAATTTTGAGAAAGAAAAATTAAGCGATCGAATTTTTAAAAAATTAAAGGTGAAATCAAGGAAACGTGATTTGCGTCTTTGGACAAACTTTGTTTTAAAAATCAAAAATGCTCAGAAATCAGTTAGAATTGGCATAGTAGGAAAATATTTTGGCACAGGCGATTTTATTTTAGCTGATTCTTATATTTCTGTTATTGAAGCTGTAAAACATGCAGCTTTTTCTCAGAAATATCGTCCAATAATTGAGTGGTTAAATGCTGAAGATTATGAGAAAAATCCAGCAAAGCTTATAGATTTAAAAAATTTTGATGGGATTATTGTCCCTGGAGGTTTTGGCGAACGGGGCATTGAAGGCAAAATAAAAACAATTGAGTTTTGCCGCAAAAATAAAATTCCTTATTTTGGTCTTTGTTATGGCATGCAGTTAGCTTGTATAGAATTTGCTCGTCATGTTTGTGGTTTAAAAAATGCTCATACGACTGAAGTGGCAAAGAATACCCCCTATCCGATTATTGATTTAATGATGGAGCAGAAGAAAATTATAGCAGAAAATCGTTACGGCGGAACCATGAGACTGGGAGCTTATTGGTGCAAGTTGCTGCCTGGTACTTTGTCGCGACGTGTTTACCGACGTGAAATTGTTTCTGAGCGTCATCGCCACCGTTATGAATTTAACAACAAATTTCGCGATTTATTTATAAAACAAGGTTTAAAAATTGCTGGTGTGAATCCCGAAAGAGATTTGGTAGAGATTATAGAACTTAAAGATCATCCTTTTTTTGTTGGGACACAATTCCATCCGGAATTTAAATCTCGTCCACTTGCCCCTCATCCTTTGTTTTTAGAATTTATTCGCGTTGCTGCTAATGGGAAAGATAAAAAAAATAAATAAAAAAACGGCTCAAGGAAGCCGTTTTTATGTATTAAATAAGAATTAAAATTTTTATTTAGTCGGTATAACTTCTACAAATTTTTTTAGGCGTCTTATACCATCAAAGTTAGTTCTTTTTTTATTGAAGAATCTAACCTTACCTTTAGTTAAAGAATAAATAGTATAGTCAGAGCCAAGGCGAGTGTTTTTGCCTGGATAGAATTTTGTGCCGCGTTGACGTACAATAATACTGCCCGGTTGAGCTATCTGTCCAGAAAAAAGTTTAACGCCTAAGTATTTTGGTTGAGAATCGCGGCCAAGTTTAGTAGAACCAGCTGCTTTAGTATGTGCCATATTTTTAGATAGAAAATTTATTAAAAAGCTTTATTATGTTATCATGATATTGTCTTTATGTCAATGAAAGATTCCACCATTAAAACAAAAGGGGAGTGGCTAAAGCAATATCAAGGAGACATTGCTTTAGTTATCGGTTTTTTGCTAGTAGCGTTAATCGCTTTTGGAGCCGGCAGATTAACTGCGCCTGAAATTGTTCGCAATCCAGTAATAATTAATGACTCTGATGCTTTTTCAGAGGAAATTGTTTCACCAATAAAAAACATTGATAACAACGAGCAGGGGAATGAAATTAAGCCCGTAGCTGACCAAAAGCAGCAAGGTTTATTTGTGGGTAGCCGTAGTGGTTCTAAATATCATTGGCCTTGGTGTTCTTATGCTCAGAAAATAAAAGAAGAAAATAAAGTTTGGTTTAAGGACGAAGCCGAGGCTCAAGCTGCTGGTTATTCTCCTTGTAGTTGTATCCAATCAAAAATGCCAGCAGGCTATAAAGCAAAATAATGATTATAAATTAATTTTGAATTTTAGTATCTTAAATAAAAATAAAAAATTAAAAAAAGCTTTTTTAAATAAGCTTTTTTAATTTCCTAAGAAGATAAATTTTTAGAAGTTATTTTTTAAAATTAAAAACTTTTATAGGCTTTTCTTTTTAGTTTTCTTAAGGTCAATTTTCTTATATTCTTTGACCATCTTTTTGCTTTTAGTTATTTCTTCATTTATTTCTTTAGGCAAAGTTTTTAGGATTTTTTTAAGTTTAGTTTCATCAATTTTTAAAATTTCGTTCCATTTGCCCAATGGCTCTAAAATTTTTTTAAGCAGATCTGGTTCATAACTAAAAGTTTGAATAACTTGACGCGTTAGATATCCGTCTTTGCCGAAAAGTCTTTCCAGTCCTTCTTGGTCCATAAATTTCCCTAAACTATTTTTTATTTCTTCTAATTCTTTTTTATTTTTATCGATTTGTTCTTTTAAAGATGTGTATCTATTTATTAATTCTTTAATATCTTGGTCATTAAAAAATAATTTCTCTTCTTTAAATTTATGTTTAAAATAAGGGCAGTAACGCTGATATTTGCACCAATCGCAGAGAGCATTAGGTGTAGCATTAAATTTTTCTTGTTGTTGGGCTTGGGTAACTTTTTCAATTATTTTTATAATATTTTCTTTAGTCAGGTCTATTTCTTTTGGAAGACGGCAACTAGAAATTTTTTCTCCGTGTTTCAAATAATAAAGAGAAACTTTTACTGGCCGCTGTTCCTCAAGAATAGAAGGCCATTGATTAACTAGCCCTAAATGATAAACAGAAAGCTGTAAATCTTTTTCAGCTTTTTCTTGAGGTGGCATTTTTTTAGCGGTTTTATAATCAATAACCTCAAATAATCCTTCAGGTGTTTTATCAATACGATCAATTTTGCCGGTTATAATATGAGTTTCATCTTGAGTTTTGATAGGTGCTTCAAAAGGCATCTCTAGGGCTACTACATTAAATTGTCCCGGATAATTTTTGGCGTAATAATCTTTTATTATTTTTATTGCTTGAGCAAAAGCTATAGCTGATTCTTGTTCGCTCTGATAAACAGAAGCGTCCCAGTTATCAGTAATATATTTTAAAATATCTTCCTCGGAGGGGATAGAAAAACTAGGTTCGTGGAGTAATTTTAAGGCGTTATGAATAAGAGTGCCGAAAATAGCCTCGCTAGATTTAGGAGTTTTTATTTTATCAATATATTGAAGCTTGAATTTCAGGGGGCAGCGCTTAAAAGTTTCCAGCGCTGAATAAGAAAGGCGCATTGGTATATTTTAACTTAGATAAGCAAACTTGTAAAAGTAATTTTTTATTTTAAGAATTTTTAGTTTTTTAAGTTTCTAAAAATGTATACGATTTGTTTTTGGGGGAGGGAGGCAGAGGGAGAAATAATCATTGATTTATAATTATAGAGAAAATAGCAAATAATTTTAATTTTCTTAAATTTTATCTTTTAACTTAAAAATCTTTTAATCTAATAAGATAAGGCGTCAGAAAAAATACTCTTAAGAGTCTAATTAAATTAAAAATACAGCCTGTGGATAACTTTTAGGGGAATTTGTCAAGCCCTTGATATATCGTCGCACAAGATAGCTTTTGCGACATTTCTTTGGATAAATTGGAAAGGGGGTGTTTTTGCTTTTTGCTTTTTTTGCTCTCGCCGATTATTTTTTTCTTTTTTAAATAAAAATCAATAGGTCGGATGTCCTTTAAATAATTTTTTATATTCTTCTAAGAAAAAATCTTTAATTTTTAGATTTATATTTTTAATAAATATTGTTATTCTCTCTTTTGCTCCTTGGCTTTTATTTTTGAAGTTAGCTAATAAGCTTTGCTTAATATATCGTTCAATTTTTTTTTGTATAGCTGGACCAACTATATCAATTCCTTGCCCGATTTCTTTTAAAACTTCCTTTTGGGTCTTCTCCGAGGCATTCAATGATGATTTGTTTTTAAAACTATCAAAAAGCCCTTTGGGCGCTATTTTTGTTAAATCTGGTATTTGCTTAGCCTCAGACTCTAAAGGCGTTTCCTGGGCTAAAATAGAGGCCTCCGGAGCTATTATAAAAGCTAAAATAGAGAAAAAGATAATGCAGACATCTTTAATTTTAATAAATTTAAGCTTTTGCATGAACTTTAAAAATAGCTGTTATTATTGCGTCGCACAATATTAATAAGAATATTTTTTGATCATGTATTATATATAAAAACCTTAGGAAATGTCGACTTTGGCGGAGAGAAATTTAGCAAGATGTCTCTTCTATCTTTAGATATTTAGATATCTCTTTTATTTGGTTAATAGTAAATGATGTACGGGAGAAAATGGTCAAAGAAAATAATAATTTTTTATCAGAAATTAAAATTAATCTGGGAATTAATTTTTTATTTTGTTTTTTATTTCGTTTAATTTATCATCTAGGTGGTTTATTTTATCCTTTAACTCTCCTATTTTGTATTCTAAGTGGCTAAATTTTTCATTTTGGCGTTCGATAATATTTTCTAAACGATTAAATTTTTCATTAAGAAAACTGTAAAGCTCATTTAAGTTTTCCATAAGATTATTTTTTTTGGTTAGACCTTTTTTTGTTATCTTTTTAAAGATAAGTTAAACAAAGGAAAGATTTAACCAAAAAGAAACTGAGATTTAATTTTATTATTATAAATAAAGTAAAGGATTAACAGTTCCACCTAAAGGTAGAGGGCCATACCATTTTTGCTGGATTTGAAAAGTATTAGTCGCAAAAACCGTAAAATGGAGATGCGGTCCAGTAGAATAACCAGTTGACCCTACGTAGCCGATAATCTGCCCAGCCTCAATTTTTTGGCCGTTCGATACTAACTGGGCGGAAAGATGGG
>CAYMCB010000047.1:0-4649 GCA_964388895.1 uncultured Candidatus Saccharibacteria bacterium
AAGGCTATAGTTTTGCTTGAAGGGAGAGAAACAACAGCTACGCCAAAAATTGCTAAAAGCTTATCGCCAAAACTTAGAGTAGAAAAAGCATCTAATATGGAAGAAGCTGTAAAAATAGCTACTCAATTAGTCGGCCAAAAAGGTATAGTTTTACTCTCTCCCGGCTGCGCCAGCTTTGGTCTTTTCCTGCATGAATTTGATCGTGGTGAAAAATTTAATTTAGCAGTAAAAAATCTTAAAAATTTTTAAATAATTTTTATTGTAGATGAAAATTCATCGAATTGACCAACCTTTATTTCTTGTTATTTTACTCTTAATTGGTTTTGGGCTTCTAATGGTTACTTCGGCCAGCGTTGGTGTTTCTCAAGAAAATTTTGGGGAAAATTATCATTATTTAAAAAATCAAATATTTCGAGGTTTATTGCCAGGATTAATTTTAGGTTTTATGGCTTTCATTATTCCTTATCGCTCTTGGCGTAAAACGGCTTTTTTTCTTTTTCTTATCTCCATTATTCTTTTAGTTTTAGTTTTCTTGCCCCAAATAGGTATAAAAC
The DNA here is from genome assembly GCA_964388895.1 of uncultured Candidatus Saccharibacteria bacterium. GTDB lineage: Bacteria > Patescibacteriota > Minisyncoccia > Portnoybacterales > GWB1-42-6 > CAYMCB01. The sequence continues at coordinate 555 of CAYMCB010000047.1, forward strand.
ATGGCGGCGCAAAGCGTTGGATTTCTTTAGGCCCTATTAATTTTCAACCTTCTGAAATTCTAAAATTAACATTAATAATTTATTTAGCTGCTTGGATAGAAGCTAAAGGCAAAGAAAGAATAAAAAAATTTTTAGGAGGCGCAATGCCTTTTGCTATAATTTTAGCTATAGTTGGATTACTTTTATATAAAGAACCAGACTACGGCACATTAGGAATTATTGGCTTGACTGCTTTTTTTATGTTTTTTTTAGGGGGAGGCCGAATTTCTCATTTATTATTATTTATTGCTGGCTCTTTTCTTTTATTTTTTATCTTAATTAATGTTTCGTCTCATGCTGCTCAACGTTGGCAAACTTTCAAGCATCCTGAGCAAGATACCAAAAAAAGCAGTTATCAGATAAATCAGGCGTGGATCGCCTTAGGCTCTGGAGGCTTTTTTGGCCGAGGGCTAGGCCAAAGTATTCAAAAATTTAGATACTTGCCAGAACCAGCAACCGATTCTATTGCCGCGGTCATTGGAGAAGAATTTGGTTTTTTAGGAATTTTTTGCTTAGTGCTTCTTTTTATTTTTTTTGCCTCTAGAGGATTAAAAGTTTCTCAAGGAGCGCCAGACGTTTTTTCGCGTCTGCTAGCGGGTGGCATTACTAGCCTAATCTTCATTCAAGCAGCAATCAATTTAGCAGCCATGACTGGTCTTATACCTCTTACTGGCGTAACTTTGCCTTTTTTTTCGCTAGGCGGAACATCATTAGCTATTGTCTTAATTTCGTCCGGACTTTTGCTTAATATTTCTAAAGAAAGTAAAAAATAATAATAAAATAATTTTTATATTATAATTTTATTAGTCATAAGTATATAGTTTATGCGAATTCTTCTTACTGGCGGCGGGACAGGAGGACACCTTTTTCCTCTTTTAGCCGTTACTCGTCAAATAAAAAAATTAATCGCTCAAAATATTTGGCAAATCCCTCCAGGAGAAGGGGAGAAGGTAGATTTTGTTTTTGTAGGCCCAATAAGTATTGAGGAAGAGATATTTTTAAAAGAAAATATCACTGTTAAAAAAATTTTTTCTGGCAAATGGCGACGCTATAATTCTTGGGAAAATATAATAGATATCTTTAAATTACCTCTAGGTTTTTGCCAGGCACTTTGGCATCTTTTTTGGCTAATGCCTAATGCTGTTTTTAGCAAAGGAGGATACGGTTCTGTCCCTGTAGTTCTGGCTGCCTGGATTTTTAGAATCCCCATTTTAATCCATGAATCCGACGCTGTCCCCGGTTTAGCCAATCGCTTATGCGCTAAATTTGCTTCAAGAATTGCTATTTCTTTTTCAGAAGCAGAATCTTTTTTCCCAACTCAAAAAACCGCTTTAACCGGCAATCCCGTAAGAGAAGATATTCAAAACGGTAGTTTCGAAGAAGCAAAAAAGATTTTTAATTTAGTTGGCGCCAAGCATTTAATTTTAGTCTTGGGCGGTAGCCAAGGAGCGCAAGCTTTAAATAATACTATCTTAGACTCTTTAAATCATCTCTTAACCCGTTGCGAAATCATTCACCAATGTGGCATTGCTAATTTTGAAGAAATAAAACAATTTTTTAATAATCAACCTTGGCCTCAAGAATATCATCCTGTACCATTTTTAAATGAAGAAGAGCTACGCGCCGCTTATGCAGCCGCTGATTTAATAATCTCTCGGGCAGGAGCTGGTTCTATTGCTGAAATAGCGCTTATAGGCAAACCAAGCATTCTAATTCCATTGCCTAACGCGGCGGCTGATCATCAAACAAAAAATGCTCAAAGTTTTTTTCGCGCCGGCGCTACTATTTTTATAGAGCAAGAGAACTTAACACCCGGACTTCTTCAAAATGAAATTTTTTCTTTATTAGATAAACCTGAGGTCCTGAAACAAATGGCCCAAAAGGCTAAACAATTTGCTCGGCCTGAAGCCGCTCTGCAAATTGCCCAAGAACTTCTAAAAATTGCTAAATATTAAAATGGCTAATTTAATAGACAACCAAATAGTCCGCACTCGCTTTGCCCCAAGCCCAACTGGCTATCTGCACATTGGCGGTTTGCGTACTGCTCTTTATTCATATCTTTTAGCCAAACAAAATGGCGGTCAATTTATTCTAAGATTAGAAGATACTGATATGAAAAGATATGTCCCTGAAGCCGCTGAGGCTATTTTTAGAGGCTTAAAATGGGCCGGGCTTAAATACGATGAAGGGCCAGATATTGGTGGCCCCTTTGCCCCTTATATTCAATCCCAAAGATTAAAGCTCTATCAAAAATACGCTCAAGAACTTATAGATAAAAATTTAGCTTACTTTTGTTTCTGCGATGAAAAGACTTTAGAAGAAATGCGGCAAGAGCAAATCGCTAAAAAACAGGCACCAAAATATGACCGAAGATGCCTAAAGTTATCACCAAAAGAAATCGAAAACAAAATAAAATCAGGAATACCTTATGTTATTCGAATGAAAATACCTGAAAACAGAGAAATTGTAGTCAACGATATTATCCGCGGTAAAATTATTTATAAATCTGACGAACTCGATGACCAAGTAATTTTAAAATCAGACGGATACCCGACTTATCATTTAGCAGTAGTAGTCGACGACCACGAAATGAAAATTTCCCATGTAACCCGCACTGAGGAATGGTTACCTTCTACCCCTAAACATATTTTGCTTTATGAATATTTTGGCTGGAAACCGCCTTTCTGGGCACACCTACCTTTACTTTTAAACCCGGACCGCACTAAAATGTCAAAACGCAAAGGGGACATAGCAGTTGACGATTATATAAATAAAGGCTATTTGCCAGACGCTATGATAAATTATTTAGCTTTTTTAGGATGGAACCCGGGCGGAGAAAAAAAATCAGAAAAAAAAGAAATGGCAGAAATTAAAGAAAAAGAAATCTATTCGCTGGAAGAGTTAATTAAAGATTTTCGCTTAGAAAAAGTCCATAAAGCTGGCGCTGTTTTTAATATAGAAAAACTTAATTGGTACAACTCCTATTATATAAAGCAAATGCCCTTAGAAGAATTGGTTAAAAATTGCATACTCTATCTTAAAAAAGCAGGTCTAATTTCTGAAACTAAAAATTTAAGCAAAAAGGAAGAAGAAAAAATAAAAAAAATCGTCGCGCTTGAGCAAGAACGATTAGAATATCTTTCTCAAATAGCAGAAGACTCAATTTTATTTTTTAAAACTATTTCTTACGAAAAATCTTTACTTCGTTGGCAAAAAATGACAGATGAGCAAATAAAAAAATCATTACTTACAGCTAAAAAAATTATTGCCGAAATTCCTGATAAAGAATTTACTTTAAAAAATATAAAATCCATTCTTTTAGCAGAAGCTGAGCTTTATAAAAATAGGGGAGAGCTACTTTGGCCTTTAAGAGTAGCTCTTTCTGGCCAGAAAAAATCTCCACCTCCTTTTGAAATTGCAGATATTTTAGGCAAAGAGGAAACAATAAAAAGATTAGATAAAGCTATAGCCCTTTTCCTATGACGAAAAAAATTCATTTCCAAATAAAAATATTTCTTACTTTCATTACTCTTTTAACTATATTGGGAGTTGCTTCGGCAGATTTTATTCAAGCGGCTTTAACCGATGATTTACAAAACGAAATCAATCAAAAACAAGCTCAAATTCAAGAACTAGAAAAACAAATTACTGAATATAAAAAACTGATACAAAATACTAAAGATCAAAGCACTACCCTAAAAGCCGAAATCTCTCGCATGGAAAATCAAATCAAAAAACTGGAGGCCGAAGTTCGTTTAACTCAAACAAAAATCTCCCAGACAGGTCTTCAAATTCAAAAATTGGCATCAGAAATAGAAAATCAGAATCTCGAGATAGAAAAACAGAAAAATTCTTTAACTCTAATAATCCGCACCATCTATGAATATGACCAAGAAGATGCCTTTACTTTAATTTTACAAAATAAAGACCTCTCTGATTTTTTAAACCAAGTACAATATATAGAAAATTTACAAAAAAGCGTCCAAGAAAAATTATCAATCATTAAACAACTTAAAGAGCAAAACGAAACACAAAAAAACATCTACGAAGAACAAA
>CAYMCB010000048.1:0-4555 GCA_964388895.1 uncultured Candidatus Saccharibacteria bacterium
CTTTAATATTACTATTATTGCTGTAGCTTTGATGTCCTTTTTTAATTTTTTTATGATACGGCGGCAAATTTCTTTTTGGTTATCGGTGGGAGCGATAATTTTGTTTACTTTAGCCACCGGTGCTTCTGCTTCAATTGTGAGAGCTGCCATTATGGGGATTTTAGTGCTTTTAGCTCAGCGAGTCGGCAGGCTTTATCAAATTCGTAATGCTTTAGTTTTTGCCGGGGCAATAATGATTTTCTTAAATCCCAAAGTTTTAGTTTGGGATTTAGGATTTCAACTTTCTTTTGCCGCGACTTGGGGTTTGGTCTATCTTAGTCCAATTTTTAAAATAATATTTCTTGAAAAAGCAGACGATTTTTTACCCAAGAGCATGCTAAGTTTAGGAGATATTTTGATTACTACTTTAGCTGCACAAATCGCTGTTTTGCCTTTATTGGTTATTAATTTTGGGCAATTATCATTAATTTCGCCTTTAGCAAATTTATTAATTTTACCGGTTATTCCTTTGACTATGTTTTTTGGCTTTTTTGCTACTTTGGCAGCATTGATATTTTTGCCTTTGGGAGAAATTTTGGGATTAATCAGTTGGCTTTTGCTAACTTATGAAATAAAAGTTATTAAATTTTTAGCCACGATGCCTTTAGCTGTTTTAAAATTTAGATGGACTTGGTTTGGGGGGATTTTTTATTATTTAATTTTGTTTTGTTTAGTTTATTATTTCAGAAAGAAAAGTAAATTAATTTATTAATTTCAGTTTAAAAAAGTAGAAATGTTGCCAAAGATTAAAAATAAAATTGTTTTTATTATTTTCACCTTTTTAGTTTTAACTGCGGTTTTTGTTTGGTTGGCGGTTTGGTCGCGGAGTTTTGACGGAAAGGTAAAAATAGCTTTTTTTGATGTGGGTCAGGGCAGCGCTATTTTTATAGCAGCGCCAAATCGTAATCAGGTGTTAATTGACGGCGGACCAGGGGAAGCGATTTTGGCGAAATTAGGAGAGGCTTTACCGTTATTTGATAAGAAAATTGAACTTTTAATTTTGACTCATCCTGATAGCGACCATCTTGGCGGCTTAATAGAAGTTTTAAAAAGATATAAAGTTGGCCAGATTTTAGAAACAGGCATAGTTGATCAAAGCCCAGAGTATGAGGAGTGGGGAAAATTAATAAAACAAAAAAATATTCCTGTAATTTTTGCTCGCGCTGGTCAGCAAGTAAGAATTGCTGATAACTTAATAATTAATATACTTTATCCTTTATCTTTAATCGCTGGTCAGGATTTTGGCCAGGAGACTAATAAAACTTCTATTGTGGGGAAAATTATTTTCGGAGAAAACGAAATACTTTTTTCTGGTGATGCCGAAAAAAGCGTGGAAAATTTTTTAGTTTTTTCCGGTGTTGATTTAAGAGCTGATATTTTAGCTGTTGGCCATCATGGGAGTAAAAATTCAACCGATGAAAAATTTCTAGCGGCGGTAAATCCTCAGAAAGCGATAATTCAGGTGGGTAAAAATAATCGTTATGGTCACCCCAGCGCTGAAACTTTAGCTCTTCTTAAAGGTAAAGGAATAGAGGTTTGGCGAACTGATTTAGCTCAGGATATTATTTTTAATTGCGATTTAAAAAATTGTCTTTTGAAAAAATAATTTTTAATTTAAGGTAGTATTAATTATTGATTTTTGTTTTAATTTTTAGATTAATTTTTAGGCAAAATTATTATTGTTAATTTTGAAAATTTGCCAGAAAAAAAATTTTTTGTTAGTATAAAAAATAAGCAAATTTGATTAAAATTATTTTTAAATTAAAATGCCTAAGCAAAGAGAAAGAACGTTAGTTTTAATAAAACCCGATGGTATTCAGCGTTCATTAATTGGTGAAATTATCAGACGCTATGAACGCACCGGTTTAAAATTGGTTGGACTTAAATTTTTTATTCCTTCTGCAGAATTAGTTGAAAAACATTATTTAACAGATCCCGGGTGGTTAGAAAATGTTGGCAAAAAATCAATGGCTGCTTATGAAAAGAAAGGTTTGAAGGCTCCTTTTAGTAATCCCATTGAATGTGGCCAAGCTGTTTTAGGCAGATTAAAAAAATATTTATCTTCAGGTCCAGTAGTAGCCATGGTTTGGGAAGGTAACCAAGCAGTAGGAGTGGTAAGAAAAATTACTGGCGGGACCGAGCCTTTAACTTCCGATGTTGGCACCATTCGTGGTGATTTAACCATTGATTCTTATGATTTAGCTGATAGTGATGAACGAGCGGTAAGAAACTTAATTCATGCTTCAGGTAGCGTAGAAGAAGCACAGAAAGAAATTAGTATTTGGTTCAAGCCAGAAGAATTGTTGACTTATAATCTTGTTCAGGAGAAAATATTATATGATGTCAATTTAGACGGAATTTTAGAATAATTTTATTTTTATTATTTTTAAAAGATGCCTCATTCAATGGCTTTTTCTGAACAAAAGAATAAATGGTTTTCCTTGATGATTTTCGCTGGTTTGCCTTTTATTATTTTTTTTAAAATTATAAAAAAAGAGTTACCGCCATTAAGCGAAGTGGGCCCTGAGAAAAAATAATGTTGAAAGATTTAAGAAGAAAATTTAATTTTTATTTTTGGTTTTACTTTACCGACCAGCTCTGGCCAGTTATTTTGTTAACCTAATATCTAGAAAAATAAGAAATATTTAAAAAAATAACTGGCCAGAGGGCCGGTTTTTTGTTCTTTAAAAAAATCTAAAAAAGAAGGGAGGTGAAATTATGGCGAAAGGCATAGGTAAGTGGATTTGTAGTCGTTGCGGAAAAGTAAATTTTGATAAAAGATGTTCTAATTGTGGTCAGAAGCATAATCATAATGGCAAAAAGGGGAAGGGTCCTTGTAGAAGCTTTGGTGGAGTGCAGAGAAGTAATTAGTATTTTTAAAAAACACAAAAAGCGGCTAACAAGCCGCTTTTATTTTTTAATATATAAATTATAAATTTTCGCCTAGTCGCAAAATTATTAAATGAAGCATAAACCTTTTTTAAGTAAAAATTTAATTAGTTTGTGTTCTGTGAAGCGCCTTCGGTGTGAAAAATATTAAACTAAAATTCTTTTCGACAGAAATAATGAAAGTTTAAGTTAGCCGCAATTACTGAACGAAGCGCGAACCTCTTTTGGGCAAAATATTTACTGATTTGTGCGTCGCCGAAGGCGAGGCGAGCGAGCAAACAAACTGCCCGCAAAATTCGCAATGTTTAGATTGGTCGGGCCAGGGGGAATTGAACCCCCGCTATACCCACCCCAAGGGTACGGACTACCGTTATCCTATGGCCCGAAAAGTAAGATTATTAAATAAATTATAAAAAGATTGCAAATATAAAATTAAAAGATAATAAAAATAACCAAATAACAAGGATTGAATTAAATAAAAATGTCCGTCGCTTGGGCAACGGACAAAATTTTCTGGCCGTTGGAGAAACAGCGACCAAATAAAATCAACAAAAAATTATTTTTTGTGAAGACTTTTTATACATTTGGCGCAAGCTTTCACTCTTTTGCCGGATGGCAATTTTACCCACTGAAGGTTGGGGTATTTTCTTTTTTTAGTAGTTGGGTTATACTTTCCACGTAACTTGACTAAGACAGTTGCCTTAATCGAAGACTTTCCGCAGAGAGAGCATTGTTTTGGCATAAACTTTGTAAAGTAGAATTTAAATTAATAGCAAGCTTTTGTATTTTAACGAAAAAAAATAATTTTGGCAAATTTTTATGGAGTGGCAAAGTATTTTATTTTTATATTTGGTGGTTATTATTTCAGCGGTTGTCCATGAATACGCTCATGCTTGGGCCGCTTTTAGGCAAGGGGATTTGACAGCTAAATATGCTGGTAGGTTGACTTTGAATCCTTTAGCCCATATTGATTACTGGGGGACAGTAATTCTGCCGCTGATTTTACTTTTTGTTTTTCATTTTTTCTTTGGCTATGCTAAACCTGTGCCGATTAATCCTTATAATTTTCGTAATCAGCGTCGAGGGATGATTTGGGTAAGTGTTGCTGGAGTAGCAGCTAATTTTTCTATTGCTGTTTTGTTAGCTTTGGTAGCTAGATTTTTGCCGGGATTTTTTTTAAATCCTTTTCTCGTTTTAATTATTCAGGTTAATCTTTGGTTAGGCCTTTTTAATCTTTTGCCTTTCCCACCGCTAGATGGTTCAAAGTTACTGATGGTTTTAATTGATACAAAAAATCAACGTTTAAGAGAATTAGCGGATTTTTTGAATAAGCCCCTAGGTTTTATTCTGGCAATTTTTATAGCTATGACTTTTTTACCCTATTTAGCTGATTGGTTATTGAAAATTTTACTTTTTTAGACTTTTTGTTCTTCAGGTAGTTGACAAAAGAAAATTAAGACGTTAAACTAAAAATACACTTGATTTAAAAAAATAGGGTTGCCCGTTTTTCTATTTTTCAAAGAAAAGAAAAGCGGAGAAAAAATGGCTAAATGCTGTTTTTTTATTTTACTTATTTTGATTTTTGAAAAAAAAGAATGCCAACAATTCAGCAATTAATTAAAAGTTC
>CAYMCB010000049.1:0-4513 GCA_964388895.1 uncultured Candidatus Saccharibacteria bacterium
TTTATTATGCCAATAAAAATTTTAGCTTATTTCAGCAGAAAAATATATTATAAATAATTTAAAAATTAACCTCTGCTTTATTAAGTTACTTGGCTGGAACAAAATCATATTTTTTCAAAATAAATCTTTTTATTTTACTATTTTATTATTCCGCCTCCCAAAACTTCGCCTTTCAAACTATAAAAAACTGCGCTTTGTCCCGAAGTTATAGCTCGTTGAGGATGCTTAAATTCAATAACCGCTTCTTTTCTTTCCTTCTTATAAGATAAAATTTTTGCCTCAGCTTCTTGAGTCCTATAACGAATTTTTATCCAGCATTTTTTCGGCAAAATTAACTGCTGGCTTGAGACCCAACTAACCTCTTCTATCTTTAAATCCTTTTTAAATAATTTTTCTTTTTGCGAACTAACTATCAGCTGATTTTCTTTTAAGTTTTTACCAATTACATAAAAAGGGCCAGGCCCACCAACGCTGGCTCGCTGGCCAATGGTATAAAGAGGCAAACCTTTATGGTAACCTAAAAATTTACCTTTTTCATCGATAATTATGCCTGGCTTTAATTTTATCCTCCTTTTTAAAAAATCTTCTAGTTTTTGCCCCAGCATAAAACAGGCGTCAGCCGAAGATTTTTTCTGAAAAGGCAAGTGCCATTTTTTGGCTAGCTCCAAAACATCCTTCTTGGTGTATTCGCCTAAAGGGAAAATCACCCGGCTTAATTCTTCCTGCCCTAAACGATATAAAAAATACGACTGATCTTTTTCTTTATCTTGAGCCCTGAACAAACGAAAAAATCCTTTAGTTTTTTTTATTCTGGCGTAATGACCAGTTGCTAAAAATTCGGCTTTCATCTTTCGCGCCTCTTTTAACAAAAGACCGAATTTTATTTTTTCATTGCAAACAACACAAGGGTTGGGAGTGCGTCCCATAAGATACTCGCGAAAAAAGTATCTTTCAACTAATTTCTGAAATTGTAAGCTAAAATTAGCCACCCTAATATCAATGCCTAATTTTTGTGCTATTTGTTTAACAACTAATTCGCTATCATTTCTGCCTGAAAAAAGTCGCATAAAAATGCCTGTAACCTCATAACCTTGCTTTTTTAATAAAGCTGCGGTCGCAGCGGAATCTACGCCGCCAGAAAGCGCGACTAAAATCTTGCTTTTCTTTGACTCTAAATCTAAATATTTGCTCATTGCATTTATTTATATTTTATTTATGCTAAATATATTATAATATCGCAAATATTGCTAATTTTTTAAAATAAAAAGCTAACAAGACTAAACCCTGTTAGCTTTTTCTTTTTTTTCTTGGTACATCTGAAAATCAGCTTCCATAATAAGGCTTTGCAAAGAAACCGGATTTTGAAAATCGTAACAAGAAATTCCTATACTTAAAGAAAGTAGATATTTTTTGTCACTGTGAGCGTTATATTTTCCCAATTCTTCTTTAAGCCGCCAACAAAAATATTCTTTATTAACTGAAGAAGTCTCTACAGCCATAACAACAAATTCATCTCCGCCATAGCGAGCAATTAAATCTGTTTTTCTAAAAGTTTTTTTTAAAATTCCAGCTACTGCCCTTAAAGCGTTGTCTCCTTCTTCATGCCCAAAATCATCGTTTATTTTTTTCATTTCATTTAAATCAATAAACAAAAGAAATAACCTTTTCTTTAATCGATCAGCCAATTTCATATGCTGAGTCGCCAAAAATGAAAAACCACGACGATTATATAAACCTGTTAATTCATCTAATAAAGAAAGTTTCCTAAATTCATTCTCTAATTCCACCTGATGATTAATGTCTTTTATAAAAGCCACCGAATAAATTTTGCCTTTATAAAAAACAGGGAAAGAAGAACTTTCTAAAAAAATAATCTGTCCATTTTTCTTTAGCCCCCTAAATCTAAAATTAGAACTAATTTCTTTACCCTTTTGTCGCAAAAAATGCATCTTCTTAATTTTTTTAAAATCTCCCTTATGAACCGTTAAGCTGATATGGCGGCCAATAATTTCTTTTTTACTTTCGTAGCCAAAAATTTTTAGAAAATTATCATTAACATAAATATAGAAACCATTTTCCAAAACCGCTATACCATCGTTAACTTTTTCTAAAATTAATTGGCAAAAGCTACTATCAGCTAATAAATCTGCCATCTCTTTTTTAGCCTTTTCCATTTTAACCTCCTTTTTTATTAAAGTTTTAAAGAGCTTGAATAAAAACTATATAAAATGAATATACAAATAAAAAACCAAATAGTCAATATTGCTTATCTCAATAAATTATGTTATAAAAAAGAAAATACTTCGGCGGTATTTTTTAATTTTTGTCTGTTTTTATCTGAATTTATTCAAATTTAAATTTAAAAATTAATAATATTTATAAACTATGCTTGATTATAATGATTTAAAACCCGGTACTATTTTTATTTTAGACAACCAACCCTACGAAGTGCTAGAGTTTAATTTTATGCGCATGCAACAACGCAAACCTGTAGCACAGACAAAAATCCGTAATTTAATTACCGGTAAAACCCTAAACCGAACCTTTCAACATACTGATTCTTTTGAAGAAGCAGAAATTAATTATAAAAAAGCTAAATTCTTATATGCTCATCGCGATAAATTTGTCTTCTGCGAGCCAGAAAATTCTGCTTCGCGTTTTGAACTACCACAAGAAGTTATTGGCGAGCAATCAAAATTTTTAAAATCCAACGCCGAGGTTCAATTAGTTTTATTCGAAAATAAAATCATTAATATTGAACTGCCAATTAAAATGGAATTTAAAGTTATTGAAGCTCCGCCAGCTATCCGCGGCAACACTGCTCAAGGCGGCGTAAAACAAGTAAAAATTGAAACTGGCGCTCAAGTTTCAGCTCCGCTCTTTGTAGAGGAAGGCGACTATATTGTAATCAATACCAAAACAGGCGAATATACTGAGCGTCGACAAAAATAAAAATCTTTAAATATTATAAAAAGCCTCGTTTAATTTTAAAAATGAGGCTTTTTATATTCTTTTCTTTATTTAGCTATAATTCCACTATTTCGCCAGGCTTTATTTCCCGTGCCTTATTTTTTTCTTTATTTTCTTGTAATTTTTCCTCAACCGGGGTCACTTCTTTTAGAGCTTCTCTCAATCCTTCTAAATCAACTTCCCGACGCTTCTTTTTATCTGAAGATTTTTGTTTATCGAGCAAAATAGCTTCATTAAAAGAAACAGGCTTTCCAGTGTCTTTAATAATTAGTTCTCCTTTATCTTTTTCCTTAAGGAAAGTTTTAGATGCCAAACGAGTACGATTCTTCGCAAGACACTTTTTACAATAAACTGGCCTGAAGCCATCTGGTTTAAAATTAATTTCTACCTGATGCCCGCAATCCCAACACTTATCAATAAACACCTGAGTTGTTGAATAATTAGCTTGGTTATTCTTTTTAGAATTATCTTGACCTGACGGGGCAACTGAATTTTTTTCGCTTTCAAATTTTTGACTCCACTTTAAAATTTTTTCTTCTACCTCCTGCCGAGAACGGCCATAACGTTCACGAGAAATTTTTATAATTTTTTCCCGATGGCTCCTGCCTTCAGGCAATATAGGCGGCAAAGTGACAGCGGAAAAAGGGCGAGAAGCAAAACCATCGATCATTAATTTTAAATAAATTTGAGCAAAACCTAAACTGACTAAATCATTAACACTAAACTCTGGCGAAAATTCTTTTTCCAAAAATTCGGCATCTGCCGCCCCCACTCTAAATACAATCATTGTGCCAACATTACCAAAAACAGCGTCACGCACCTGATCAACCATTTGGGCAATATATTGATGAGCTAAAACAAGATTTAAACGATATTTTCTCGCTTCCGATAAAATAGTAGCGAAAGACTCAGTAGCAAAATTTTGAAACTCGTCAACATAAAGATAAAAATCCCGCCTTTCTTCTTCTTGAATATCAACCCGAGACATAGCTGCTAACTGAATTTTTGTAATCAACATAGCACCCAAAAGCGCTGAAGCATCTTCACCAATTTTACCTTTCGATAAATTCATAATTAAAATTTTTCCTTTATCCATCACCTCGCGAATATTAATCGCCGATTTTGTCTGCCCGACAATATTACGAATTAAGGGATTGGTCAAAAATTGTCCAACTTTGTTTTGAATAGGAGAAATAGCCTCTACTTCAAAATTGCCACGATATTTAGAAAATTCATCCACCCAGAAACTTTTAACTACTGGATCTTTAACTTTATCAACAACTTTTTGACGATATTCTTTATCAACTAGCATCCGCATAATTCCTAAAAGCGTTGACCCCGGATATTCAAGAAGGGCTAAAATAGCGTTGCGCAAAACATATTCAAGACGCGGCCCCCAAGTTTCTGCCCAAATTTTTTTAAACACCCCGATTAAACCCGAAGCAACTAAATGCCGATATTTCGCATCTACTTTTTCCATCACATTAAAAGCAACCGGCCAATCTAAATCTGCCGGGTTAAAATAGACTACATCATTAATGCG
>CAYMCB010000050.1:0-4389 GCA_964388895.1 uncultured Candidatus Saccharibacteria bacterium
CAGATTGTCGCTCTCGCCAAAGGCCCATTATCAAACGAAATAACAACTATTCAAGAAACTCTAAATGGTAACATTGCCACCCTAAATATCCAAACGACTAAACCCGGATTGACTGGAGTAATAACCTTAGTGCTGGAAAATGATAAATGGAAATTAGAACTTGAATCTTGGAAACAAAATTAGTAGCAAGAATAAATTTATTTCTTCTTTTCACAGTAACAAAAAGAATCAGGCGAGCGGGCAAAAATAAAAAAGGGGTCTGGGGAAAAATAATTTTTGCCTGCGAGCCACGGCTTTTTCTATCCGCCGCCGCAGGCGGCGGACAACCCATCAGGTCAGATTTAGTTTCTTTGATTTATGAATTAAATTCGGCAAAATAATATTAAAAGTTTGGTGCTGATTTAGTTCCGGAGCCATATAAAAAACGCCAATCAGGCGTTTTTTATATGGCTCCGCGGGCAGGATTCGAACCTGCGACCAATTGGTTAACAGCCAACTGCTCTACCACTGAGCTACCGCGGAATAAATTAAATAATTTTTAAATTCCTCACTAAAATCTTTTCTATATTTAACTTTTTCTATATTTAACTTCAAATTTCTTTTTTAGTATAAGATATTTTTTTAAATTTGAAAAGAAGTTACTTAATGTCTCTTTTTTCTTAATAAAAAACAATTATAAAAACAGATTTTGCTGCCAAGTGACCAATTAGAAGCTGCTACTACCAATTTATCCAACCATAACTCTCTAACGGTCGAAGTTAAAACATTTCCCAGCATTACCTATAAAATTACAAACAAAAAACTAGGCTAAAATAGCTGCTAGCCAAACAAAGTATCTTCCATTTTTTTAATAGCCTTTTAATTTCTTTGAATGCCCATGTAAACGGATTTTCTCTAAAGCCTTAGCCTCAATTTGTCTTATACGCTCACGAGTAACACCAAATTCTTTCCCCACATCTTCCAAGGTATGAGTTACACCATCATCTAGGCCAAAACGCATTTTTAAAATTTTCTGCTCACGAGGAGATAAATCTACTAAAATTTCACTTAGCTGCTCCCGAAGAAGACGACGTGCTGCTGCCTGTGATGGCAAAATAGTTTTTTCATCTTCAATAAATTCACCCAAAAGCGAATCCTCGTCGTCGCTGCCCACCGGCGCCTCTAAAGAAACAGTTTCTTGAGATATTTTCATAATATGACGGACTTTTTCAACATCCATATCCATTTCCGCCGCAATTTCCTCCGGCAAAGGTTCACGTCCTAAATCCTGGATTAAACGACGTTTAGCTTGTGTGTATTTTGAAATTGTTTCTACCATGTGGACAGGAATACGAATAGTACGCGATTGATCTGCCAAAGCTCGAGTTATCGCCTGCCTAATCCACCAAGTAGCATAAGTTGAAAATTTATAACCACGCCGCCAATCATATTTTTCCACAGCTTTAAAAAGACCAATATTACCTTCTTGAATCAAATCCAATAAAGTTAAATTCGGACTTCGACCCACATAACGTTTAGCGATAGAAACAACTAGACGTAAATTAGCCTGAGTTAAACGTTGCTTTGCGGCTTCATCATTTTGCTCAATCCTTTTAGCTAACTCGATTTCTTCTTCCGAACTAAGAAGAGGAACCCGTCCAATTTCTCTCAAATACATCTGCACAGAATCTAAATTAGTGCTATCTAAATCTTCCATTAAAACATCATCTTTTAAATCCTTAGCATCAATTTCGTTCGTTGTGTCTATTAAATCCCCTGTTTCTTTTATACGAATATTTTGGGATTCTAATTGATCGTAAAGATGTTCAAGCCCGTCTATATCTTTTTCTATATAAGGGAAAAAATGCAGTAATTCATTCTCAGTAATAAAACCCCGCTCTTTGCCGCGCTTTATTAAATCTGCCACTTTATCGTAAGGAAAAATCTCAAGTTTTTTTATATTTTTTTTACGCTGTCTTCCCTTCCCTACCAAAGAGCGTTTTTTGCTTCGGCCAGCTTTTTTCTTTGTTTTTCTATTCAATTTTTTTATTTTTATCTTTTTATTTTTCTTTTTTCCTTTTTTCATTGGCTTTTAGTTAAATCTAATAATTGATTAGCTAAACGACTAAATTCTTCTAACAAAGCAGCTGTCGCCTTCCGATTATTTTCTGTCTGAAATTTCTGAATGTCAAGACTTAAAGAAATAAGACTTTGCCTAATTTTTAGAATCTTTAATTCCCTTAAACAAAGTTTCATTTCTTTTTGGATTTCCGAGCTTTCCAAAACCGGCTGTTGCTGCGCTTTTAAAATCAGATAATCAACCTGTTCGCTAAGTTCAGATAAAAGATTTTTTTTCAAATAGTCAAGTAGCTCTTCTTTCTTTATTTCGCCGCTTAAAGCTTTAAGCTGGTGAAAAATCTGGGCTAATTTCTGATTTTCAAAATCCCAGGAACTGAAATCAGCAACTTTTGGCCACTCTTCCGGAAATTGCAAACATAAGCCCAAAAGGCGTTCTTCTAACCATTCCTGACGTGAACGACTTTGGCCAGAAGAAAAAGAAGAAGTCTTTTGACTAAAAGGTTGGGCTTCAGATAAAGCTGGCTTTATTTTTTCCATTTCAAAAGACAAATCTTTTTCGTTAGCTTTCAAAATCATAGCTAACTGCTTTAACCATTCAGATTGTTCAACCCGAGAAGCTATACTTTTTATAACTGGCAACATTTCCTTTTTTATAGCCCGTCGACCGTCAGCAGTTTTAGCGTCAAACTTAGCCACAACGCTATCAAAATAGAAATCTCTAACTGAATAGGCATTACTTAAAGCCTTTTGCCAATCAGCTGGGTTTTTATGTATAACTTCAGCCGGATCTTTGTCTTTTAACTTAACAAGTTTAATCTGAAAATCATGTGCCAGTGCCAAATTGATGCCACGACGCGTAGCTGCCTGACCAGCTGCGTCGGCATCAAAAGCAAAAAGCAAATTGTCAGTGTAACGTTTAATAATTTTTAAATGCTCATCAGTTAAAGCGGTTCCTGAAGAAGCAACCGTATTTCTTGTGCCGGCCTGATGCGACATAATCACATCAATATTCCCTTCAACAAAAATACAATTATCTGCTTGGCGAATTTCATTTTTAGCAAAATTTAAGCCATATAAAACCTTACTTTTATCATAAAGAGGTGTCTGAGGCGTATTAATATATTTGCCAGCGTCAGAATCAGGTTTATTAAAAATTCTGCCGGCGAAACCGATCACTTGCCCCTGCAGATCAAAAATTGGAAACATTATTCGGCTACGAAAACGATCATAATAACGAGAAGCTCTAGCATTTTTTTGAGACTCTTCTTTTTCTACCAAAAGCCCTGCGCTCATAATTTCTTGATCCTTGAATCCTCGGCTTTTTAAAAATTCGTAAAGTGCCCGCCAGCTATCATGAGCCCACCCTAATCTCCATTGTTTGATAGTTGCTAAATTCAGCCCTCTTTTTAAAAGATAATCCAAAGCTCTTTTGCCAGCTGAAGTTTTATGAAGCTGCGTTTCAAAAAATTTAGTAGCTAATTCATTAGCCTCATAAAGCTTCTTTTTCTGGGACTGAATTTGAGGATCTTGTTTTTTTAAAACTACCCCCGCTCGTCTGGCTAAAATTCTTAATGCGTCAGGAAATTCTATTCCTTCCATCAGCATCACAAATTTAAAAATATCGCCACCTTGCCCACAACCGAAACAATGCCAAATTTGCCTTTCTGGCGAAACAATAAAAGAAGGAGTTTTTTCTCCGTGAAATGGACAAAGCGCTTTAAAATTACGACCAGCTTTCGTTAGTTTCAAATATTCACCCAATACCTCAACCACATCCAAACGCTGCTTAATTTGGTCAACAACTCCATCTGTCATTAATAAATTTTTATAATTTTATTTTTTATCTGACAATTATTTCTCCCGTTTCACTGGGGTGGAGAGAACATTTATATTGATAGATACCAGGCACTTCAAAAACTTTACTAAAAGTTTCACCGGGTTTTAATTCGACGCTTCCCCAATTATCGCCACTTACTGAATGATTTTGGCTATCTTCATTATACCAAGTGACTTTTGCTACCTTCAAAACTTCGTTTTTGTTAGGGACAAATTTACCATCACGAATAAAGATATTTAAAACTCTATCAGGATCAGGCGTAACCTGAGAAGCAGAAAAACTTATTTTTGGCGTCTTTATGCCTTTCATCCAGTTTAAAAAATTATCAAGAAATTTAAGATATGGCTGATTTAAACTATTGATTAGTTTTTGCAACCGATCAATAGCCTTAAAACCAGTAAAGTTCTGCAATGCCCACAGAGCTACTAAAATCAATAAAATAAAAATAATAATCTTTTTCATAAGTATATAAAAAATATATAAAATTAATTATA
>CAYMCB010000051.1:0-4385 GCA_964388895.1 uncultured Candidatus Saccharibacteria bacterium
TTTCTGAGATGGTACGATTTTTATTGTCGGTTGTGCCTTCAATTAAAAGCGCAACACTGCCTGGCCCATAAGCCTCAAGAAGAAACTCTTCAATTTTTGTCCCCTCTAGTTCGCCAGTGCCACGTTTAATTGCTCTTTCGATATTTTCCAAAGGCATATTAAAAGAACGCGCTCTTTCAACAGCCATTCTTAATGTTGGATTAACATTAATGTCGCCCCCTTTTTCTTTAGCAGCAATAGTGATTAGGCGCGCCAGTTTGCTAAAAAGTTTACCTCGTTTTTGATCAGTTAAAGCTTTTTTATGTTTGATTTGTGACCATTTAGAATGCCCAGACATAAAGAAAAAAATATTTCGTTTTTATGTTATTCGTCTAAGTCTTGATTGTCAACTTGTTTCTGATGTTTTAAATAAATTAAGCCACCGGCAGTTAAACCAGCCAGAGTTAAGACCCCTATTAAAGCAGTTGTAGATTTTAAATTTATATTTTTTAAAGAATCTTGGGCGCTGGCTGAGATATTAACAGAAGAAGAGCTTTGCGGCTCACCTTCTGTCTCTTGCGCTATCTCTTGGGGTAATTTTTCGGAGGATTCTTTAAAGGAAGCTTTTTGATCTGTTTGTTTTTCTTCACTTCCAGTTTGAGAAATAACGCTTTCTTCTCTTGGAGAAACTACAAAATTAGTAGGAGAGACAGAATTAGAAGAAGAATTTTTAACCGGAGAAAGAGAAATGAGAGAATTTTTGTTAGCTTGGCCTGGCGTTGGCTGATTAGTCCAGACCCATTGATTATCTAATCTAGCGCAGGCAAAATTCTGTTTTGCTTTCTGGTAGGTAACAGAATGAATTATTTGCCCATCAGGCCAGATTAGTTTTATTTGGTCTCCATCATTGTTTAAAAAAGATCGGCTAAGCGAAATAACTAAATATTGGCGAGGATAAATTTTTGATTGATCAGGGATTTTAAGGCTATGATTGTTAGCATCAGCAAGAGACCAACCAGTTAAATTTACTGTAGAATCTCCATTGTTATAAAGTTCTATCCATTCTGATTTGTCATTTTCAGGATAAGGAAGAAATTCTGAAAGTAGAATTTTTTCAGAATAGTCAAAGGATGGATTATTTAGTGCTTTATCCTCTTCACTTGGCGATGAAGAAAGACCGCTGAAATTATCAGAGGTGATAGGCGGAGAGGAAAAAGAATTATTCGAGGAAGGAGAAGGTGAAGGAGAAGAGGAGGGGGAAGAAGAAATTAAAGGAGAAAAACTTTCAATAAAATCATTTGCTTTTCCCGGTGTTCCGCCTTCAGATAAGCTTTCCCTGAAAGACGAGCCATCCCAAGATAAGGTTTTGCCGTTGCCGGCGGCACCGAGCTCTTTATTATAAGTAGCGGAAGCAACTGTTTCGCCTTCTGCGTTTATGATTTTTATAGTATCGGTGGTGTTGTTTAAATTCATCACAGTATCAATAATTGTCCCTTGGTAATTTGGCAAATCATTTATTAAAGTCTGGGCATCGTCAGCTAAAAGTAAATATTCACCGGGCGCCAGCAGCAAAGAGCCGCGTCCGCCATTAGAGCTAGAAGGTGGATTCAATTTATGATTTGAGCCGTCATTAAATTTCCAGTTACTAAGATCAATAGTTTCTGTTCCGTTGTTAAAAAGCTCTATCCATTCATGCTTATCATCGCTTCCTGGCAGATCATACATAATTTCATTAATAATTAAAGAGCTAGCGGCTGAAATATTTTTAGGCGAATAAAGAAAAGTAAAAAATGAAAAAATAAACCAATAATAAATTAGGTGTTTATTTTTAATGATTAAAAAACTAAAAAACACGGCCGACTAAAATTTATTTAAAGTCTAAATTAATTTTTTTTGTTCTTGGTCTTTTCCAGGGTATTTTAGTCCTAGGTGTTCATAAGCTGGTCGGGTGGCTATTCTGCCGCGTGGTGTCCTAGCAAGAAAGCCAATTTGCATAAGATAAGGTTCATATACATCTTCAAGAGTATCTTGTTCCTCGTTGGTAGCAGCGGCTAGAGCTTGGAGGCCGACTGGCCCTCCATCAAATTTTTCAATAATGATTTTTAGAATTTGTCGATCAATAGGTTCGAGTCCTAGACTATCAATTTCCAGCATATCCAAAGCTTTTTCAGCCAAACTTTTAGTAATAATGCCATCGCCTTCAACTTGAGCAAAATCTCTTACTCTTTTAAGCAATCGATTAGCCACGCGGGGCGTAGAGCGAGCTGATTTAGCGATAAAATCAATGGCTTCTTCTTGGATAGAAATGTTTAAAATTTTAGCAGAGCGAGCAATAATTTTAGCGATATCGGCTAATTGATAAAAATCTAATCTGAAAATGACGCCAAAGCGAGAGCGTAAAGGGGCGGAAAGAAGTCCAGGCCTAGTAGTGGCAGCAATTAAAGTAAAACGAGGTAAGTCAAGTTGAAGGGTCCTAGCTGAAGGTCCTTTGCCAATAACAATATCTAATTTAAAATCTTCCATTGCTGGGTAAAGAACTTCTTCAATGAGTTTATTAAGACGGTGAGCTTCGTCAATGAAGAGGACATCTCCGTCAGCAAGATTGGTTAAAATAGAACCTAGGTCCCCAACGCGTTCAATGGCTGGGCCAGAGGTGACTTTTAACCCTGTATTCATTTCCGCGGCGATTATATGGGCTAGGGTAGTTTTGCCTAGCCCAGCGGCTCCGCAAAGTAAAGTATGTTCTATTGGTTCATTTCTTTTTTTTGCAGCAGAAATTAAAATCCTTAGATTTTCTTTGACTTTTTCTTGCCCTTGATAGTCTTTAAAAGATCTTGGCCTTAAGGTTTGGTCAAGCTTTAAATCTTCTTCTTTTTTTTCGGGGGAAGTAAGCATACTCTTGACAGGTTAAAATAGTTATGATAGAATATCGTATTCTCAGAAAATAAAAGCAAAGGCTCTTTTTAATCTGTAGGCAATAGGACCTTATAAGTTGTTTTGGGTCTTGGTGGGGTTTTGTTTAGCTTATTGAGGATAGTTTGGCTTCGGCTGGATTACTCCTGGACAAAATCTTTAAGCTTTTCCAGATAGGAAAGGATTTGCCTACAGGTTAAAAGGAGCTTTTTGTTTTTTTCTGTCTTTAAAAATATTTATTTATATCTGTAATTGCCCAACTACGCCTTCTAACTCTTCTAGAGTGGTTACACCTTCTAAAACTTTTAAAAAACCGTCACGGTAAAGAGAAATGAAATCTTGTCTTTTTTCTAAAACTTCTAGAATTTGAGCATGAGAAGGGCTCTGAGTAATTAGTTTTTCAATTTCTGGAGTGACAGGAATAATTTCATAGATAGCTATCCGGCCCTTAAAGCCTGTTTGATTGCAGATAGGGCAGCCGCGGCCACGGGCAAGTTTTATATTTTCGCCAAACTTTGGCGGAGTAAGTTTTTTCGGCCAAGTATCAATTACTCTCTTTATTTTTTCTAATTCCTCTTTCGAAGGTAAGTATTCTTCACGGCAAGCAGAACAGACGCGCCGTAAAAGACGTTGAGCCATAATATCAATTAAACCAGCAGAAAGAGTTACAGGATTTGCTCCCATATCAATAAAACGGGGGATGGCGCCAGCAGCGTCATTGGTGTGGAGTGTGGAAAAAACCAGATGTCCGGTTAACGCGGCATTAAGAGCGACTTCTGCAGTTTCTTTGTCGCGAATTTCACCAACTAAAATAACATCAGGATCTTGCCTTAAAATAGCTCTAAGTCCTGAAGCAAAAGTATAGCCCCTTTCAGCTTCTACTTGAGTTTGGGTTAGCCCTTCAAGTCGATATTCAATAGGATCCTCTAGGGTAATAATTTTAATCTCTGGCTTGTTAACAGCTCTTAAGAAAGCATAAAGAGTAGTAGTTTTGCCTGAGCCGGTTGGCCCAGTAGTAATAATCATACCATTAGGGCGCTGAATCTCTTTTTGCATGAATTTTAAGGCATCTGGTCTAAAGCCAAGTTTTTCAAGATCCAGCTGAAGATTATCAGGATTAAGAATTCTCATAACAACATTTTCGCCAAAAGCCCCAGGGATAATTGAGACACGAACTTCGGTTTCTTTTTTATCAAGCGAGATAGTGAAACGTCCGTCTTGAGCTTGATCGTGAATGTTTAAAGTCATATTGGAAAGCAGTTTGATTCTTGAAAGAATCATCCGATAAGTTTCGTTGGCTAAAAAAACAATATCTTGAAGCTCACCATCTAAGCGGAAACGCAATAAAGCCTGTTCTTCCCTTTTTTCTAGATGGATATCAGAAGCATTCGTGTTTAAAGAACCAACGATCATGACCTCTAAAAATTTTGTAGCATTATCATTGCTTAATGAAGAAAAGGATTTTTTTATATCGTCAACAGTTTTTAGTTCGG
>CAYMCB010000052.1:0-3073 GCA_964388895.1 uncultured Candidatus Saccharibacteria bacterium
AAATATTTTTAAAGCGGGCGGTGGTTATTTTTTTATTAGTCTCTTTTTTATTTTTCCCTTTAAGCTTTGATGAAGATTTAAAATGGACAGATTTAAATAGTTGTGATTTTTTTTTGAAAATAGACTCTTCTTTATTTTTTAGATTTTTTGTAAGAAAGGTTTTAGCGGCTACTCTTAATCCTGGCTCAAATTTTGTGGCTTGTGCTCTTGTAGCGATACAACCCGCATATACCACAGAATCGTATCCGGATGTTACGGTTTATTGGAGCTTTTCTGGTAGTGGTAGCCAGAAAAGCTATCGTGTGCAGATAGATGATGATTTAAATTTTGGTTCTGTGAATATTGATTCAGGTACCGTTACAGATAGTTCAGCTAGATCTTACAGAGTGACTTCCGGTTTATCTTTTGGTACTAAATATTATTGGAGATTAATGATTACCGACAGCTTTGATAGTGTAACTGATTGGATAATAGGCGAAGCTTTCATGACTAATAAACCATCTATAAAAATTAAAGGTGGAACTAAGTTAAAAGGCGGCGTTAAACTTAAATAGAAATTGACTTTTAGGAGAATTATATTAAGATAAAAAATAAGTATTTTATTGTTAGGTTTATTTGTTTAAAAATTATGTCTGGACAAAAAAAATTTTTAAAAATAGTGGTGGATAAAAATATTTATCCTTTGGAAGCAATTTATGGAGCCAGCTATGTTTTTGTTGACAGATGCTATATTTTTTTGGACAGCCTGACAAAAAGAAAGATTTCAATTGTTTTTCGTCCCAAAAATAAAAATAGTTTTAAGCAGCTTGAAAAAATATCTCAAGAATTTTTTAACGAATTATTGAATTATTCTTTAAGAATTTATTTGACTAAACAAAATAAAAAGATAAAAGAACGTGTGATTGAGCAGGCTTTATTTTCGGCGATAGGAGGAAAAGAAAAGGTGGAAGAAGAGAATTGTGGATGTGAGGATAATGATTTATTTTATAATTATAAAGACGATCCGCTAGGAATTGCTATTCCTTGGGAAGAAAAATATTTAAAAGGAGATAGCAAGGAAAGTTAAAAAAGAATATCAATAATTTTATTTTATATTTTTTATGCGAAATAATAGGGGACAAATTGAAGTTAAGTTTAGAAAGGAGCTTTATAGTTTGGCAGCAATAAAAGAGTCAATTAAAGCTTATAAAGAATTTGCTGAATTTTCTTTGAGAGAGGAAAAAAATTATTTTAGAGTTTTAATTAAAAAATTTCCTAAAGAGTTAGCTGTATTAATAGAGCCAGAATTTTGTAATTTTGTACTTTTTAATATGAAGAGGGGTTTCTAATTATTATGAGGCTCAATTTAAAAAAAATAAAAAAAAATAAAAATTTAGGTTTTTTCCGTTTTAAGAATTTAGGCAAAAAATATTTAATAACCAACGAAGAAGGAAGGTGGCTTTTTCTAGAAGAAAAAGATTTTTTTAATTTTTTGGAAGGAAGGATTGGCAAAGAAGAAGAGATTTATCGTTCTTTGGCTGAGAATAATTTTTTAAAAAAAGAATTTGATTTTGAAAAAGCTGTAGAAAACTATTGTCAAAAGAAAAAGTTTTTATTTAATGGCCCGACTCTCCATATTTTAGTTGTTACTTTACGGTGTAATAATCGTTGTGTCTATTGCCATTCTTCTGCTCAGAGCATGGATAAAAAAGAGTTGGATATGAGTATAGAAACCGCAAAAAAAGCTTTAGAATTAGTTTTCCAGACCCCTAGTCCTTTTGTGGCCATTGAATTTCAAGGTGGGGAGCCGTTGGCTAATTGGCCAGTAGTTAAATTTGTTATCGAAGAAGCGCGGAAAATTAGTAAACAAAAAAAGAAAGAGTTAGACATTAGGCTAATAACGAATTTAACATTAATGAATGAAGAAAAATACAGCTATTTAATAAAAAATAAAGTGGGTTTATGTACATCTTTAGATGGTCCAAGGGAAATTCATAATAAAAATCGACCTCTTGGTAAGAATGGTGATAGTCATAAAGCTGTTATTTCTTGGGTTAGACGCTTCAATAAAGAATATCCTAAACTTGAAAGAAAGGGTTATATTTGGCGGATTGCCGGCATCACTACTATTAGTCGTTTTTCTTTATCAAAAGGAAAGGAAATTATTGATGAATATCGGCGATTGGGTTATAAAGATATTTTTTTGCGTCCTTTAGATCCTTTTGGTTTTTCGGAAAAATCTTGGCAGAAAATTGGTTATGGAAGTGAAGAGTTTATAAAATTTTATAAAGAAGTTTTAGATTATATAATAGAAATAAATAAAAAAGGAGAAAAATTTATAGAGAAATTAGCTCAAGTTTTTTTAGTAAAGATTTTAACAGAGTCAGACCTAAATATGATGGATTATCGTTCTCCTTGTGGGGCGGTGATAGGGCAAATAGCATATAATTATAATGGAGATATTTATACTTGCGATGAGGGGAGAATGTTAAGTATGATGGGGGACGAGAGCTTTAAGATAGGCAATGTGTACGAAAATTCTTATGAAGATTTAATAAATAGTCCGGTTACCAAATCTCTTTGTTCTGCTTCATGTTTAATTGGCGCTGCTGGCTGTCAAGATTGTGTCTACCATCCTTATTGTGGTTCTTGCCCAGTTTTTAATTATTTTGAACAGGGGAATATTTTAGGCCAAATGCCTTCTAATGATCGTTGTAAAATCAATATAGCAATTTTGGATTATATTTTTGAAAAAATGC
Source organism: uncultured Candidatus Saccharibacteria bacterium (assembly GCA_964388895.1). Taxonomy (GTDB): domain Bacteria; phylum Patescibacteriota; class Minisyncoccia; order Portnoybacterales; family GWB1-42-6; genus CAYMCB01. Next base: position 2,739 of record CAYMCB010000052.1, read on the forward strand.
AAGATCCGAAAATAAAAGATATTTTTTTTAGTTGGACAAAGAAATAAGAAATAAAATTTAAATTGGCTTAAATTAATCAAGACCAATGGCAGAAAAATATTTTCCTAAAATTAAGAAAGATATTAAAGATTTTTTAGCGAGTGAAGAAGGAAAATTAAATAAAAAAGATATTACAAAAATTTCTTTGAAGATTTTAGCTTTGGGAATGACTTTGGCAGGTTTAGCTAAGGCTAGTTCTGTGACAGCTTCTTGTTTTCATGCTTCCCACGCCTCCCACGCCTCCCACGCTTCCCACGCCTCTCACGGTTCTCACGGTTCTCACGCTTCCCACGCCT
>CAYMCB010000052.1:3173-4352 GCA_964388895.1 uncultured Candidatus Saccharibacteria bacterium
TCCCACGCCTCTCACGGTTCTCACGGTTCTCATGCCTCCCACGCTTCCCATAGCTCCCACGGTTCCCACGCTTCTCATGGTTCTCACGGTTCCCACGCTTCCCACGCCTCTCACGGTTCTCACGGTTCTCATGCTTCCCACTCTTCCCATAGCAGCTATTAATAATAACATCATTTATGATCATTTTTTTTAAAGAAAGAAAAATGTTTTTTCTTTTATTATTTCTTTCTTTTTTATTTTTTTCTTTAACGATATTTTTTTTGAATTCTAAGTTTGAAAAAGATAAATTAGATCAACAGAAAAAAGAAGAAATGATTGAGCGATGTTCGAAATACTTAGAAAATATAAGTTATGAGAATTGGGGATATGTGGCAGAAAAAATAAATAATTTTTCTCAGGATGAAAAAAGTATTTTTTTCCGGGAACTTTCAAAGAAAAGAATAGCCGAATTTTTGTTGGTTAAGTATTTAGGTTGTATTTATAAAAAAGAAAGAGATGAGCAAAAAAAACAAGTCATTTTAGAAATGGCTGCTAACCTAGTTAATGTTCCTCAACATGATAAGATATTTAATTACGAATTTGTAAACGCCGAAGAATCATTTATAAAGAATTTGGCAGTCGGTGATTTAGCTAATATTTGTCCCACAGTTTTGACAAAAATGTGTAATAAAGCTAGAGATATTTATTTAAAAGAAGATGAATTTTTTTGCCAGAATATTTGTCAATTAATAGAAAAATACGAAGAGGAGCCTAATTTATTCCAGCAAGAAATATTTTTAATGAAGGAGAAAAATCTATCTTTAAATTTAAAAGGATTAAATTACGATTGGCGCTTAGCAATGGCTTTTCGTTTAGGCGGCCGTCCAGAAATGGAAAAATTTTGTTTGGCAATTTTTGGTGATGGCAATTTAGATGAATGCTTTTCTGTTATAGCAAAAAACGAAGTTAGGTTTTTAAGTTGCGAGGAAGCTAAGAATTTTTTGAATAGAGAAATTTGTTTTCAATAGTTACTTTTATGCTTAATTTAAAATCAGTAAAGTTTAAGACTTTATTATTAACATTTTCTCTTTGGCCAGACAACAAACAAGCTTCATTTTTTAATGATAAGAATTTCCCTTCTTTAGGATTAGCTGTTTTGGCTGGTTTTTTAAAAAAAACATCTTACGATAATTTTGAAAT
>CAYMCB010000053.1:0-3987 GCA_964388895.1 uncultured Candidatus Saccharibacteria bacterium
AGATTTTTTGTTTTTAATGATAAAGAGCTGAAGGGAGAATTTGCAAAAATCCAAAAAGAGTCAATTTCTTTATAGGGGATTAGTTTATCGTTAATCTTGAATCCTTCTTCAGTGATTGAAAAATAGAAAGATTTAGGAACCTTTAAGGCTTGGATAAAAAATAGGCCGGTAGCTAAAATTATTAAGCCTGAAAAAAAATAATTTTTAAACCACAAGGATAAAGCTAAAAATATGGAAGCAACGAAAAAAAATATAATGAACCAGCCAGTATTTTTAGGCTGCCTAATAAACTCCGGTGCTGTCCAAGAAAATAATATTTTTTCTTTTTTTTCTTCTAAAGTCATTTTTTAAAAATAAAAATTATAATAATTTAATTTATATCTGTTTAAAAGATAAATAAAAATAAAAAGATAACATTATTGGTGAAATTTTTTAATTTTAAAAATACAATAAAATGAATTTAATTTTTTTTTGAAAGATTAAAAAGTTTTATTTTCGTTTTATCTTCGGCGGAAAGCGGTGGGAGTGAGATTCGAACTCACGGTCCCCGTGAAGGGACAACGGTTTTCAAGACCGTCCCCTTAAGCCACTCAGGCATCCCACCGCTTTCCGCCGGGTTCATTTTAAATTATACGCGATATATTTTTGGCTGGCGGAGAGGGTGGGATTCGAACCCACGGAGCCGGTTAAGGCTCAACACATTAGCAGTGTGCTGCTTTCGGCCACTCAGCCACCTCTCCTATAACTCTACAATAAAACTTTATCTTTTTTTTAACAAGCAGTCAATTTTTTATAATTAACCTCGAGCTAAAACTAATCCCCAAATTTCTTTGGGTTGAAGAGGCTTAAGCGCTAAAGCGCATTCGTTTAGTGTGGCGCCAGTCGTGGCTATATCATCTATTAAAATAACTATTTTATTTTTCAAAAAAGAAATTTCTGTCTTAGAAAGATTATTTTTTAAAGAAAAAGCATTTTTGATATTTTTTTGACGATTTTTTTGATTTTTTATATCGGCTTGAGGTGAAGTAAAACGATGGCGAATAAGGAGGTTGTTTTTAAAATCAATTTTAAGTTGTTGGGCTAAAATTTTTCCGAGTAAAGTGCTTTGGTTAAATCCTCGCCAGATTTCTCTTTTAGGATGAAGAGGGACAGGTATGATGACAATTTTTGCAGATGACCAAAAAGGGAGTTCATCAGAAGCATTAATTTTAATAAAATTAATCATTATTTCGCTTAAAGGATTAGCTAAATCTTTTATGAAACGGTATTTGTACTCATAAACGATTTGTTTTAGAAGCTGATTTTCCCAATCGCTAGCCACTAATAAACCAGTCAGATGAAATTTATGTTTTTTTCTACATTGTAGGCAGAGTTGGCCATTTGGTGAACGCCGACCGCAGCCATAGCATAAGATGGTGTTATTTATAGGAATACTTTTCTTGCAAGTAGGGCAGAGATAATTTCCTTCTTTTTGGCAACCAAGACAATTTTTGGGGAAGATTAAATCCAGACACCATTTAGTAGCTTCATAAAATATTTTTTTCAACATAATTATTCTTTTATTTATTAATCTTTATTAATGATTTTTATATAATTTTTTAATGTTTTTATATTTTTTCTTAATTGAATTTTTTCTAATTATTCTTTTTTATAATTAATTATTAATTATCATATCTTATAGTTGTCAATTCAGGCTAAGAATCAGTCTTTTTAAACAAAATAATGATAATTGAATAGCATTAAATATTGGTATTCGTTTTTCTTATATTGGGGTTTGGGGCGCAGAGGTCTAACATAAGAGCTTTTTTAAAATTAATTTTTTTGATTTTTAAAATGTTTTAATGTTTTTAAGCCAGAAGAGGGAGTAGCGGCTAAATTAAAATTTAATATAGGGGGGAGAGAATATGGATGAGTTGGTCTGCTAAAAGCAGCATAGAACAAAAAAGAATCATTTTAATTTTTTGTTATTTAAACTATTTAAGTTTTAGGTTATTTTTTCTTTTATTATAGCAGATTTTTTAAAGTTATCCGATATGCCAAATGTCGTTTATCCGATATCTTTTTGCGCCCTCTTGACAAGAATTTTTAAAGAGATAAAATGGATATAGGACATATTAAGTCCGGATTTCTGCAGAACGACCCCGCTTTGGCGGGGTTTTCTGTTTGCGTTTTTTGCATTAAAAATTTTTATAAAAAAGCCGCTTAAAGCGGCTAAAGATATTTGATTATATGATATTGTTTTAAAAATTAAAAAACATCGATTTTCCTATATGCCTTTTTTGCTCGACTGCCTTCAAGTTGTCTTAAAAATGATTCAATCTGGTCAAGGCGATAAATGCGGTAGTTATTAATTGGGTGTCGGTAGGCTTTTAATTTGCCTATTTTATCCCAATTACGTAAAGTCAATGGAGTTACGTGAAGAAGTTGAGCTGCTTTTTTTACAGTAATATATTTTATCATTTTTATATTAAAGTTTATTAATGTTTCTTTATTTAATTTTATGTTATATAAAAATTATGTCAAGTATCTAAATTCTGTTTAGAATTTTGATTTTTTAGTTAGTTAAAATTTTATAAATAATAGTATTTTTAGATTTAGATTAATAAAATTAATAAAATTTAAGTTTTAAAGTTTCGAGAGAGCAAGAAGACAGCAATTAGATAAATAGGGATAAAGGAAAGATATTTTTTGCTAAATAATAAATTGTTTGCAGATTTTATTTTAATTTTTAAAAATTAAGTTAAGAACGAAAAGCTTGAAAATAATAGAAATAAATCTTTTTCTATTTTTATGCAGTTCAAAATTTATTAAGGTTTATTAATGTTATTTAAAAATATATTAAAAAATAAGTTAAAATTAATATCATAATCATAGCTTTGGAAAGAGAAATAGCATGTTAATTTAGAGGTTTTTAGAGGTATAAAGATTCGTTTTTAATGGCTCTATCTAATTGAATTATTCTGGCCAGATTGGAGTCTCTATTTTATTTTATTAAGTAAGAAAGGGAATAATAACTTAATGATTGATTTTTAGGGGTTGTTTTTTGATTTTGATTTTGATATTTAAGGTCAAAAAGTTATAAAAAATTTCTGATTAGTTTTTTGTTTTTTAGTTTGATAAATTTTTGTGTAGAGAAGTTATCATAAGCAAATCGTTGTTAGTTCCCTGTTGATAACTTAAAATGTGGAAAAAATAAAAAATAATAGCCTAAAATATATTTATATTCTAAATCCGATATTTTTAATAAGAGGATTAATTTCATTTTTTCTTTTATTTAAGCCAAAAAACGCAAGAAAAACAAAAAGATATATTTGATTATTATTAATTTTTTATGTATTATTTGGCGTATCGGTATAACGATAGAATTAGAAGCGAGAAAATTCTTGACATGTTTTTATAGAAAAATAATAATATAAATAGATAAAATTAACCGGAATTTCTTAAGAAACCCGAAGGGGGCTAAAAGCCTCAGCGGGTTTTTATTTTTCCAAAAAATAAAAAATTGGAGAAGGTAATTAAAAAGACAGCAAAAAAATATCTTTCTCTTTTAGAGGCAAGTAAATTAGCTCCCTATTCTCAGGAGTATTTGAGCTTGCGGGCGCGTCAAGGAAAGCTGAAAGCTGTTAAAATTGGTCGTGATTGGATGACAACTCAGAAGTGGTTAGAGGAGTATGAGAAAAAGGTAAAAGAGAGAAGCCAAAAAAATATAGGAGGAGGAATTAAAGCCAAAAAAATACAAAAGCAAAAAGAATTTTCAGAAAATTATTTTGAAGAAAAGAGTTTTGTCCAAAAACAGCCCTCTGAAACCATAGAGGCTGTGGCTAATAAGTTTGCTGCAAATAGAATTGAGAAAAAAATAGAAAAACTTCATTTTTTTAGTAGAAGTAAGAAATTAATTGACACAGGTGAAATATCTAGATTTGAAAGAACCTTTAAATCTTTTATTCCTTTTTCTCCTCTTAGCCACTTCCTGGAATCTTCTGTCTG
>CAYMCB010000054.1:0-3854 GCA_964388895.1 uncultured Candidatus Saccharibacteria bacterium
CCGAGATATTTTAACTGAAATGAACGAAGATTATTTAGTTGAAGTTAGTAAATAAGCCACCGGCTTAAAATTTTATATCAAAAATTTATATTCAATTTTAATTTTTAATTATTAAAAAATGAGCTTAACCGAATCAAATACAATAAAAATCATCATTAAAATTCTTCGTTTTCTTGTTGGTCTAAGCGCTTTTTCATGGCTTTTTTGGCTCGGACCAAAATTGGCAGAGCAGGATATAATCAGCGCGTTGTTTGGATATGTTATGTTCCCTTTAGTGATTTTTTCTGTGCCAACAGTAATTATTGGATTATACTTTATTTTCACCACTAAAATTAGGCTTCGCTTAGATATTATTTTGCTACTGTTGCTTGCCTTTCTGATATTCAACTTAAAACCAGCAATTTCTCCTTCATCCAATAAAGATATTTCGGGGGAGGCGAGAGTGGAAATAACAGTTTTAAAAGAAGACAAAATTCCCGCAGCTAATATTGAGGTTAATCTTGGAGAGCAACCAGGGACACCACCAGCTGGCGGACGTCAATTAACAAATTCCAAAGGCGTGGCAACGTTTTTTGTAAAACCAGGAAAGTATAAAATTTATTTTAATAATTTAAATTTCCCATCGGATTTAATCCAGCCAATTGATTCACTGCCGATAAAAGTTGAGGAAGGAAAAACAAATGCAAAAACCGTAATCTTGAATTATAAATAAAAGACAGAGAACTCATTAATTTTAATTATTTCTCCGCAACCCATCTTAAAATGTTAAAAAGAAAGCATCATAAAATTTCCACTTTTATCTTAACTAGATATCCTTTCTATTTTTGGTTGGATGTATTTTTAATTTTCTTATCAGTTTTTGTTCTGGGAGCAGATTTTTTTCATATTTTTATTGGCAGTTTCGATAAAATTATTTTACTTTTTGTTTCAATAGGCGGGCTTTTACCCGTGCTCTGGAGCGCCCTAAGAGCATTAATAAATCGGCGGCTTACAATAGACCTTTTGGCTAGTATTGCCTTAATTTTTTCTTTATTGAATAAAGAATTTCACTCAGCAGTATTTATTAGTTTGATGCTTGCTTCAGCCAGATTTTTTGCTTACTTTACCGAAGCCAGAACAAAACGAGCCATTCAAAGTTTATTGAAACTAAGGCCAACAAAAGTTTTAATTAAAACCGAACAAGGAATTGTTGAAAAACCACTTGAAGAAGTAAAGGTTAATGATTTAGTGGTTGTGGAGGTTGGGGAGAGGATTGCTGTTGATGGAATTGTCATAGAGGGGAGCGCCAGTGTTGACCAGTCATCATTAACGGGCGAATCCGAGCCGGTTGCTAAAACCGTTGGCGATGAAGTTTTTAGCTCAACTTTAAATGTTTCTGGCTCTTTATCAGTTAAAACGACAAAAATTGGTCAAGATACTACCTTTGCTAAAATTTTAGAACTAATTGAAAAGTCTCAAAAAGGAAAAGCCTCAATTACTTCAATAACTGAAAAATTTACAAACTTTTACATTCTTTTCACGCTTTTGGGAAGCCTTTTTCTCTACTATTTAACCCACAATTTGTCTTTAGTGCTTGCTGTTTTGCTTGTTACTTGTGCCGATGATCTCGCAATAGCCATTCCACTGGCTTTTATTGCTACCATTGGCAGAGCAGGCAAAAAAGGAATCATTATAAAGGGGGCGAGTTTTATTGAAGGATTAACCAAACTAAAAGTGATGATTTTTGATAAAACCGGAACCTTAACTGAAGGCAGACCCAAAGTGAATCAGATTTTTGTTTTTAAAAACTATTCTGAAAAAATTTTTTGAGTATCTTAGGGGGGTTGATTGTGGAATCAAGTCATCCTACCTCCAAAGCGATTTATAAATTTTTAAAAGAAAAGAACATTAAATTTGTTAGCATAAATCAAATCCACGAGGAAGCAGGTTATGGAATTAGCGGATTTGTAGATAATAAAAGAGTATTAGCCGGAAACATAAAATTTTTAGAAAATAACGGTATTGCTTTTTCAGGTGAAGAAATTTCTATTATCCAAAAAGAAAAATCTTTGGGCCGGATGTTAGTGACTCTTGGAATGGATGGTTTTTTGATTGGTTTGGTGACTCTTTCGGATTCAGTTCGTCCTCATGCGCACTATGTTATAAATGAACTTAAAAAACTAGGAGTAGAAAGAATATTAATTTTAACCGGCGATAACGAAGCAGCGGTCAACCAAGTAGCTAAAGAAGTTGGGATTACTGAGTTTCATGCCAATCTTTTACCGCAAGAAAAAGTTAATTTTGTAAAGGATTCTCTTAATAAAAAATACAAGGTTGGTATGCTTGGGGACGGCGTAAACGATGCGGCATCTTTAGCTTTAGCAGACATTAGCTTCGCTATGGGAACAATTGGTTCAGATACAGCCATTGAAGCAGCAGACATTGCTTTAATGAAAGATGACTTAAGGAACATAGTGGATACAATTCAGATGAGTCAAAGAACAATGAGGATTGTGAATCAAAATCTAATTTTGTGGGGAATTATAAATTCTATAGGCTTAATTTTAGTTTTCGGAGGATTTTTAGGGCCTAGCGCGGCCGCCGCTTATAACTTTTTAACAGACTTTTTCCCGCCCCTAAACTCTTTAAGACTTTTTAAATTCCACCATACAAAACCGTCAAAAAATGGTTTTTAACTTCATTTTGCCTGCGGAGGCCATACCAAAAAATCGCCTGCTTGGCGATTTTTTGGTAATGCTTGAATTAAATTAGCAGCAAACTACTTTAAAAATTCTTTTATTGCTTTAAGAGCTGGTCTTTCAGAGCCGTCATATCGAATTAAACCCCAATTAGATCCGTCACCTATGCCTTTATAATTCTTTGGCAAGTGCTCGTCACTCCAATAATACCAGGTAACCGGCAAATTATTGTTAGCTGCTTCGCTAAAAAGAAATTTGGCCAGTCTGGCCTGTTCCTGTTCTGAAACTTCGCTGACTGGCTGACCAATTTCACCAATTATTAATGGCCAGCGGTTATTATACTTGGCAACTAATGCTTTCTCGCGGGCAATTGCTTCTTTAACCAAATCTTCTTGCAGGTAAGGATTGGCGCCATATGGATGAAAACTGAAGATATCAAAATAATCACCACCGCCTAAAGCTAAAACCCTATTTTCAAAATTAGTGTCTCTTCCATCGGCGCCTAAGGTAACAATAACTTTTGCTTGGGGATTTTCTTTTTTAATTATCGGATAAGTAGCTTTTAAAAGTTCAACAAACTCTTCTGGTGTGCCGTATTTAAATAACTCTATACCGGGCTCATTCCATATTTCCCAAAAATAGACAATGTCTTTGTTATTTCTTACTTGCTCTTTTACATATTCTTGCCATTGTTTCATTTCTTCTGGCGTAAAGGGTTGACTTTTGGGGCGGGAAGGGTCGGCCTGAAAAACACCAATAGGATAAAGATCATTTTGAGCAGCATGAAGAGCTAGACGATTAGCTAAATAGGCGGCATCCTTATTAAGAAAAAAATTGAGCTTTATTCCATCAAAACCAGCTTCTTTAATAGCCTTCATATCTTTTTCAACTTCAGCGGTAACTTGAGTAAGGGGAATGGTTTTATAACCGACGGTAACAGCGGTTCCTTTTATTTGAGTTATTCCAAATTTATAGACAACGCTATATTGAGGATAGTAAAAACTAGGCGATGACAATTTTACTGTTTTAGGAATTAAAAACAATTGATAGATATAATAACCACCGATTAAAATTAATAAAACCAAAAAAATTAAAGCAATAAATTTAAAAATTTTAGGAAGGAAATTTTTCATCTATTCTTCTCCTAAAATAATTTCTTTATAAAAATGTTTTTCT
>CAYMCB010000055.1:0-3656 GCA_964388895.1 uncultured Candidatus Saccharibacteria bacterium
TCAGAGATGAGCTCTATTTTTTGAGGAATGAGTTCCTCTTTTACCTCATAAGGTTTTTCTGCTCTTACCTCTTCAACCCTATAAGGTTTTTCCGCCTTTTTCACAATTATGCCCGTGCATCCCGTTAAAAGGGCAAGGGCGGCGCAAGATAAAATTATATTTTTCATCTTCATCTCTCTTCTCCTTTCTTGTCTTTCTTATTTTCAGACAGAATGGGCTGGATCTCGATTTCTCGGCCATCCCATCTGTATCTTTCGTATTCTTCCTTCTTGCTTAAGCCTATTATGCCTGTATTTGAATCCGAAACAGATATAGTAGATATAAGAGCATGAGTTTTTTTTGAATTCGAAGCCGAGGGTGATTTTATTTTTAATCCGAAAAGAAAACTATTATCTGCAGGATAGAAAAAAATTATATTTCTCCCGCAGATATTTGTTGGATACACTTTCCCCGAAAGAGAAATATTACTTTGAAGGGCTTGTCGAACAAAACCTTCATTATCTACAAGCCAATCAAAGGTATTCCCTTTAAGAAATATAGTTGCACTAGCCCTTTTAAATCCGGTGACCAATTCTCTTAAAAATTGCTTCTGGCAATCAAGGGAATGGCTACCGATGGCATCTTGGGCTACTTCTAAACACCCCTGTTTTAAAGGCAGGGGCAGATTACAGAATTCACATGCTTTTGCTGGTATAGCCACAGAGGCTATAACAAAAAGCATGAAAATTCCAAAAAAGAAAAAATTTTTCTTCATTTCCCCTACCTCCTTTTTTTATTTTTTATTTTTTAGGTACTATTTTTACTATTTTGAGTTTATTTTTAACCCAAAAAGTAATAGTAAATTATAAAATATTAAAAGCTTATTTGTCAAGGGTAAAGACAAAAATTATTTATTTTATTAATTCTCCTCTAACAAGCAGTCTTTTGGCTATGGTACCAACTGGCCAGCAAGTCATTAAAGTTAAAGTTGGTTTTTCGTCATTAGAAAGCTTAACAGCGTTAGGCGATAAAATTTCTTTGTTAGTTATTTTATAATTATATTGATGATTTTGGAAAATTAAAGAAACGATATCGCCCGGTTGCAATTTATCCAGTAAAGCAAAAATTTGTCCATAAGGAGTTTTGTTCCAGATATAAGTTGAACTATGGCCAGTTAGGAAAACTTCGCCGTTTTGTCCGGGCAAGGCGCTGCCAGGATAAATAACTACTCCTTGATTTAAAGCAAGATTTAATTCTTTTTGGGTTGTGTTTTTAGCAAAAACTAATGGTGCGTCAATATCGAGGCGACTAATAATTATAGAATTTTCGCGGTTGATGAAATTATTGTTTGCTAAAGGCAGACTTGAATCTGTAATTTGACTTTCATCTTTGTTTGAAATTGAATTTTCGATTTTTGTGTTAATAGCAATCGTATTTGGCAAAATATTTGTTTCGTTTTCTTCCCATTGGGCCCAACGCAAATAAAGCGCGGGGAAATTGAGAATAACAAAAGCTGTTAGAAAGACTACTGTTCCCCAAAAAATAAAAAATAGAGGTTTATTAATTTTCCATAATTGTGGGAAAAGCGCGCCAGTCTGCCATTGCCAGTTACGCCATTGTTCACCAAATTTATCAGCTAAAATCAAATCTTCGCTTTTTAAACATTTTTTCCAAACAAAATATAAAAGAAAACTACAAAGCAAAAGGGGCCAGGAACGAAAGAAAAAGCCTAAAGCCGGATTCAATAAGAAAACAATGGCGCTATACATAGGGTGACGGATAAATTTATAGGGGCCAGAAACAACTAAATTTTCTCGCAAGCGGTATTTTTTTAAAGTAAAAATACTCCAAAAAGTAATTAAGCTATAAAAGAAAAATAAAAAGCCAAAGACAATTTTAGCGGTTTTTTCAGTTATATAGATTTTTGGCGCGCCAAAAGCTATGCCTAAAAGCAGGGATAAAGCACCCAAAATAAAGTTAATCAATAAAGCTTTGGGCAGGCATCCAAAAATTTCTTTTAATGCTTTCTTCTCCATAAAATTAAATAAAAATAAAAGCGCCGCATATCAGAATTAATCCTAAGGTAGCAATAATTGTTTGCCAATGCTGAATTTTTATTTTGACAAAAATATTTACCCCTAAAGCCGCTAGCAAAAACAACAAAAAATAGAGATAAAAACATTTAGCCATTTCTTCTGCGCGGGTAACAAATACTCCTAAGACTTTAGGCGCGGGATTTTCTTTGAAAGTAGAAAAATCAGAATTTGGATAATTTGCTGAAGGGGTAAGAGCTGGGCTTAATTCTGGCTTTTGTATATTTTCAGCCAAAACCGGTGGCGTAAGAGAACCAGAAGGCGAAGGTTGCAAAGTATTAACTTCCGGCGACGGCAAAGATAAAGGTGATAAAGATGGTGAGTTGTTTATTTTTGTAGGAGAAAGAGAAGAAGTTAAAATTGGCGCTGGCGTGGAAGCTGGAGGAGTCAAATTAGAAGGAGTAGAAATTGATTTTGAGGAAGCGATTTTTTTTTGTTCATTTTTTATTTGAGTGCCAAAATCTAAAACTGCTAATGTCGCCTGATGGTTTTGAATTTGGCCATTAACTACAGCTAACCCTACTTCTTTAAAATTAGGATTTAAAATATTTGCACGATGAGTTGGTGAATTCATCCAAGCATTAAATACACTTTCACTTTCCCAGAAATCCATAGCCAAATTTTCGCCAGCGTAAATATATTGGTAACCAGCTTTTTTGAACCAATGCCAAGGTGTAATACCCGAGGGACTTATATGATCGAAATAATTATTTGCAACCATGTCATTAGCTTTTAATTCTGCAGCTTTATTAAGTTGCTGGTTTAAGGTTAAAGGAGGCAGATTTTCTCCCTGTCTAACTTTATTTATTAAATTTAATAGTTGAGAACTTGTAATATCAGAAAAAAGAATGGTATTAGGTAAAAAAATAATTAAAGCCAAAATAGTTATTTTTAAAAAAAATATAGCAAACCCATACCAAAAAAGATATTTGGCATCTAAGGCTCTAGGCAAGTAATTATTATTTTTTTCCGGCACAAAAAAATTGGTAATTTTTTCCCAAAAAGAAACATTCTTTTGATTTGCTGAAGGAGATTTTTGGTCGAGCATAAGTTATTATGATTATACAATAAAATAGTTTATATGTCAATAAAAGCGACTTTTTAAAAATCCCCGCATCTGGCGGGGATTTTTTTATTTTAACTCTTGTTCTTTTTCTTTAAGTTTTTCTTCTATAATTTTTTGAAACTCTTTAAAAGGTTGGGCGCCAATAAGTTTTTGGCCATTGATGAAAAAAGTTGGCGTTGAATTAACCCCTCTTTTTTCTCTTTCTTCATTCCATTTTTCTAAGCGCTGATTAACTCTCTTATCACTATAACATTCATTAAATTTTTGTTCGTTTAAACCGATATTTACAGCAAAATCTTTCAAATCTTGTTCTCCTTTGATTTGCAGCTGGTGGTCCAAAGCATAATCTATATAATCAAAAAATTTATTTTGTTCTAAAGCACAAAGGGCAGCTTTGCCAGTTTCATAAGGGAGTGTAACATAAACCTCTAATTTGACTTTGCCAGTTTTTATATAATTTTCATAAATTTGCAAAAAAGCATTTTTTTGAAAATAAGCGCAAGCTTCACAAAGAAGAT
>CAYMCB010000056.1:0-3610 GCA_964388895.1 uncultured Candidatus Saccharibacteria bacterium
AAAGAATTTTGCGCGCGCCCCTTAAAAGATATGTCAATTTTTGCGAGTTTTGCGTTGCCGTTAGGCGGTGAGCCGCAGGGACGGGATACCGCGAGCGAAGCGAGCGTAATCTTTCAAGTTTCAGGAATTTTTGATAAAATAGGTTCGAGCTTGGTTGTATAGATACTCAAAAAAGATTTTATTAGAAGAAAATTGGTTTTTAGTTATTGAGTATTTTGGATAAATTTTATAAAGCATGAAGTTAGAATATAGATAAAATAAATTTTTCCTATGAGAGCCACCTTAGCTCAGTTGGCAGAGCAACGCATTCGTAACGCGTAGGTCCCCAGTTCGATCCTGGGAGGTGGCTCTGATAGGGAAAAAAGAGATTGATTATTAGTTTTTGTAGAAGAGATTGTTTTTTTATCTTTTTTATGTAAAAATAGGATGAGTAGTTAAATGAATAGCTTTAAAGAAAAAATAAAAGATTTAGAGGACCGGGTTCAAAAGGCTCGAGACTGTCTTTGATTTGGTTGGTAAAAAAGAGAGGATAGCTTTTATAGAAAAGGAGATGTCTGATCCAACTTTTTGGCAAGAAAATTTTAAATCAGCTAAGTTAAGCAAAGAATTATCTCTTTTAAAAGAGGAAAGAGAAAAATGGGAGGAAATAGATTTAGAGTTATTAGTTTTGAAGGAGGAGGTAGCTAAAATTAGCGAGGAAGAGGAATTATCCCAAAGTGAAGAAGTTAATTTATTAGATAAAATAAGAAATTTAGAGAAAAAATTAAAGCAGGAAGAATTAAAAATCTTTTTTTCCGGCCCTTATGATAAAAATGATGCCTTGCTTTCTATTTATGCTGGTGCTGGGGGGACCGAGGCTCAGGATTGGGCTCAAATTTTATGGAGGATGTATCAAAGATTTGGAGAAAGGCGTGGTTTTCAAATAAAGATTTTAGATATTCATAAGGGTCAAGAGGCAGGAATAAAAAATGTAATTTTAGAAGTGACTGGCCCTTACGCTTTTGGCACTTTAAAAGGAGAATCGGGCGTTCATCGTTTAGTCAGACTTTCGCCTTTCAACGCTGCTAATTTACGACATACTTCTTTTGCCTTAGTGGAGGTTTTGCCAGAGTTTGAGGATGTTTTACCGGTTATTATCAAACCCGAAGATGTGGTTATGGAGACCTTTAAATCTTCAGGCCCGGGTGGGCAATACGTGAATAAAACCGAGTCAGCTGTTCGTTTGATTCACAAACCGACTGGTTTAGTAGCCACTTGCCAAAGTGAACGTTCTCAGGCCGCTAATCGTGAACAAGCAATGAAAATTTTAGCCAGCCTTCTTTTTAAACAACAGCAGAATCAGAAAATGCAAATCGTAGAAAAAATACGTTCAAAAATTCAGAGTGGCGAGGGAACGGCTGAATGGGGAGCTCAAATTCGTAACTATGTTTTACATCCTTATAAGTTAGTCAAAGATTTGCGTACAGGCGTTGAATCTTCCCAGCCTGATGAAATATTAGATGGAGAGTTAGATGAATTTATTGAAGCAGAGATTAGAATGTTAAGCGCATCAAATAATTAACAGAATTTCTGTAATAATTATATAATTTTTAATTTTTTTGTTTTTGACAGATAATTTAAGATGATTGTTTTTCAAAAAGTTTCTAAAATCTATAATGGCTGTAAAGCTTTAGACAATGTAGATTTAGTTATAAAACCGAGAGAATTTGTTTCTTTGGCTGGGCCATCAGGGGCGGGAAAATCTACTTTGCTTAAATTGTTAATTGGTGAAGAGATTCCCACTTACGGAAAAATTTTTTTAGATAAGCAAAATATAAATTTACTTAAAGAAAAAGAGTTACCTTTTTTGCGTCGAAAAATTGGTATGATTTTTCAAGACTTTCGTCTTTTGCCTGACCGAACAGCTTATGAAAATGTAGCTTTTGCTATGGAAGTTATTGGCGCTTCTAATCAAGAAATAAAACAAGATGTCCCTCAGCTTTTAGAACTGGTAGGATTAGCTAATAAGTTGAATCAATTTCCGCATCAATTATCCGGAGGTGAAAAGCAGCGGGTAGCTATTGCTAGAGCTTTAGTTCATCGGCCAGCTGTTATTCTGGCGGATGAACCAACGGGAAACTTAGATTTATTAAACACTTGGGATATTATAAGACTTTTGTTAAAAATTAATGAGCTTGGCACCACTATTGTTTTAGCAACTCATGATCGAGAGGTCATTAATAATCTAGGAAGGCGAGTTGTAACTTTAGATAAAGGAAGGATTATTAGGGATGAGGAACAAGGGCGTTATATTTTATAATAAATAAAAATTTATTTTATGCTTAAAGCAAATTTATTAAGAATTTTAAGAGCCAGCTGGCAGAGTTTTGTACGTAATCTTTGGCTTTCTACTGCGACGGTAGCGGTAATGGTTTTAGCTTTGCTGATGATTGGGCTTTTGGCGCTTTTTAATGTAATGACTCAGACGGTTATTAAAAATTTAGAAAATCGGGTAGATGTTAGTGTTTATTTTTATCAAGACACAGAAGAAGAAAAGATTTTAAGTATTCGGCAGGAATTGTTGAAATTACCAGAAGTTAAAAGCGTAGATTATGTTTCTCAGGAAGAGGCTTTAGCGCGTTTTAAAGAACGTCACAAAGATAGCGATGTTTTGATGCAAAGCCTTCAGGAACTAGATACTAATCCTTTAGAGGGAAGTTTAAACATAAAAGCCAATCATCCTTCGCAATATGAAACCATAGCTAATTATTTTAATGAGGAAAGATTTAAGGGTTTGATAGATAAAATAAATTATAAACAGAATAAGGATGTTATAGAAAGATTAACGAATTTAACTGGCAATATAGAAAAGGGTGGTTGGGCTGTGTCATTAGCGCTGGCGATGTTGGCTATTTTAGTTTCTTTTAATACTGTGCGGTTGACGATGTATATTTGGCGAGAGGAGATTTCAGTGATGAGGTTAGTCGGTGCTTCTAATTGGTTTATTCGGGGACCTTTCGTGACAGAAGGGATACTTTATGGTTTAGTTTCAGCTATTTTCACTTTAATTTTTCTTTATCCTTTGCTTTGGTTGATTTCTGGTAAGATTACTTCTTTTTTGCCGAGTGTTGATTTACTTTATTTTTATAAAGCTAATTTTTGGCAATTTGTATTACTTATTGTAGGAGTTGGCGTTCTCCTAGGAGGTATTTCAAGCTTGATTGCAATTAGGCGTTATCTTAAAGCTTGATTTTTCGGCTATAATTTTATATTTTTAAAAAGTTTTTGGGGAGTAGCCAAGCGGTAAGGCACAGCGCTCTGGACGCTGCATGCGGGGGTTCGAATCCCTCCTCCCCAGCCAGAGTAATATTTTTTTTGTTTTTTGCCTCCTAATCGGATAATCGGAGGTTTTTTTGATGAGTATTTTTAATAAAAAATAATAAATAGATAATTGCAGAATAAAAAATATTTTATAGTTTTAGTTTGTTTAAAGTTAAATTTACTCTTGCTATAATTTTTTATTTGTGGCATAATTTATAATTAGTTTTTTAAAAACAGCAAAGTAAAAAGGAGGGCTAAATGAAAAGATTTTTCTTTTATGTTTTAGTTAAAGTAGTTTTTGGGTTTTTGG
>CAYMCB010000057.1:0-3597 GCA_964388895.1 uncultured Candidatus Saccharibacteria bacterium
CTCTTTATCATTAAAAACAAAAAATCTAATCAATTCTCATCTAATTATTCTTTTAAAATATCAAGACGCTAAAAAAATTCGTGACCTACTTTTAAATTTTGTTAAAGAAAAAGAAGAAACAGAAGAAAGTTTTAGCGATTGGTTAGCCAAAAAAATAAATTTTTAAAAATTAAATAAAAGCCCTCGTCGTTCAATGGATAGGACACAAGATTGCGGATCTTGTAATTGAGGTTCGACTCCTCACGAGGGCACCAGAATTTGACTTTTAGAAGCCTGCTTGGCTGGTTCAAAAAACCAGATTTTAATATATGTTATAATTTATCTCTGCTTTTAACTAAACTAATTCTATTTTTTATTTTTAAAAATCTTACTGCAAAAAACAAAAATTGAAAATTCCTCATCTGCTCAGCGCTCCCATTTCTAATATTTCTCGAATTCAACCCGCTTACCAAAAACGGCTACTTAAACTCGGAATTAAAAATCTTCAAGATTTATTTTATCATTTCCCACATCGCTATGACGACTTCTCAAAAATCATACCAATCAGCCAAATAAAACTAAACGAAAACGCAACGGTTCAGGGGAAAATCATAGAAATTAAAAACATCCGTACCTGGAAAAAAAGAATGACTTTAACCGAAGCCTACTTAGCCGATGAGTCAGGAATAGTTAAAATTATTTGGTTTAACCAACCGTTTCTTTTAAAAACATTAAAAGTCAATGACCAAATTAGTATTTCTGGTAAAATAAACTTTGATAAAGGTTTATATTTTTCAAATCCTTCTTACGAAAAAATAAAAATAAGCAAAATCCACGATAATAAAAATTATAATCAATCTCTTCTTCGCCATACAGGTCGCTTAGTGCCAGTTTACCCAGAAACAGCCGGCCTTTCTTCGCGTTATTTGCGTTATTTACTCCAGTTTTTCTCGCCTATTTTGAATCAAATAGAAGACTGGCTACCTCAAGAAGTGAAAGACTCTCAAAAACTGCTTAATCTTAAAACAGCTCTCTTTCAAATTCACTTTCCTAAAAGCTTAAAAGAAATCTCTCGGGCAAAAAGACGTTTAGCTTTTAACGAACTTTTCTTGCTTCAACTTTTTAACTTAAAACAAAAAATAAATTGGCAAAAAGAAAAAGCTGTAAAAATTCCATTCAGCGAAAAAGAAACTAAAGAACTAGTCAAAAACTTACCATTCAAACTAACAGATGATCAACGTCGGGCTGCTTGGGAAATTATTAAAGACCTAGAAAAAAATCATCCAATGAATCGGCTTTTGCAAGGAGACGTAGGCTCAGGAAAAACCGTAGTAGCAGCTTTAGCGGCGCTGCAAGTAGCTCGGGCTGGCTATCAAACAGCTCTCATGGCGCCAACAGAAATTTTAGCTAACCAACACTACAAAACTTTCTGCCAAATTTTAGAAAAATTCAATGTTAAAATTGGGCTTATAACTAGCGGAGAGAAAAAAATAAACAGAAAGGGGCAAACCGCTGACCTTTTATCAATTATTAATAATTCCGATATTATCATTGGCACTCACTCTCTAATACAAGAAAAAATTCTTTTTAAAAAATTAGCCTTAGCTATCATAGATGAACAGCATCGTTTTGGCGTCAATCAGCGAGCAGCCTTACAACAAAAAATTATTCAGCTAAACGACGGACAACCACAAACTATCCCTCATCTACTTTCAATGACTGCTACTCCTATCCCCCGCACTTTAACTTTAGCTCTTTTTGGGGATCTAGACATTTCTATAATTTCAAAAATGCCACCTGGCCGACCAAAAATTATAACTAAAATTGTAATGCCAGAAGAACGTCTAACCACCTATAATTTCATCCGCGAACAGATAAAAAAAGGCCGTCAAGTTTTTGTTATTTGCCCCAGAATAGAAACAAACAATAATAATTTATTAGATAATAAAGAAGAAAACAGAAAACAAAAAGAAAAAGAAATAAAAACTGTTAAAGAAGAAGTTAAAAAATTAGCTAAAGATATCTTCCCTGAATTTAGAGTTGCTGAGCTTCATGGCCAGCTGAAACCAAAAGAAAAAGAAAAAATAATGGCCGATTTTAGAAATGGAAAAATTGATATTCTAGTTTCAACCTCAGTCATTGAAGTTGGCATTGATGTCCCCAACGCTACTATTATGATAATTGAAGGGGCAGAACGTTTCGGCTTGGCTCAACTCCATCAGTTTCGAGGACGCATCGGCCGAGGGCAACATCAATCTTATTGCTTCCTTTTCAGCGAATCTGCTTCCTTAAAAACCAATTCTCGTCTCGATGCTCTCCTTTCAACCGAAAATGGTTTTGCCTTAGCCGAAAAAGATTTGCAGCTCCGAGGGCCAGGAGATTTATATGGAGTACGCCAATGGGGATTGCCAGACCTTTCCATGGCTTCACTTTCTGATTTGCCTTTAATTCAAGCTGTCCGCCAAGAAGCAAAAAAAATTTTAAGAAATAGCCCCAATTTAGAAAGATATCCCGCTCTGGCAAAAGAATTAAAAAAATTCCGTCATTTAATTCACCTAGAATAATCCTAATCCTTAAAAAGAGAAAAATTGACTTTTTTAAAATCAAAAGCTAAAATAAATTAGTTTTTTAAAAATCAAAACTAGGAGGAGAGAAAAAATGGAAAAAAGGAGAGAGGAGAACGTTCTTTCGTATTCGGCGAAAAAATGCATTTTTAATGCATTAGAAAGCCAAAAAAAAGAAATCATTAAAGAAATTAATAAGCTCCAAAATGGCTTAAACGGAATCCTTAGAACGCCTCAAAAAATAGAGGATGATACAATCAGCTATCTACCCGAATCTGATTCTGGTATTTTTAAAAAAAGGGTAGACGTTCTAAAAAAATGTCTAAAAAAAATAATCGTCGCCCAAATAAAATTAGCCACTGACCAATACGGAATCTGTGTAGTTTGTGGCGAGCCTATTCCTGCCGCCCGCCTAGAAAAAGTTCTTTTCGCTGACAAATGTGTTAGCTGCAAAGAATTAGCCGCAAAAGGAAAGCCGCAAAGGGAAAAAATAAAATAAAAGATTCAAAAATTCAAAAAGGGCTTAATCGCCCTTTTTTATTTTGCTGTTTATTTTTTATTATATTTAAAGAGCATTTTACCGAATGCGCACTTTAGGTGTTACCCAAAACCCCATGTATTTTCCAAGCATCAAACGAGTTTGCGCTTCAAGTCCTGGAATAGCGCCAAAAATAATGAGAGATACTGGAACTAAAATCCATTGCGCTACCATTAAAAAATAATAACCTCGCGGCCGATTAGCTGGCCGAGGGGGCAAAATTAAAACTCCATAAAACGCCGAAGAAGCCACGCCAATCATAGCGGCAGTCATAATTATTCTGGTAATTTGCGGCAAATTATAAGAAAGCTGAGTAGCGTTAAACTCATAACCTCCCAGAAAAAGCGGCAACCATCCTAACATAAAAATTATCAAAGCATTTGTGCTCCAAGACCAAAAACCCTCTAAGTGATTAAAAGCCCAAAAAAATTTTTTCTTAAAAGGAATTTTTTTATTTTGCCAAAAGCCAAATAAAACATAAGGAATGTTTTCAACCCCCCAACCCCAGCGCCGTTG
>CAYMCB010000058.1:0-3491 GCA_964388895.1 uncultured Candidatus Saccharibacteria bacterium
ATATTCCTGCCATCAATAAGAATACTTCCACTATCAGCCTCAATGATACCTGCAATAATTCTTAAAAGTGTAGTCTTACCACAACCGTTTGGCCCTACTAAAGAAGTTATTGAACCTTTTTCAACGCTAAAAGAAATCTTTTTTAAAACCTCTAACACGCCGTTGCCGCTATAAAAAAACCTACTTATTTCCTTTATTTCAATCATCGCTTTATACCTCCTCTTCAAAGAATCAAAAGGAGCTCCTGTAATTTCTCTTTAGGAGCTCCGCTCATGTTTTCATTTCAAAAATTCATTCGTAAAAGCTTCTTTTACTTGAATCCTTCCACTTAGAAAACCAAAATCAGAAAATATTTTTTGAGTCCTCTCCAAATCTCTTAAAGGCATATAGCCAATTTTTCCCCCAGATTCCCCGCTGATATACCCCAGAGAATTCATGAAACCTGCTAAGGTATGTTCTTTTATAATCTCGGGGAAACGTTTTTTATGAATTTCTATCATTAAATTCGGATCTTGTATTGATTTCTCCCAAGCCTTTTTTGAAGCCTGAACAAAATTTCGGACCACTTCCGGATTTTCCTTAATAAATTTTTCGCTCGTCACTAATACATTACCCATAGAATCTACACCATAATCTTTAAACAAAAAATAGCTAACATTATCCATCTGTACTAAAAGTTTGTCTTTATACCAACCTGTGGCAATTAGAGCTACATAAGCATCTATTTTGCCATTTAATAACATCTGAACTGCGATTCCAGGCGCCCCTCTTATATCTACTATCTTTACCTCATCTTCAGACAAACCAACTTTTTTCAAAAAAACCGGCAAATGTAAACTGAGATATTGAGTCATATTTGTGCCAATGATTTTCCCTTTTAAATCTTCCGGTTTCTTAATCCCGCTTTTTTTTAAAAAAAAGATAGCAGACATATTAGCTTGATAGACACTAGCTATTGCTTTAACAGGGATATTATTTTCTCTAGCTTTCAAAAGTAATAACGCATCTACTATACAAAAATTTACTTCATTTTTTGCTACCAAAGGCAAAGCCGTTAATGAAGATTGACCTTTAACAAATTCCACTTCTAATCCCCTTTCAGAATAAAAACCTAATTCCTTGCCAAGAATATACGGAGGGAAAAAATGTAATGTTGGGTTAGTGTGTAAAAGGAATCTCACTTTTTTCAGCTTCAATTCATCCGCTTCAGCTAAAGTCAATCCAAAAATATTCTGCCAAACACTAATAACTAACAATAATACCACTGGCAACAATACTTTCTTTATCGTTTTCATTATTATGAATCCTCCTTTTTTAAATTTTTAAAACATTAATTCAATCTCGCTCTCTTTTAGGTGATTCCAGGGCATTGTTTTTCTTTCAAGAAAATTTACTATCTTAAAAAGAAAAATACCCACACAGCCTAGAATAATTGCCACATTAAAAGTTAAAGGAAGATTTAGAAGACTTTGCCCCAAAGAAATAAGGTAACCTAATCCTTCACTTGTACCCATAAATTCACCAACGATAGCACCAATAACACTAAGGGGGGTAGCTATTTTAACACCAGCAAAAAAATCTGGAAGAGCATTGGGCAATCTTGCTTTAAAAAATATTTCTCTTTTACTGCATCGGTAAGCGATTAATAAATCAATTAATTTCCGATCTAAATTTTCCATTCCCTTGATTAAATTAATTAAAACCGGGAAAAGAGAAAAAATAGCAGCAATTACAATTTTCGATGGTAAACCAAAACCTAACCAGACTAAAATAACTGGCACAAAAACTATTTTCGGCACCGACTGAAGGGCTACAATAAGAGGGTAGATTACGATCTTGCAAAATTTGAAATATGAAATCATAACTGACAAAATAATACCCGAAGACACCCCTAAGCTTAATCCTAATATTATTTCCAAAACAGTTACTGCTGCATTTTTTAAAAGCAACTGATAATTTTCTACAGCTCCTTTAACTATTGCTACTGGTCCGATAAACAAATAATCTGAAATTTCAAAAATTCTAATAATTATTTCCCATAACAAAAGAAAAACGGCCAAAAAGACAAACATGTATATCTTCTCCTTTTTCATAAACTGAACCTCCTTTTTTTATTTTTATTATTTTATTTTTAAAGAACCTTACAATAGAGTAAAATAAAAATGCAAATTTGTCAAAAACAATCTCAGAATTTTATATTCTCTTCCTGAAAAGGAAAAAATTCTTTAGCATAATTAAGAAAATCTTTTAATTCTTCTTCCCCCATACCTTTGCTCGTTTTGTAATAATAGCCAAATCTTGTTCCTCGATTTTTCTTTTTTTTGTCAATAAAATTTATAAAAAATTTTTTTGGATTGTTAAAAATCTCTGTATTTTTTTCAAGACAAAAACGTTGAATCGAAGCACGCTGGAAAAGGTTACGATTATTCTTTAAAAAATCTAAAGTCATTAGTGCCTCTTTTTTTGTTTCGGAAGGGAAACCGAACATAACAAAAAGATTCGCTTCTATTTTAGCCTTCTTAAAAGCTTTCAAAATTTTTATAACAGACTGAGGATCAGTTTCCCTTTTACCCATTAATTTTAAAATACGAGGCGACATCGATTCCATACCAAAAAAAACCGAATTGCAACCTGCTTTTTTCATTAAATAAGGAATATCGTTTTTTAAAAAACCAGAATTTAGTTCTAGCAAAAAAACATCCCAATCAAAAATTAACTTCGATTCTAAAATTTTTTTTGAATATTTTTTTAGTTGCTCTGGCAAAAAGCTATCATCATAAAAAACGATACTTTTACCAGGATTATTCTTTACGACTCTAGAGACAACCTCTATAAAATTATCACTATTAATAGCTAAAAAACTATTCTGTAATAATCTATAAGTACAAAAACTACATTTCCCCCAAGGGCAACCAATTGATACACGTAAAGGGATTCTTTCTGCTTCTAGCCCATCATAGACAGGAATTATTTTCAAATGTTCAACAGTGCAATTAAAAGAAAGCTTGCTTTTCTCCCACTGCCCCTTCTTCCCCTTATAACAAAAATTAGGAATTTGGCTAAATTGTTTTTTTTGAGATAATTCTTTTATTAAACTAGCTAACGGCTCCTCCCCATCTCCAACCACTAAACCATCAATATATAAAGAGAGTTTTTTTTCTTTAACTAATTCATCAATATTACTGGAAATAAGTGGCCCACCTAAACAAATGAAAATGTTTTTATCAAAAGATTTTATTAATTTAGCAAATTGCAAAGCATAAAAAAACTGCTCATAAAAAGAGATTGAAATCCCAACCAGCCTTGGCCGGTATTTCTTTTTTAAAGAAAGAGCCGCCTGATAAAAAGGACTTTCTGAGACAACTTTTTTTTCAAAACCAATTTTTAAAATATTTTCAAAAGATCTTTCTAAATTATTCAATCCAAGTTCCCTATGAACATTTAAATCTCCATATTCTTTAAAATTTATAATTTCAAAATTATCGTAAGAT
>CAYMCB010000059.1:0-3484 GCA_964388895.1 uncultured Candidatus Saccharibacteria bacterium
ATGATTTTATGCGTCCGATTGTCGGCCAGAGTCGTTCTTCCTTAAATTTTCGCGAGATTATGGATAATAAAAAAATTTTAGTGGTTAATTTAACTAAAGGCAGGCTGGGAGATATTAACGCTTATCTTTTAGGTTTAATTATTGTTGGTAAGTTAATGATGGCCTCTTTTGCCAGAATTGATACGCCAGAAGAATTGCGTTCAGATTTCTATCTCTATATTGATGAGTTTCAAAACTTTGTAACTGATAGCATCTCAACTATTCTTTCTGAAGCAAGAAAATATCGTCTGTCTTTGATTTTGGCTCATCAGTTTATAAAACAATTGCCAGAAAAAATTAGAGATGCAGTTTTCGGTAATGTTGGTTCTCTTGTCTCTTTTCGCGTTAGCGTGGAAGACGCAGAGTATTTGGCAAAGCAATTTGCGCCAATTTTTGATCAGAATGATTTGTTGAACCTTGATAATTTCAACGCTTATGCCAAACTTTTAATTAATAATTTGACTGTTAAACCTTTTAATTTAACTTTTAAAAAACCAGCAGATTCCAATCAAGAGATTATGCAGGCTTTAAGAGAGTTGTCGCGTTTAAAATATGGACGTGATAAAATTTTAGTTGAGCAAGAAATAAGAGAACGTTACCAAAACCAAATAAAAAGTTAGTTTTATTATAATTAAAAATAAAAATATGACAGAATCAATTTCTTCAATGTCGGATAATATTTCGCCGACAAAATCAGTGGGAGAGAATAATTATTCGGGCGAGCCAATAAAAGAGAAAAATGGCTTTCCCCGTACTGACCGTTTAGTCGCTGCTATCATCGGATTTTTATGCGCAGTGCTTATTTTCCCAATTGTTAAAAATTTAGAGATGGAGGTGCCTTATCTTTGGACGGGAATTTTAATTTTACCGCTACTTTCGATATTCGGGATTGTGGTTGCAAGTTGGCTTGGTAGCAAGATAAAAATTATTTATCAGTTTGCTAAATTTATTTTAGTTGGCATTTTAAACACTTTTTTTGATTGGGGTATTTTAAATTGGTTAATGCTTTGGTTTTCAGTTACCAGTGGTCCTTTTTATTCAGTCTTTAAGGCAATCTCTTTTTTAGTGGCGACTTTTAATAGTTATTTTTGGAATAAATTTTGGACTTTTAGGAAAGTAAAGCAGGAAGCTGCTAATGCGGAAAAAAAATCTTCTGGTAAAGAATTTCTTCAGTTTTTTATGGTTAGCGTTTTTGGATTTGCTTTAAATGTGGGTTTGGCCCATCTTATTGTTAATGTTTGGGGGCCTCAAGGAAATATCAGTGAAGCTCTTTGGGCTAATATTGGAGCTTTTGGTGGAACTTTAGTAGGTCTTTTGTGGAATTTTTTAGGTTATAAACTGATTGTTTTTAAATAAAATAATAAGTTAAATTTTTAAAAAATTAAAAGGCGGCTTCTTTTTTATTGAGAAGCTGTCTTTTGTATAATATACTGAAGATATGGAAAATTTAGTTTTATATCGTAAATATCGACCTCGTAATTTCTCAGAGATAGTTGGGCAGGAGCACGTGGTTAAGACTTTGACTAATGCTTTGGCAATGAATAAAGTAGCTCACGCTTATTTGTTTTGCGGCCCGCGCGGTACAGGAAAAACTACTATTGCTCGATTGTTGGCAAAAGCGGTTAATTGTGAAAATAGAAAAAAGGACGAACCTTGTAATGAATGCTCTTCGTGTTTAGAAATTAATAATGGGCGGGCTTTAGATTTAATTGAAATTGACGCAGCTTCAAATCGTGGTATCGACGAGATAAGAGAGTTGCGAGAAAGTATCAGGTTTTCACCGACTAGGCTGAAATATAAAGTTTTTATTGTAGATGAAGTGCATATGTTGACGCGCGACGCTTTTAACGCTTTGCTTAAAACTTTGGAAGAACCGCCGGCTCATGCTATTTTTATTTTAGCGACAACCGAAATTCATAAAGTTCCTCAGACAATAATTTCGCGTTGTCAGCGTTTTGATTTTCACAAATTAACTTTATCTAAAATTATTCAACGGTTAAAATTTATCGCTGAACAAGAGAAAGTAAAAATCGAACAGCCGGCTTTAGAACTAATTGCTTTAAATGCTGATGGCGCTTTGCGCGATGCTGAATCTCTTTTAGGGCAGGTAATGGCGATGGAGGATAAAGAAATAACTTTAACAGAAGCCCAGACAATTTTAGGGACAACCGATACAAAAACAGTAGCAGAAATGGTTAATTTTTTGGCAGCCAAAGATAGAACCGGCGCCATCCGTTTAGTTAATCGTTTAGTGGAAGAAGGTTATGATTTGGCTCAGTTTGCCAAAGCTTTGGTAAATTATTTAAGAAAAATGATGATTTTATCTTCTTGGCGTGTTCCAAGTGAGCAGGAAAAAATCAGAGAATTAATTGCTCCAGAGTTGACAGATGAGCAATTTCAGATAATTTTAAAACAGGGACAAAAATTGTTTGGTGGAGAGTTAATAAAACTTTTAAAGTCTTTGATTGCAGCAGAGCAGGAAATAAAATCAGCAGTTATACCGCAATTGCCTTTAGAATTAGTTATTGTAGAATTTACAGAAATAGAAAAGAGTGTACAAAATTAAAAAAGATAAAAATTTTGGGGAGTAGCCAAGCGGTAAGGCAGCGGCCTTTGGAGCCGCCATGCGGGGGTTCGAATCCCTCCTCCCCAGCCAGTTTTTAGATTCTCTGTTTCTGTTTTTTGGAAATCTCAATTTTTGATTGAGTTTTTTTTGTTTTTAGATTAATATTGAATTAGACGGAACCCAAAGCCCGGCGATTAATATTGTCCCAAGAATCATCAAAGCGTTAGGCGTTGGTGTTGATGATTTAATACAAAAATAATTATGGCAAACAAATATCTCACAAACGCAAAACGGGCCAAAAACGACGAGTTTTACACGCAGTATCAGGATATTCAGAAAGAAATTGAGGCGTATCTTGAGTTTGATCCAAACACATTCCGTGGCAAAGTAGTGTATTGCAATTGTGACGATCCGTATGAAAGCAATTTTTTTCGCTACTTCGTGCTCAGCTTCAACAAGTTGGGTCTGAAGAAACTCATCACCACGAGTTACAAGCCCTCGCCAATAGCCAACACACAGCTTGTACTCTTCGGCGACGACAAAACGCTCGCGCCCCGAAAGGGGCGGCCTAAAGTGACTGCCAATCGGTTTGTCATCAGTGAGGTATGTGACTTTGATAACGACGGCGATTTGGACCTTAACGACATCGCAGAACAGCTCAAGGCGAACAAAAACAATGAGTGGGCACCACTTGCGGGCGATGGCGATTTTAGAAGCGAGGAATGCATAGAACTCCTCAAACAATCCGATATTGTCGTGACCAATCCACCATTTTCGTTATTTCGGGAATATGTCAAACAGCTTTTTGATTACAATAAAAAGTTTTTGATTATTGGCAGTATGAATGCCATTACCTACAAGGAGATTTTTCCACTTATA
>CAYMCB010000060.1:0-3273 GCA_964388895.1 uncultured Candidatus Saccharibacteria bacterium
TCCTGACTTCAAACTTCATGTTGCCGGCGATGTGGCAGCGACGGGTTTTGTGAATGTATCTACCAGGACCGCCAAGCACGGCGTTGAATATCTGACGACCGCAGATTACAAAGCGGTGTTAGATAAAATTGACGGCCAAGTGAAAGTGGCGACGTACTATTACAATGACGAATGCCAAATGAAAAATGACAAATCAATCGCTTGCAATAGCAAGCGTTTGGGCCTGATTGCCGAAGAAGCACCCAGTGAGGTTTTATCTTCAGACGGCAAAGGAGTTGATTTATACAAATTAACCAGCTTCACCTTAATGGGTGTTAAAGCCTTAAAGAGCGAAGTTGATGAAGTAAAGATAAAAGTAGATAGTTTAACGGCTAAAGTAGAAGCCTTAGAGCAAACAGCCAGTTTGAATCTTGGCAGTTCTGCCAGCTTTAATCAGTCGTTGGAGACTTTAGGGGGAGAGGAGATTCGACTTTCCCAGAACTCAATCAATAGTTTAGTTAGCAATCTTTATGCCGCCGTTATTCAAGGATTTAGATCAATGGGTTTTGTAATTGAGCAAGGATTAGTTAGGGCTCAGAATTTTATTGCTGACTTTATTTTTACTAAGAAATTGGCTGTTTCAGATCAGGTTAATGGTAATATGGATCCAACTATTGGTTCAGTTGAAATAAAGCCCGGCGAAAATAGTGTTTTTGTTATTAATAATCAGATAACTGAAACAAGCAAGATATTTGTAACACCTGAAAGCACCCAGATGGTAAGTTTTGCTATCTGCGAGAAAAATTCTCAAGCTTTTAATTTCAATGGCGTTTATAAATCGCAGGGTTTCCGTATTTGTATTTCAGAAAATTCAACTTCTACTGAGCCCATAAGGTTTAACTGGTGGATAATTGAAACAGCTGGCAATGCTCAAATTTCCAATAGTCAATTTTCAAATTCCAATCAAAGCTCAAATTCTGATAGCCAAACATTAAATTCATCTAGCAGTTCTGGCGCAAACTCAGAACCATCATCAAGCCCGAGCGAAAGCCCGATGGCTTCTGAATCGCCAAGTGCGACATCGCCATCTGGTGAGACAGAGATAGTTTCTGAATCGCCAAGTCCGACGCCAACAGAAACGCCAGCGGAAACGCCAGAAGTATCAGTCGCGCCGACTCCGTCTGCTTCGTCTTTGCCGGGAGATTCGATTTTATCAGGAGAGACAGGAAATTTAGAGTCTTCTGGTTTGTCTGCTACTTTGATAGAAGGAGAGTGAATCTTTTAGCTTTCTATGAATTTTCTTTTAGCTAAAATACTTTAAAATTGAAAAATATTTTTTAAAAAATTTGATTATTTAAGAAAAATATGATAAAAAACGGAA
This sequence comes from uncultured Candidatus Saccharibacteria bacterium, assembly GCA_964388895.1. Taxonomy (GTDB): domain Bacteria; phylum Patescibacteriota; class Minisyncoccia; order Portnoybacterales; family GWB1-42-6; genus CAYMCB01. The sequence goes on from CAYMCB010000060.1 coordinate 1,361, forward strand.
TAACAATTTAAAATTCAATATTAAATTGTAAATCAATAAAATAAAAAAGGAGGGTAAAATGAGGTCTTTAAAAATTTTATTAGTGGAGGATTCAAAAGACATAAGGACGTTGTTAGCTGGTTTTTTGTCTAATTTGGGCCATAAAGTTGTAGAGGCTGCTAATGGCAAAGAAGGGATGATGATTTTTGAAAAGAGCCTGGATTTTGATTTGGTGATTACGGATAGAAATATGCCGGGAGGAATTTTAGGAGAGGAAGTAGTGCGTTTTATTAAATTTTCTTATCCCCAGACAAAAGTTTTCTTAATGTCTAGCGATCTTGAGAGAGAGGTAGAGATGGTAGCGAAAGCAGCCGGCGCAGATGGCGTTTTTGACAAAAGGGCATTAATCGGGCGAATGGAGGAGGTTTTAAAAAATTTTTAATTTTTTATGGTGGCCCTTGGCTTAACACAAGCCGAGGGCTTTTTATTTATTTTTAAAGTTTAAATTACGGGAGCATTTTTTATAATATCATATAAGTTAATAAAAAGTTTTTTATTTATAGCAATTGTGGGAGAGAGTATTGAGAGTCTTCTATTGACAAAAAGTAAATATAGCTTTATAGTATAATATCAAAAAAAGTTTCTTTAATTTTAAATTATTTTGTCCATTGCCCTATCTGCGAGTGGCCAAAACTCGAATTAATCCCTCCTAGATTCGAGTAAGTAGCCGCAAGCTCCGACGCCAGGTCGGGGGTCGCTGCTTAAGCAGTGGCACCAGGAGGACTCACTTTTGTGAGTTTTTTCTGGCGCTCGTAGGTAGGATAATGGGCAAAATAAAAACCTCTTTTAATTTAAGAGGTTTTTATTTTGAAGTTTTTTAATTTGAATTTTTAATTAAAGAGATTTTGAGCTTTTGTGAGGCCTTCTTGGAGAAAAACTAAAATTGCCTTTTGGGATTTTTCAAGGCATTCAGCTACCAGAGGCATTTCTTGATCTGAAAATTTTTGTAAAACAAATTTTTCAGCTGAGAGGCGGGGGAAGAAAAAAGAAAAGCATTTTTTTGCTGGCTCGGAAGTTTTTATACCTAATCTCAAACGGGCAAAATTTTGACTATTAAGATTTTTGATAATCGAGAGAATGCCTTTATGCCCGCCAGAAGAAATTTTATAACTTAAACGAATCGTACCTAAAGGTAAATCTAAATCATCATGAATGATTAAAAAATCATCAAGCTTTGTTTGGTAGTGCTTGAATAAAAGCTTTACTGTTTCTCCCGAAGCATTCATTTGGGTTTGCGGTTTAACTAATAATATTTTTTCTCCGTTTATTTCGCCTTCGCTAGTTTCGGCTTTGATTTTTTCATTTTTGCGCCAAGAAGAAAAATTCTCATTGGTTTTTTTAAAGTAATCCAGAGTCATAAAACCGAAATTATGGCGGGTGTTTAAATATTTGAGACCAGGATTACCTAAGCCTATAAGAAATTTCATAATTTTTAGTTATTATTAAGATTAAAAAAATCTTTTATATAATTTTTTATTTCTTCATAGTTGTCTTGTCCAGCGCGGGGAATTAAAACATAAGCCAGATTTTGCCCTAAAGGAATTTTAGTGCTAATGAAAAAGGTATGAGGATTGATTTCTTGGCGAATAATGTTTTGACCGGGTATATTTTTTATTTGTTGCCAGAGAAGACCAATTTGCCACAAAGACATATCAGTTTTTATGTGGCGGGAAAATTCCTGATAAAGGTTGAGGAAAGTGTTAAAATCATAAATTTTTAAAGTTAAGACTTTTTGTTTAATCGCTTGAAGAATTTGTTGTTGCCGCGCAATACGGTCAAAATCACTGGTGCTTTGCCGTGAACGAATATATTTTAAGGCAGTTTCGCCATCAAGGTATCTCCAGCCAGCTTTTATTTCGAAGGTTTCATAACTA
>CAYMCB010000061.1:0-3269 GCA_964388895.1 uncultured Candidatus Saccharibacteria bacterium
ATTCGGTTAGTCTCACTATTCCTTCTTTGCCTTCTCAAAATACATCTTCTAGCACTATTTCTTCTCAAAATTCAACTAGTTCTCAAATTAGCCAGCCAAATATTAGAGTAGCGATTTTTGAAGTCGCGTCTTCGAGTGTGGTTTTTTCAGCAAATAGCACTTTCAATGTTTTAGATAAAAATAATCAAATAATAGCTACTAAATCAGCAGGTGAAGAATATACCTACACTTATCAAAAACCTACAGAAGCTTTTATAAAAATTGTGCCCCAATCTGCTGATGGGGTAGTAGAAATAAAGTCTTATCAAGATAATCCTGCCTGGAAACCAACTTTAAATTACAATCTTTTTAGAGGTAATATAGAAATTATTTATTCAGTTAAATCCGAAAAAGTTTGGGCAGTGAATGAATTGCCTTTGGAAGATTATTTGCGAGGTGTGGCTGAGACATCAGAAGGCGATCCTAAAGAATATTTAAAGACAATGAGCGTAGCAGCGCGTACCTATGCTTACTATTATTATTTGGCTGGAGGTAAATACGGATCGGATGAGGTCTATCATTTAACTAATAAAACCAATGATCAGCTTTATAAAGGTTATGGTCGGGAGATATTAGCTCCGCAACTTCAGGAAGCAGTAGCTTTAACTCGGGGAGAAATTGTTGCTTATAATAACCAACCAATTGTTGCTGCTTATTCTTCTGGCGCGGCAGAGCTAAAAACTGAAGGTTCTCGTTCTGCTTGTTCGGTTTGGGGTGGTAAATATTGCCAAGCTGGTTTTGAGTATTTGAAAGGCGGAGTTAAAGATCCAGAAGGAACAGAATATAAATATTCTTCTTGTTCTGGGGCTAACCATTGTGTTGGACTTTCTGGCGCTGGCACTCGTCAATTTGCTAAATCTGGCGCTAAAAATTATCAAGAGATTTTAAAATATTATTATCCAGGAGTAGAAATAAAAAAAATTTATTAGTGATTATCATTTGCTAAAGGTTAATTTTTATATTTAATTTTTTAGCAGTCGATTTTTTAAATAATTTGCCCAAGGTTTTTATTATCATTATAAATTTTAATGGTTGGAAAGATACTCAAGAATGTTTGGCGTCTTTGGATAAAGTAAATTATGATAATTTCGAAATAGTTTTGGTTGATAATGCGTCAAAAGAAAGACCGCAAGAAGCGGATTTAAAAGAGTTCCCTAATTTGAAAATTCTTTATCAGTTTAACAAAGAGAATTTGGGTTTTGCCGGTGGCAACAATCAAGGCATAAAAATAGCTTTATCAAAAGGAGCAGATTATATTTTACTTTTAAATAACGATACAGTAGTTGCCTCGGATTTTTTGTCAGAGCTTGTTAAAGAAGGAGAAGAAGATAGCAAGAATGGTATTTTAGGCCCTTTAATTTATTTTTATGACAGAAAAGATGTAATTTGGTCAGCTGGTGGAAGAATTAATAAAAGATTTTATCGAGGAGAGCTAATTGGTTATCAAGAGGAAGATAAGAATCAATATCAAGCAACCGAACAAGTTGATTATATTAGCGGGACGTGTCTTTTAATCAAAAGAGAAGTGATAGAAAAAATTGGGTTGCTTTCTGAGGATTATTTTTTGTATTACGAAGATACTGATTGGTGTCAAAGAGCAAAATTAGCTGGTTGGCGTTGTCTTTTTGTCCCCAGCTCTAAAATTTATCATAAAATTTCTTCAAGCACTAGAGAGTTTTCTTATCCCTATATTTATTACCATTCGCGAAATGGTTTAATTTTTTGTTTAAAGTTCGGCAGAAAATGGCAAGCTTTTATTTTGAGTTTATGGTTGTTTATAAAGCAGATAGTTAAAATAGCTATTGGTTATAAAAAACAATGGGCGAAACCTGTTCTTCATGGAATTTTAGATTTTTGGTTAGATAAAAAAGGAAAATTAGAGAGCTTTTATTAAATTTTTTTATTAAGATTTTAACTTTATGAAAATTGGCATAGAGGCCCATTCTTTAGAAGGAAAGCGAACTGGCGTTGGTCGCTATCTTTATAATTTGTTAGTTGAATGGGAAAAGCTATTAAAGGAAAAAGGGAGAGTAGCTGCGAATGATATTTTTTTGTATTTTAAAGACGTTATTCCTGAAAATCTTCCCCAGATTTTTGAAAAGAAGTTATTAAAAACAAGCAGCACGGCTAAATTTATCCATTGGGATTTACATAGAGCAGCTGCTAAAGATAAAGTAGACGTTTTGTTCTGCCCTGATTATCGGGGGCCGATTGCTTATCATGGGAAGATAGCTGTAACTTTACATGATATAAGTTTTGAAACTCGGCCATTCGATTTTAATTGGCAAACTCCAGCTGAACGAATACTTTTAAAATGGGCTTCAAAAAAAACGGCTCAAAAAGCTAAAATAATTTTTGTGCCTTCTAGATTTTCTTGTCGAGAGGTTATTAAGTATTATAAAATTCCAGCTTCGCGGATTTTAGTAACTCCATTGGGAGTTGACAGAAATCTACTTTCTGAAATCGAGAATCAGGACTTAATTTTTTTAAGAAAAAAATATAATCTGAGTGAAAATTTTATTTTTTTTGTCGGTACTTTTTTTTCTCGACGGCATGTAGATAAATTGATTTTAGCTTTTGAAAATTTTATAAAAGAAAAGACTGATTGGCAATTGTTTTTAGGAGGGCGTGATCAAACTAAGGGTAAAACTATCGATTTTTTAGTAGAGAAAATAAATCAAAAATTTGGTCGTCAAGTAATCTTAAGGGTTGATTTTATCAATGATAATGATTTAAGATTATTATATCGCGCTTGCGCTTTTTTTATTTGGCTTTCTGATTATGAAGGTTTTGGTTTGCCGCCGCTTGAAGCTATGGCTTGTGGCGCGCCAGTTATTACATCTTGCAGTTCTTCATTGAGCGAGGTAGCAGGAGATGCGGCAATTTTTATAAAAGACAATTCTGATCAGAATGAAATTTATAAAGCGATGACTCTGCTAGCCAATGATTTGAATTTAAGGAAGGAACTCATAAAAAAAGGCAAGGAGCAAGCAAGAAAATTTTCTTGGGAAAAATGCGCTATTGAAACATGGAATGGTTTAACAAGAATATAAAAAAATATTTTACGCCTTTATGCTTGATATATATTTCTGAAATAGTGGCAGTTGTTTTGGCGTCTTTAGGTTTTGCGCCGCGCGAAACTATTTTGTTTTGGACAGGTTTGGCTATTTTTTATATTCTTTTTTCTCCGCTTGAAGATAGCTTGTGGCTTATTGTTGCTTCTATTCCTT
>CAYMCB010000062.1:0-3205 GCA_964388895.1 uncultured Candidatus Saccharibacteria bacterium
AGCTGTTACGCACTCTTTAAAGGATGGCTGCTTCTAAGCCAACCTCCTAGCTGTCAGAGAAATCTCACCTCCTTTTCCACTTAACTTAGTTTAGGGACCTTAGATGATGGTCTGGGCTGTTTCCCTTTTGACTATGGAGCTTAGCCCCCATAGTCTTACATCTAAAATTGCGCCGACGGCATTCGGAGTTTGATTGGATCAAGTAGGCAAAGCCATCTTGGCCCATTCAGTGCTCTACCTCCGCCGGTTACTTTTAGTGCTAGCCCTAAAGCTATTTCGGGGAGAACCAGCTATTACCAAGCTCGATTAGCTTTTCACTTCTTACCGCAGCTCATCGCCGAGTTTTGCACAGCTCGTGCGTGCGGGCCTCCCCTTGGTGTTACCCAAAGTTCACCCTGGCCACGGTAAGCTCGCTTTGGCTTCGGGTCTATTATGTACCGCCTTTCAGAAATCAGATATCGGCATCAGAAATCGGAAAATCCGAAATCTGAGATCCGAAATCTGAAATCTGATGACGCGCTATTAACACTCGGTTTCCCTCTGCCTCCGTCCCAAAGGACTTAGACAAGCGATACATAATAACTCGTTGGATCGTTCTGCAAAAAGCACGCTGTCACCCGCACGTGTCTCACTACCATTCGCCACTTTAAATTTTGTTTAAATTTTAAAATTTTGTGCCGAACGAAAGTGAGACACGGCAGGCTCCAACTCTTTGTCAGCATACGGTTTCAGGTACTATTTCACCGCCCTCACCGGGCTGCTTTTCACCTTTCCCTCACGGTACTGGTTCACTATCGGTGATGTTGAGTATTTAGCCTTGGCACAATAGTCGTGCCTGCTTCCGACAAGGTTGTCTTGGCCTCGCCGTACTTAAGAATAATAACTAGGAGCATAAAGCCGTTTTCGCATACAGGACTTTCACCTTCTTTGGTTTCCGTTTTCCAACGGAATTCTGCTAACGAAGCTCTATTTATTCTCTCCCTTCGGAGCCCTTCAACCCTCTCAAGACAAAATTCTATTCATTTTATCCTGAGAAAATTTCATTAAATGAAATTAATGAAATGAGTTGAAGGGCCCCGAAACGTTATTATCTTGCAACCCCAACTGGCTGCTTCGCAGCGGAATTTTCAATTTCCAAACGATAGCTTAACTAATTAATTTAATTAATTATTGGCTATTGAAATTCCCGCTGCGAAGCACTAGTTGGTTTAGGCTCCTCCCTTTTCGCTCGCCGCTACTTGGGGAATGAAACGCACCTCACTTCGCTCGGTCGAAACCTTTAATAAACTAATCTTAACTTCCAACGAAATCTCATTTATTTAATTTTAAAAATCAAAAATTAAAAAAATAAGAAATTCGCTGAAAATCTAATACCAGAAAATTAATAATTCCGCAATGAACGAAGTGAAATGCGATGGATTGTTTTCTTTTCCTCCGCTTACTGAAATGTTTTACTTCAGCGGGTGCGCTCCCGCCAAATTTGAAATTTGGTCGGGCTATGCTGGTTTTCAGCATAAGGTTACCCCATTCGGAAATCCCCGGTTCAAAGGTTGCTAGACACCTCCCCGAGGCTTATCGCAGTCACGCCACGTCCTTCATCGCCTCAACATCCCAAGGCATCCACCGTATGCCTTATTTCTTATTCCGCCTTGTATAAAAAACAAGGCGCAAGCTAGTTAACCGCTTTGATGAATTTTTTTCGGATACCTGTATTTAGTTTTTAAGTTGCTATCTTTTGCATCCCTATGACTGTTATTTAAAACAATCATTGAGAAACAAAAAACCGCTTTCAGGAAGCGGCTCACGATAACAAAAAAACTCGGTCATTATCCGCTTCCTTTATTAAAATGAATATTAAAAATAAACATTAAAGCTTTTAGGTTTTTATTTTGTTATCAACGTTATTTAGTTTAACAAAAATATTTTCCTTGTCAAGACTTTATACTTCTTTAAACTATGCTTCTTTTAAATTGATTATTTTTTAAAAAACTGCTATAAATCTATCTTTTTTATTTTATAAAAAACTTGGCTCAATTAAAGATTTTTTAAATTAAAAACTTAAATTATTATTAAATCAATTATAATCAGAGCCTATCTTTTCCCCCAAAAGAAAAGCTTCCTTATTTTTATTGATAAATTCTTTTTTTACTGATTTTTCTATACCAAAAAATAAAGAACTGTTTCTAAAAGGCAACAAACCTCTTGAAGATGCGAAACCTAAAAGGTAAACACCTGCAAAAATAGGATTTCCTAAATTTTCCAAACAAGCCTTCTGAGCATCAACTAAAAAGATATTTTTTGTTTTTTGATAAACAATTTTTAAAAAGTCCTCACTAGAAAAATTACTTAATTGGTAAAAAGAAGAAAAATAATTATTAACCATAAAACATGTTTTCCTTGAAGAAAAATTTATTCTCTGAGCTGCTTCTAGGAGATCTAAACCAATTATCAAATCAGCCTCTCCTTTTTTAATTAAAGGAGAATAAACTTCTTGGTCTTTAATAAAGTGAATTTCAACTGACCCACCTCTCTGGCTTAAGCCATGAATTTCAGACGCGCGAAAAACCTCTCGCTCTTTAATGGCAGAATAGCTTAAAATATTTTTTAAAGTTATTAATCCCTGCCCGCCAAAACCAGCGATTAAAATTTTCATACTCTTGATGATTTCTTTAAATATTTACAAAAATGCCGACAAATAATAGCACCGGCTTCTTTTCGTAATAAAAATTCTTTTATTTTATTTACTAAAATTTTATTTTCTTTTACAGGATCGACTACTAAGATATTTTTGATTCCTAAGGCTTCTAATATTTTTTCAATTTTAAGTTCTGTCTTCCCGTCATTTTTTTTAAATTCTAAAGGTGTTACAGCATTAAATTGATGGCCTGTCATAGCAGTAATGCCATTATCGAAAATAATAATTAAAGGGCTTGAATCATTATTTAGAATATTAATTATACTAGGCAAACCGGCATGCAAAAAAGTCGAATCTCCAATCATGGCAATTACTTTTTGTCCAGTAGTTTTAGAAATACCATGAGCCACCCCTAAAGAAGCACCCATACAAAGCAATGTATCCTGCATTTCAAATGGTGAATAACGGCCTATCATATAACAACCAATATCGCCAGTAAAAACAATATCTTCATTCTCAGCGGCAGCTTTTTTAATAGCTGAAAAAATAGTCCAGTAAGGGCAGCCGAGA
>CAYMCB010000063.1:0-3188 GCA_964388895.1 uncultured Candidatus Saccharibacteria bacterium
ACGGGATTATTTTTTAAAGAACAAACAGCTGAGTCTCTATTTAAGACATTGAAAGAATTCCATTCTTATAGTTTTGATCAAAAAAATATTCAACGTTATGCCAGAAAATTTGATAAAGAAATTTTTAAAGAAAAAATAAAAGAGATTGTTGATAAAAAATTAAGACAAAAACATGGAAAAAATTAATAAAAGGAATTTTTTAGGTTTTTTAAAATCTTACAGGAATGTTTTCTTTTTTAGTTTTTTAGTTGCTTCAGTTACGGGAGTTTTTGCTTGGCAGCGAGGAGAAAAATATAGTATTTCTTTGACTATTACTCTTAGCCGACAGGAAACTCAAAACGTCACTGACTATAAATATGATAGCTATTATGCGATTTTAGCCACAGATGAATTTTCCGAAACATTAAGTGGTTGGTTTAAGACTCCTGAAATGACGGAAGATATTTATTATCAAGCATCTTTGCCTTTGAAAAAAAATAGTCTAAATAATTTGGCGCGACGTTTTCGGGCTGAAAAAATTTCTCCGCATGTAGTTGAAATTAGATTTGGCGCTTCTTCTGAATCAGAAGGTTTAATTTTAGCCCAAGCTATTAAAGAGGTGCTTGAAAAAAGGATTTCTCTGTTAAATAGCGCTTCGGCTCAGGGTTTAAATTTTACTATTTTGTCGAGTAATCCAATAATCGTTAAAAACATTCAAACAATTTTTTGGCAAATTGTGGCCGGTTTCTTTACTGGATTGACTGTTGGTTGGTTCATTAAATCAGCTAAAGAATATTTTGCTTAATTATTTTTTATGACTATTGGAATTGATATTAGATTTTTAGCTAAAGGGGCAAGGACCGGGATAGAAGAATATACTTTAAATCTTCTGTCCCGTCTTTTATCTTTGGACAGAAATATTAATTTTAGGCTTTTTTATAATGCTTTCAGCAAGGTTGAGTTAGCTTTTCCTTGGCTCAATTTGCCTAATGTTGAGCTGAAAATTTTTAATTTGCCCAATCGTTTTATTTTGGATCCTTTGGCAAAATTTTTTAAGCAGCCAAAAATTGATCGGTTGTTGGGAGGTGTAGACATTTTTTGGTGCCCACATTTTTTGTTAACGCCTTTATCAGCAAAAGTTAAAAAAATCGTTACCTTTCATGATCTTTCTTTTGAATATTTGCCTCAATTTTTTCCTTTTTATAAACGTTTTTGGCATTTAACCCAGAATCCTCGAGCACGAGCCAGGGAAGCAGAAAAAATCATTGCCGTTTCGCAGTCAACAAAAAATGATTTAGTCAATCTTTATCAACTGCCAGCAGAAAAAATAAAAGTCATATATTCGGGTCTAGGCGAAGAATTTAAAAAAATAGTTTTATCACCAGAAGAAAGAAATTTTATTTTTAGAAAATATAAATTAAAAAAAGATTTTATTTTATATTTTGGGACGCTAGAGCCGCGAAAAAATTTGCTCGGTCTGATAAAAGCGTATGAAATTTTTAGACAAAAAATCTCAAAAAATGAAGCGCCTTCTTTGGTTATCGCTGGCCAAGCCGGTTGGCTTTATGGCGATATTTTAAAAGCTGCTAAGAATTCTTCTTTGGCCGAAGATATTATTTTGACAGGTTTTATTGATCCGATGGATAAAGTTCTTCTTTATAATTTAGCCTCGCTCTTTGTTTATCCAAGTTTTTTTGAAGGCTTTGGCTTTCCGCCACTAGAGGCGATGGCTTGTGGCGTGCCGGTAATTTGCTCTCATACTTCTTCTTTCCCTGAAGTTGTGGGAGGGGCAGCCTTGATGGTTGACCCTTACAATTTTGGTGAATTGGCTTGGGCTATAAATGAAGTTTGGCAGGATAGAGAATTATGTAGTTATTTAATTGAGAAAGGTTACCAGCAAGTTAAAAATTTTAACTGGGATAGATGCGCTAAGGAAACTTTAGATTTTTTTATTTCTTAAATTTTTTTAAATCTTTTATGACTATTGGTATTGATGCTCGTTTTTTTGGACCACGCGCCAAAGGACTTGGCCGCTATACCCAAAAATTAATTAGCGAGCTTGAGAAGCAAGATAAAGAAAATAATTTTATAATTTTTTTGAGGCAGACAGAGTTTGACCTTTATCAGCCAGCAAATCCGCGTTTTAAAAAAATTTTAGCTAATTGGCGATGGTATTCTTTAGCTGAACAGATTTTTATGCCGTTAACTATTTGTAGGCAGAAGGTAGATTTGATGCATTTCCCTCATTTTAATGTGCCTTTTTTTTGGCGAGGGCCATTTGTTATTACTATTCATGATTTGATTTTGCAACATTTTCCGACTCATCGCGCCTCAAAATTAAATATTATTTTTTATTGGTTGAAATATTTGGCTTATAGAGTTGTTATCAGCTCGGCTATTAAAAGATCTTTGAAAATCATAACGATTTCTAATTTTGTTAAAGAAGATATTATAAAAAATTTTAATGTTCCAAGAGAGAAAATAGTGGTGATATATGAGGGTGCGCCAAATAGTGAGTCAAAGATGAATTCAGCATTGTCGTCGGAGCAGAAGAATAAAACTAATCCTTATCTTTTGTATGTTGGTAATGCTTACCCCCATAAAAACTTAGAAAAATTAATTGAGGCTTGGTTTCTTTTGCGTAAAAAGAGAGCAGATTTATCTTTAGTGCTGGTTGGAGAAGATGATTATTTTTACCAGCGACTGCGAAAAAAAGCGCCATCGGGGGTGTTTTTTGCTGGTTTCAAATCCGATGAAGAATTAATTAATATTTATCAGCAAGCCAGTGTTTATGTTTTTCCTTCGCTTTGCGAGGGTTTTGGTTTACCGCCGCTGGAAGCTATGGCTTATGGCGTGCCGGTGGTTGCAGCTGAAACTACTTGCTTGCCAGAAATTTTAGGAGAAGCGGCACTTTATTTTAATCCGGAAAGCGTTGAAGATATAGCTTCGAAAATTAACGAGGTTTTGGAAAATGAAAAATTATATCGTTTATTGCAAGAAAAAGGTTTTGAGCAAATAAAAAAATATTCTTGGTCTGAAATGGCTCGCCAAACTTTAAAAATTTATAATAATTTTAATTTTAAAAAGAGGCACCAAGAATAATTTGACAGAAGCTCGATTGTACAAAGTTGGGTTATGGTATAATAGAATTATAAAGTGTAAAAAAATGAGTGGCTTTAAGAAAAATATCCCTACTGGAGGGTTAAAAA
>CAYMCB010000064.1:0-2945 GCA_964388895.1 uncultured Candidatus Saccharibacteria bacterium
TAAAAGATTTTAGAAAATAAAAATAAAAAAATAGTTTTAATTTTAAAATAAAAATAAATATAGTATTATAGTTAAGTTATTAAAACTGGATTAAAATTCAATAAATAATTGACCAAAAAATAAATTCTGCGATAGAATAAAATAGTTAAAAGGATAAAGATGATTAAATAAATAAAGATATGACAGAGGGCCAAAAAATTGTTCGGAGGGCTCTTAATTTAACTTTGGCAATTTATCGATTAACTGATAGGTTGCCAAGGAATGAATTTTTGTCTGGAAGATTAAGAGAGCTAAGTAGTGAATTAGTAGGTGATTTAGCTGTGGCTAATTTTCAGGAAGCAAGAGAAAAAATTATTAGACTTTTAGTTTTTTTTAAAATTTCTCAAGAGCAAAATTGGGTAAACCCTCTTAATTGGAGAATTTTATCAAGCGAATATAAAATGTTGCAGCATGATATTATTTTGAAATTAGCCAAAAGGGACAAGGAAGAAGAGAGCCCGACCCAAGATATTATGTCGCACAATATCAGGAAGGAAGTAAAAATACCGAGAGTAAAATTAGAATCTTTAAATCAAAAATTGAACCAAAGACATAAAAAAATTATGGAATTTTTAGAAGAAAATGGTCCTAAGAAAATTTCAGAAATTATTCCCCTTTTTAACAATCAAATATCAGAACGTACTTTACGCAATGAATTAGCAGAGATGGTAAAGCAAAAAATGATAAAGAAAAGAGGTTTTAATAAAACAACCGAATATTATCTTTAAAATTTTTCGGCATTTTATCGGCAATTTATTTTTCAATGTTTTGCCGATAAATTAATTATAGTTTGCCGATAATGCCGATAATGTCGGCTGATAAAATTAGAAATGCAGTGTAAAAAATTTGCAGAAATTGACTTATTTTTCTTCTTGTAACAAAAAAGCTAAAGCTAATTAATAAAATAAAAATATAAAAAATTTTTAAAAATTAATCTTTTTAATTCTTATGTCAAAGAAAATAAAAAAAGCAGTGGTAGCAGTAGCTGGTTCTGGAACAAGACTTTTGCCGGCTACTAAATCTATGCCTAAAGAAATGTTGCCTATTGTTGATAAGCCCATAATTCAGTTAGTGGTGGAAGAATTAGCCGAAGCAGGCATCGAAGATATAATTTTAGTTACAAAATGGGACAAAAAACCTTTAGAGGATCATTTTGATCATAACTGGGCTTTAATGAATGAGCTCAAAAAAGCCGGGAAAGAAGCTTTATGGGAGCGCATTAAGAAAATTTCAGAATTAGCCAATTTTATCTATATTCGCCAGAAAGGCCCTTATGGCAACGGCACACCTGTTCTTTCTGCTGCTAGTCTTGTTAAAAACGAGCCTTTTATGTTTGTTTGGGGCGATGATTTGGTCAAATCAAAAGTATCCTTTTCAAAACAAATGATAGAAGATTATGAAAAACACGGTCATCTTTTAATTGGCGCGCAAGAGGTGCCGCGCCAAGATGTAGTTAAATATGGGATTGTTAAGCTGAAAAAAGGGACGAGGCAGATAGAAGATATTATTGAAAAGCCAAGTATTAAGCAAGCCCCTTCGCGTTTAGCCGACTTTGGTCGGATGATTTTAAATCAAGATATTGTTGATGTTTTAAAGAAAACTGCTTTAGGGAAAAATAATGAACTTTGGATCGTCGATGCTATCCGTAATTATATAAAAGATGGTGGTATTTTTTATGCCAAAGAAGTGAAAGATGGTCGTTGGCTAACTACTGGCGATCCTTTAAATTACTTAAAAGCTATTTTATCTTATGCCAAAGACAGAGATGATTTAAGCGCAGAGTTAAAAAAATTTATTAAGGAAAACTTTTAGCGATAAAAATGTCAGAAATTATAAGCGAACAGGAATTTTTAGAGCTTTACGATGCCTATGTCGGTAAAATTTACCGCTATATTTATTTTCGTGTTGGCGCTGAAGAGGTAGCTCAAGATTTAACCTCTGATGTTTTTTTAAAATCATGGGAATGGCTGAATGATGCTGAGAAAAGAGCAAATAAAAGTTTTGAAAATCCTCGAGCTTTTTTTTATCAAGTGGCGCGAAATTTGGTAGCTGATTTTTATCGGCAGAAAGATAGAGCGCCAATTTCATTTGACGAAATTGCCGATAAGTCTGTCGTTGATAAAAAAGCAGGGCCCTTGGAGGAAGCTATTAAGATAAACGAGATGGACGATGTCAAAAAAGCCTTACAGAGAATAAATGATGATTATAGAGAGGTGATTATTTGGCGCTATCTTGATGAGATGGAGATAAAAGAAATTGCTCAGATTTTGGAAAAAAGCGAGGGCGCTGTCAGAGTTTTACTTTCTCGGGCTTTGGCTAATTTAAAAGAGGCTTTAAGCAAAAAGAAGAAATAGTTGTGGCTGGATAGGTGTAATAAAATTCTTATTTGCCCGTCATCTTTTATGATGAAAGAAAAAGAACTCATTTCGCTGGAGCAAAATTTTAGCGAAACTATAAATAAAATAAAATGTTTGAGAGATATTGAGCCCAATCCAAATTGGGTGCTTTCTGATCGTTCTCGTTTAGCTTTTAAAATGGAAATGAAAAGGAAAAAAGGTCTTTTAGCTAAAGATGTTTTTCAGTTAAAAGAGCTTTTGTCTTTTTGGAACAATTGGCAACCTCATAAAGGCTTCAGACCAGCTTATACTTTTTTAACCATTTTAGGAATAATTTTTGGTAGCGGGATTTTAACATGCCTGGCAACTATTCAAAGCGTGCCGGGTAGCCCTCTTTATGCCGTCAAGATAAAACTAGAAAAGATGGGAGTGGTGGCAGCGCCGACAGAAGGCATCAAAAATCGTCTCCAAAATCAGATAGTTGCCAGCTATTTAAATGAGTTAGATGTTTTGGTCAATAAGAGCGAGGCGCCTATATCAGAAAAAGCTGAAAAAGTCAAACAAGTAGTA
>CAYMCB010000065.1:0-2853 GCA_964388895.1 uncultured Candidatus Saccharibacteria bacterium
GGTGGGAGCCGGGGCATTTGGTCAAGGTCTAGGGAAATTTGGTTTTATGAAACAGATTTTCCTCGGCTATCGAGCCCTGTTGGGGGCTTCCGCGGACGTTTTTTCTAAAAATATACCCGAGATAAAAATTTCTATCTCGGGTTTTTCTTTGTCTAAAATGTTATAATGTATAAAAATATAAAACATGGAGTTTATTACCAGAAGCGCTGAGGAAACTCAAGATATAGCTAAAAAAATTATTAAAAAATTAATTAGCCAGCCAAGACTAGGCGCTTTAGTGCTGGCTTTATCTGGAGAATTAGGGGCAGGCAAAACAACTTTTATTCAGGGTTTGGCTAGAATTTTAGGTGTTAAAGGAAAAATTTTAAGCCCAACATTTGTTATTATGAAATATTTCGCTTTACCAAAAAATAAATATTTTATTAATTTTTATCATTTTGATGCTTATCGTTTGACAGGAGAAAAAGATCTAATTAGCTTAGGGGGAGAAGAAATTTTAAAAAATAAAAATAATTTAGTGGTGATTGAATGGCCGGAAAAAATAAAAAATATTCTTCCTCAAGACGCAGTTTGGTTGAATTTCGAACATTTAGGGGAAGATAAGCGTCGAATAAAAATTTTAAATTTTTGATTTGATTTGGAATTTTAAAATTTAAGACTTAAAACTGAGAATTTTTATAACTTATGACAAACAGAAGTCCTAAAACTCTCGTTTTGGTTGACGGTCATGCTTTAGTGCACCGCGCTTATCATGCTTTGCCACCGCTTTCTACTGATTACGGAGAACTAGTAAATGCTGTTTTCGGCTTTTCTTCAATTTTGCTTAAAATTTTAAAAGAGTTAAAACCAGATTATTTGGCAGCCACTTTTGATTTGGCTGGCCCAACTTTTCGCCATAAAGAATTTGAGGGTTATAAGGCGAAACGCGTTAAGGCTCCCGATGAACTCTACTCTCAAATAAAGAGAGTCAAAGAAGTATTGGCCGCTTTTAACATTCCTATTTATGAAAAAGAAGGCTTTGAAGCAGATGATATAATTGGCACTTTAGTCCGTTTGGCTAGCCGTTATAAAAATTTAGAGATTATTATTGCTACTGGTGATTTAGATGCCCTCCAGTTAGTTGACGAAAAAACAAAAGTTTTCACTTTAAAAAAAGGTATAAAAGATACAATTTTTTATGATGTTGAGGCAGTAAAGAAAAGATTTGGCGGATTAAAACCGGAACAGATGCCTGATTTTAAAGGGTTAAAAGGTGACCCTTCTGATAATATTCCGGGTGTCCCTGGTATTGGGGAAAAAACGGCGATAGAGCTTTTAAAGAAAGAAGGGAATCTAGAAAAAATTTATCAGAGTATAGAAAAAGGGAAAATTAAAAACCCAAAATTGGTAGAGAGACTATTGACTTATAAAGAACAAGCTTTTTTTAGCCGGTATTTAGCAACTATAAAAAAAGATGTACCTTTAAAATTTAATTTGCGCAAAGCTTTGGTTCAAGATTATGATCGCGATAAAGTGATAGCTTTATTTAAAGAACTTGGCTTTTACAGTCTTTTAAATCGTTTACCCGGAGAAAGCAAAGCAGATTCTTTTTTTGAGGCAGAGAAAAAAGAGATGCCTCTTTTTGCGGACGCGGCTTTAGAAAAAATTGAGCAGGCTTTTAAGGCTGGAATTTTATCACCTCAGCTTTATGAGTTAGAAAAAAAATTATTGCCGGTTTTGCGGCAAATGGAAAAAAGCGGTATAAAGATAGACAAAAAACATTTAGAGAATCTATCGCAAAAAACAGCTCAAGATTTATCAGTTTTAGAAAAAAAAATTTATAATTTAGTGGGTCAAGAATTTAATGTTAATTCACCTCAACAGCTTTCAGATATTCTATTTAACAAATTAGCTATTAGCGTCAAAGGTTTAAAAAAAACTCCCGGTAAAGTTATTTCAACAGCTGCTGGCGAGTTGGAAAAATTAAAAAATCAGCATCCGGTTATTGATCTTATTTTGGAATATCGGGAATTGGCTAAGCTAAAAAATACTTATTTAGATGCTTTGCCAAAATTAGCTGATAGTAGCAGTCGTTTACGCACTAGTTTTGACCAATTAGGCACTTTAACCGGTCGGCTCTCTTCTAAAAATCCTAATTTGCAGAATATTCCTATTAAAACAGAGCTGGGTAGGGAAATCCGGCGGGCTTTTGTAGCTGAGCCGGGAAATGAAATTTTGTCAGCTGATTATTCTCAAATAGAATTACGAGTGGTTGCGGTTTTAGCTCAAGATAAGAATATGTTAGAAGCCTTTAAAGCAGGCCGCGATATTCATACGGAAACAGCTCATGAGATTTTTGAAGTCGAACTAGAAAAAGTAACTAAAGAGATGCGGCGGATTGCTAAAGTTTTAAATTTTGGCGTAATTTACGGCATGAGTGTGCGCGGCTTTGCACAGACAGCCGGCGTGGATAATGCTCGAGCTAAAGATTTTATTGAAAAATATTTTAAGAAATTTTCGGGTGTGGCTGCTTTTATAGAAAAAACAAAAAAACAGGCTGCGCGGAAAGGTTTTGTAGAAACAATGTTTGGTCGCAAGCGTTTTATCCCTGAGATTAATTCTTCCGTTTGGAATTTACGAGCAGCAGCCGAGCGAATGGCTATTAATATGCCAGTGCAGGGGACAGCGGCTGACATTATCAAAATAGCAATGGTCAAAATAGCCGAAAGTCAACAATTGAAGGTTTCTGAAAGCCAGCTTTTATTACAGGTCCATGATGAGTTAGTGTTTGAAGTTATAGCTGATAAGATTAAAGAAATTGCTGCTGAAGTTAAAAAAATAATGGAAGGAGTGATAAACTTTCCTATTCCTTTA
>CAYMCB010000066.1:0-2337 GCA_964388895.1 uncultured Candidatus Saccharibacteria bacterium
ATGAAAGCTAAAAAAGATAAGATTGAAGACGCTTTGCATGCAACTAAAGCTGCGGTAGAAGAAGGAATTGTGCCGGGCGGCGGCGTTGCTTTAATAAGAGCGTTAGAATCTTTAAAGAATTTAAAAGTTAACGATGATGAAAAAATTGGTTTGAATATCTTGGAGCGCGCTTTAGAAGAACCTTTGCGTCAAATTGCTCAAAACGCAGGCCAGGATGGTTCAGTAGTGGCAGCAGAAGTGAAAAAAGGCAATGGAGGTTTTGGTTATAATGCGGCTGTTGATAAATATGAAGATTTGTTTAAAGCAGGGATTATCGATCCAACCAAAGTCGTCCGTTCAGCTTTGCAAAACGCTGTCTCAGCTGCCGCTATGCTCTTAACTACTGAGGCCGTAGTCACTGATGCGCCGCAAAAGAAAGAACATAATCATTCAGCTGGTATGCCCGGTGGTATGCCCGAGGGAATGGATGTTGATTACTAATCCTTGATTGATTTTTTTGCCAAGAAGCGCTCCAGAAAAGGAGCGCTTCTTAATTTATTAATTACACAAATTATCCTCTCTTATCTTATTGTCAAAAAATAAGGTGTGGCGTATGATTATGATAGAAATAGTAAATAAAATAATATGGCTAAAAAAATTCGCGTTGGCATTATCGGCGTTGGCAATTGCTTTGCCGGATTAATTCAAGGCATTGAATTTTATCGCCAACATCCAAAAAAAGAAGTAGTTGGTCTGATGCATGAAAAAATCGGTCCTTACCATTTTTCTGAGTTAGATTTTGTCAGCGCTTTTGATGTAGGGGAAAATAAAATAGGCCAAACTTTAGACAAGGCGGTTTATGCGGCGCCAAATTTAGTCAGGTGGGTAAAGCTGCCTAAAAGTAAAACCATAGTTCAGGAGGCGCCGGTTTTAGACGGTATAGGTATTTATGTTTTAAATAAAATTAGACCCTTAAAAAATCCTACTCCTGTTGAAATTTTAAGGAAACAGATTTTAGAAAATTTAGCAAAGACTAAAACCGAGATTTTGGTAAATTATTTGCCAGTAGGTTCGCAAAAGGCTACAGAATTTTGGGCGCAAATAGCATTGGAAGCCGGTTGCGCTTTTATAAATTGTATTCCGGTTTTTATCGCTTCAGACAATAATTGGTCAAAGAAATTTGAAAAAGCAAGGTTGCCGATTATTGGTGATGATATAAAAGGGCAGATTGGGGCGACTATTGTTCATCGAATTTTGGCTAAACTCTGCGATGATCGAGGAACAAAAATTAACAGAACTTATCAGTTAAATGTCGGCGGTAATACTGATTTTTTAAATATGAAAGAATATAGTCGTCTAAAATCTAAAAAAATTAGCAAGACGCGGGCAGTTTTAAGTCAAATTAGTCGGGAGCTCAAAGCCGATGATGTTTATGTGGGACCTAGTGATTTTATTCCTTTTTTGGGTAATACTAAACTTGCTTTTATTCGTCTTGAGGGTCGGATGTTCGCTGATATTCCTTATTCTATGGAAATGCGGCTAGAAGTAGATGATAAAGCAAATTCAGCAGGTATTGTGATTGATGCTGTAAGGTTGGCTAAACTAGCTCTGGATAGAAAAATAGGAGGATATTTAGAAGCTAGCTCTTATTTGATGAAACATCCTTTGCGTCAGCTGCCTGATTCTGTGGCTAAACAAGTAGTTGAGGATTTTATAAAAAATAGAAAATAAAAATAAAATAATTAATATGTACGATGAATCGCTCTTTGAGCGTGATAATAAAAAAAGTTTAGGGGCAGCGAAAGAGACTGAAGAATATGTGGCTTCAATTAGAGAAACTATGAAAAAAGAGAAAACCTTGTCCAAAGATCCCCATTGGAAAAATATAGATATCGATGAATTAACTGATGAAGATGTTTTATTATATGATGAGTTTATAAAAGGTATTTTAGACAAAAAAGAAGTTATGAATTATTGGCGGGGGTGTCAAAGTGAAAGCGAGGATAGTAGTAGAGATTTTTTTACTGATTCAAGACGCAATCTTTTAGCAATGATACTTAACAAATTTATTAGTGGTGAAAGTAGAGAAAAATATCTTAAAAAACATCCAGAAGATCACAAAGGTTTTTTGACCACAGCGTAAAATACAGAATAATTTTGAAAAACAGAGAGGACTTTTTATTTTAGTTTATTTTAGCAAAGAGAATATTTTGTAAGTTTGGTGAGGTGGCTGAGTGGCCTAAGGCGCATGCCTGGAGTGCATGTGTCCCTTCACGGGGACCGTGGGTTCGAATCCCACCCTCACCGCCAATTTACGAAATTAGAGTTTTGGGCGGTTGTTGCCTCGCCCTCGCTTCG
>CAYMCB010000067.1:0-2237 GCA_964388895.1 uncultured Candidatus Saccharibacteria bacterium
ATCAATGACCAAGGCCATAAAGAAAAACCCTATCTACTCCATCGGGCTCTTTTTGGCTCATTTGAAAGATTTATCGGTGTCCTAATCGAACATTATGCCGGCGCCTTTCCTCTTTGGCTTTCGCCAGAACAAATCTGGCTTCTCCCTTTAGGCAAAAATCATCAAGCTTTTGCACAAAAAATCGCTCGTTATCTAAGAGAACAAAATATCCGCGTCATCGTGAAAGATGCCGATGAAACTGTTGGTAAAAAAATTCGCGAAGGGGAAACGCAAAAGATACCTTATCTTTTAATCATTGGCGACAAAGAAGTAAAGTCCAACTCTGTCGCCGTCCGCCAAAGAGGAAAAGGGGACTTGGGAGCAATGAAAATTGAAAAATTTTTAGAGAAAATAAAAAAGGAAATAGCTGAAAAATCTTAAAAAAGAAATTTACTTAATCCTCAAAAATTATCTAAAAATTCACTCTTATTTGCTATTTTTAAAGGACTAAACCAAGAGGACACAAAATGTTTTCTATTTTATATCCCCTCTCCCCAAACCATATATGAAAAATTTTTTCAAAAATTACCGACTTTTTTTTCTGCTGGCAACGCTATCTTTCTTGATTCACTTTGCCTACCTTGGTTATCCAGCCCAAGTAGTTTTTGACGAAGTTCATTTTGGCAAATTCGTCAGCGCCTATTTTACCAGCAAATTTTATTTCGATATCCATCCCCCTCTAGGAAAACTATTAATTGCTGCCTGGGTAAAACTATCTGGCGTTAATCCTGTTTTTAGCTTTGAAAAAATTGGCGAACTAATTCCAGCTCAAACTCTAGCCTCTTTACGTTTTCTCCCGTCATTAACTGGCGCTCTCTTCGTTTTAGCTTTCTCTTGGCTTGCCTATCTAATCAGCCGGTCAAAAAATACTGCCCTAATTGCCGGTTTCCTGATTCTCTTAGACAACGCTATTTTAGTCCAATCAAAATTCATTTTAGTGGATATTTTTCTTTTATTCTTCGAAATTCTAACTTTTTGTTTCTTCTTTCTCTGGCAAAAACAAAAAAGTTTTAGCTGGCGCTGGTGGTTTTTTCTTTTTTTAACAGCGCTATTTTTCGGATTAACTATTTCTGTTAAATGGACAGGAGTAGCAACTCTGGGAGTAATAACTCTGGTTTTAATTACTAAAATATTTTGGGAAAAACTTGAAGATTATCTTAATTGGCAAAATCATCCATCAGTAATATCTTCATCAAAAAATTCACTGCAAAAAATTAGCTGCCTAAATCAAAAGCCAACTAAAAAACAAAAATTAAAGAAACCGCTATAGGGCTTTTAGCGATTATTTTTATCGGCTTATTAGTTTATCTTATTACTTTTGCTATTCATTTTAAACTAGTATCTCACTCAGGCCCCGGCGACGCTTTTGTCAGCTGGGGATGGCAACAAAAACTGAAATTCGGTCTCAAAGAAAACGCGCCAAATTTTTGGCAAAAAATAATAGAGCTTAATAAAACTATGTATCTTTCTAGCGCTAGCATAACTTCAGAACATCCTTATGGCAGTCGTTGGTGGGGTTGGCCTTTAGGCTATAAACCGGTTTATTATTGGAATGATGATTTTCCCGGCTTTGTAGCTAAAATTTATCTTTTGAGCAATCCTTTTCTTTGGTGGCTAGGCTCAGGCTTTATATTTTTTACCATATTATTTATTTTATTTAATAAAAAATTCCGAAAAAATATTTCTCCTATTTTTTATATTTTAATCCTTGCCTGGATAGCGAATTGGTTACCTTTTATCTTGATAAAAAGAGTAGCTTTTTTATACCACTATCTTTTAGCTGCTACTTTTAGCACCTTAATTTCTGCTTTATATCTTAGTCGTTTATGGCCGAAAGAAAAAAAGATTCTTTTTTTAATTTTAGGAATTATCGGCTTCAGTTTTTTTATCTTGCTTCCGTTTTGTTATGGTTGGCCTCTGCCGACCAATATCGCTAAATATTTAAATTATCTAGTAATTTTACCTTTTGAATTTTAAAAAACTTGATATTAAAAAGCTTTAATAGTATTACTTTCTATATGAAATATTTCATTATCACTTTTGGTTGCCAGATGAATCTTTCTGACAGCGAAAAAATTGAATTTTTACTTCAAAAAAAAGGATACGAACCTGCAAAAAACGAAGCTTCGGCCGATTTAATTGTAATTAATGCCTGTTCGGTCAGGCAAAAAGTTATGCACCGGGTTGCCAGCAAAATA
>CAYMCB010000068.1:0-1984 GCA_964388895.1 uncultured Candidatus Saccharibacteria bacterium
TGGATTTTAAGTTTCGATGAATTTCTTTTGCTTTAAGCGAATCTATTGGTTCTTTGAAGTCAATTCGGCTAATTTGTAAAGTAGCGTTATCTACAACTAAAGGTTTTGCAGTTGCAATGTGAACTACTAAAACCACAAAAAAAATCAGGAATATTCCGAAGATACTTCCTAAAGCAATTTTGATTTTTCTATTAATTTTCATGACGTTTGAGATTTTTGTTTAGATTCATTTACGAGAACTAAATCACCTTGGTTTTCTCAAACAGAAAAAAATTGCATTTTTAACATTTGGACATAAAAAATCCCAAGACAAATTATCTTGGGATTTTTATTATTTCTTTTTCCAATTCATTTTTATTTTTTGACTGAAAAACCGGTAGGTTATGATTTTGAGCTTCAATTTTAACAGGCGGTGGGGTCAAGATTTGTTTTCGTCCAATGGGTTTATCCGGTGCGCAAAAAACTGCTTCAGGTTTGAATTCGCTTTGGAGCAGTTTTTTTAAGGGAGGCAGGGCAAATTCTGGTGTGCCAAGAAATATGAGGCGAGTAGCTTTTTTCTTGATTAGTTTTTTATTTTGTGTCATAATTAAAACAGTTATTTTATAACTGAATAATTAAATTATACAGGCAATAAGCAAAAAATTAAAGAATGAAGGAGGTTTATTATGGGGGCAGATACTTGGGGAAATTTGAACGAAATTAATATCGGAATTGTGGTTTTATTATTTCTTTTAAGCTCAGTTTCTTTTGGTGCTATAAGTATCTTCTTGAAAGAATGGTTTAGCAAAAAAATAAAAAGGGGGTAAAAGATGAGAGGCGAAAAGAAAGAGTTTTATTGTTTTTTTCTGTTAGGAGTTGTTTTTTCTGTTTTTTTCACTTTTGTTTTTTGCGCGATAAGAGGGAGCCTTTTGGAAGTTGTTTCGTTAAGCCGGCCGTTGAAAATTTTTAGCTGGTTAATTTTTATTTTTTGCTGGCCAATTTTTTTCCAGATTCTTGTTGTTATCCGCCAAAGAGTTAAAGAATCAGAAGATAGATTTAAGAGCGGCTCTTTGATTTTAATGGCTGCTAGTGTTGTATGTTTTATTTTTTCCTTTTCTCTTTTTCAAGAGAGCAGCCCTCTAGATCGTCTACTTATTAGACAAATTCAGGCCGAAACATTCTTTTTTTTGGGCATTTTATGGTTTTTTGTTAGCGTGTTTAGTTTTTCTTTTTCTTTAAAAAGGAAAACTACTTCTATGACTTAAAGCTAAAAGAATATTTTCGGCTTAAAGTAAATTTTCTAGGTCGATTTCTAAAGTAAAGATTCTGGATCGACTTCGATAAGCCAATTTTCTGGCACATAAGATAGCAGCGCATTCCTGTTTTTTAGGAATTCGCTGTTTTTTTCTTTGATATTCTTTAATGGAAATTTTAAAATAATTTGCCAGATATAATAGCCGCCTTCTTTGGGTATAAAGGCCGGTAGAGTTTCACCAATTATTACATTTAGATTTTTTAGATTGACCTGGCGTAATTTAGTAGCTAAAAACTTAGCTTCTTGGGCAGCTATTTTAGCTTGTCGATGCCGAAAAGAAAGTTTAATTAGTTGGGCAAAAGGAGGAAAATTAAGCTCTTTTCTGAGCGCTATTTCATTTTGGTAGAATTCTTGCCAATTACTTTCAGCTACCCATTTTAAAATTTGATTTTCTGGATTATAGGTTTGGATAAAAATCGGCAAACGGTTAGAACTTATTTTTTTTAAAAGATTAATAATTTGCCAAGTTTTTTCTCCTGAAAGGAAATCAGGCAGATTAAGTAACGTATCCAAAGAGAGGACGGCGCTTAAATCAACTGCTGGTAGATTTTGGTTAAAAATCATTTGAGTGCCAATAAGCACCTGAGCTCTTTTTTCAATAAAAGTTTTAATTATTAATGAATGTTTTTTATCATTAGGCGCCGAATCTCTATCTAACCGTAAAATCGTCAAAGAAGGAAAAAGTTTTTT
>CAYMCB010000069.1:0-1939 GCA_964388895.1 uncultured Candidatus Saccharibacteria bacterium
TCTTTTTTAGCTTTCATTTCTACTTCTGTTGCCGCGCCAACTTTAATCACTGCCACCCCACCAGAAAGCTTAGCTAATCTTTCCTGCAATTTTTCTTTATCAAATTCAGAATTTGTTTGTTCGATTTCTCTCTTTATCTGAGCAATTCTGGCTTCAATATCTTTTTTGTTTCCTTTACCTTCAATAATAGTAGTATTTTCTTTAGTCGAAACAACTTTTCTAGCGCGACCTAACATCTTTAGTTCAATATTCTCTAATTTCAAACCAACTTCCTCAGAAACTACTTGACCGCCAGTTAAAACAGCGATATCCTGCAACATTTCTTTTCTCCTGTCGCCAAAGCCCGGTGCTTTAATAGCCAAAGAATTAAAGCGACCACTAATTTTATTAACAATTAAAGTAGTTAAAGCCTCTCCCTCAATTTCATCGGCAATAATAACTAAATCTTTTTTACCAGCCCGAGCTACTTTTTCAATGACTGGTAAAATTTCCTGAAGTGAAGAGATTTTTTTATCAGTTATAAAAATATAAGGGTCTTCGTATTCGGCTTCCATACGTTCAGGATTGGTAATCATATAAGGAGAAATGTAGCCTTTATCAAACTGCATGCCCTCTACCACTTCTTTTTGCAAACCAAAAGTTTGAGATTCTTCTACTGTAATAACTGAATCCTTGCCAAGTTCATGCATAATATCTGCCAGCATGTCGCCAATCTCGGCATCCTGAGCAGAAATAGTTGCTACTTGAGCAATTTCGGCTTTACTGTTTATATTTTTGGAAATTTTCTTTAAAGCCTCAATAACTGCATCTCTACCTTTTTCCAATCCTTTTTTAATCCCTAAAGGATTAGCGCCAGCGGCTACATTCTTTAAACCTTCAGCAATTATAGCTTGCGCCAAAATAGTAGCGGTTGTGGTTCCATCGCCAGCCACATCATTAGTTTTAGTCGCCACTTCTTTTATAATTTCTGCACCTAAGTTTTCAAATTTATTTTCTAACTCAATTTCTTTCGCAATAGAAACGCCGTCATTAGTGATATGAGGGGCGCCAAAACCTTTGTCTAAAACAACATTACGTCCCTTAGGGCCTAATGTCACTTTAACGGTATTGGCTAATTTATCAACCCCTCTTTTTAAAAGCTGACGGGCTTTTTCTTCAAATAAAATTTGTTTAGCCATACTTTTTTAGAATTACAAATATTCTACGAATATCCAAACTTTTATTATATTTGAATATTCGTATTTTGTATTTCTTTAAAATAATTACTCTTCCAAAATCGCCAAAATATCTTTTTCTTCGGCGATTAGATATTCTTTTCCGTCGACCTTTATTTCATTAGGACCATATTTAGTAAAAATTACTCGATCGCCTTTTTTCACTTCCATCGCCAAACGTTTTTTTCCGTCCTCATCCCAGCGACCCGGACCAACAGCTACTACTTTTCCTTGCTCTGGACGTTCTTTGCTGGCTGTCTGTGGCATAACTATTGACACATTGCCGAATTTCTTAACTTCTTCATCGGAAACCGGCTCAATTAAAACCCGATCTCCTAAAGGTTTTATCTTCATAAAGCTATTCAGGCAAAAATAGCAAACAACAAGTAAACTTAAAAAATTAATTTATTTACTTGTTTTTTACATCTTTGCCTTGTTAGTTATTTTTAGCACTCTCGAGATTAGACTGCTAATTTACTTAATGTATTTTAGCTAAAAGAAAAATCTTGTCAAGAGTCCAAAAAAGTTTTTATTTTAAAAATTTTCCTGTAAAACTTTTTCTATTCTTTTTTATTACTGCCGGCGGCCCCTCGGCTACAATTCGGCCTCCTTTTTCACCCCCTTCCGGGCCTAAATCAATAATCCAATCAGCATTCAAAATAATATCGAGATTATGCTCTATAACTAAAACGGAATTACCTCGTTTTACTAAGCAAAAAAGAACA
>CAYMCB010000070.1:0-1865 GCA_964388895.1 uncultured Candidatus Saccharibacteria bacterium
TTTTTCTCTTAATTTCTAAACTTATTTTTGCCAGCTCCATCATTCTTTCCAAACGAGCAAAAAAATCTTTTTTAGTTTTGGCTAAATAACCAATTCTCGGCAAATTAATAGTAACAACTCCGATAGAACCAGTTAAAGGATAAGCCCCAAAAAGTCCACCCCCACGTTTATAAAGTTCTCGGTTATCCAAACGTAAACGACAACACATACTTCGGGCGTCATCAGGATTCATATCAGAATTTATAAAATTAGCAAAATAAGGCACACCGTATTTAGCTGTCATTTCCCAAATCCCTGAGAAAGCCGGATTATCCCAGTCAAAATCTCGAGTAATATTATAAGTAGGAATAGGAAAAGTGAAAACGCGACCACGAGCGTCACCCTCAATCATTACTTCGGAAAAAGCACGATTAAAGATATTCATTTCTTCCTGAAATTCGCTATAAGTTTCTGCTTGCGGCTGCCCACCTATAATTACCGGCTGATGTGCTAAATTAGCCGGCGGGCGCAAATCTAAAGTTACATTTAAAAAAGGCGTTTGAAACCCTACTCGCGTTGGAATGGCGCAATTAAAAATAAATTCCTGAATCGCCTGCTTAACCTGCTGATAATTCAAAGAGTCATAGCGAATAAATGGCGCCAATAAGGTATCAAAATTGCTAACAGCTTGGGCACCAGCTGATTCTCCTTGTAAAGTATAGAAAAAGTTAACTAATTGCCCTAAAGCGGTTTTAAAATGTTTAGCTGGTTTTGATTCTACTTTAGAAGACACTCCTCCAAAACCACGGTTTAATAAATCATAAAGGTCCCAACCGCAACAATAAGGCCCCAAAAAATCAAGATTATGAATATGGAAATCACCATTTTCAGCAGCTTCTCTTATTTCTTTTGGATAAATTTTATTCAACCAATATTTTTTGCTAACCGCTGAAGTAACATAATGATGCAGACCCTGCAAAGAATAAGCCATATTAGCGTTTTCTTTCACCTGCCAGTCAAGCTCCTGAATGTATTTATCAACCATCTCTACAGTTTCATCGAAAGTGCTCTGCGCTTCCCTAATGCGGCGTCGCTGCTCCCGATAAAGAATATAAGCCCGAGCCGTTTCAACTAAATTTTCCAAAATTAAAACCTCCTCAACAATATCCTGAATTTCTTCCACTTTAGGAATTTCATTTTTCTTAAAACGCCTATTGAGGAGGCTAATAACTCGATTTGTTACTCGACGCGCTGTTGGCCCATTCCCTTGGCCAGTAGCTGTTACGGCTTTATGAACCGCTTGCTCAATTTTAGATTTATCAAAATCAACAATGCGACCATCTCGTTTTTGAATTTTTTCGATTTTACAAATCGAGTTTTTTTTCATAATCATAAATAATATTTATCTAATAATTTTTATTTTTATGAACGAATAACCAAACTAATTATTTTTAAACAATTTAAATAAAAAAATAAATCACACTTCCCCTCCCAAAGTTGCTGTGTGATTTTTGGAATTTTTAAGTCCGGACTGTCTTCATTTTAAAACATAGAAAAATTCTGTCAACTGCTTGCCAAAATCCATAAAATCCAAAAAAGGACTTTTACTGAAAAAACATAATTTCTCCTTCCGAGTTTAAAAAAATATTTGGTTTATTGGTTCTAATTAAGTTTTGTCAATTTCATTTATTAGTTTATTTTAGTTTATCTACTTATCATTATCTTATGGCTTAGTTTCTCCATGATTTTTTTAATTTATGCGCTATCTCTAAACAAAAAAATCCCGTCAAATAATCTTTAACGGGATTTTTTATCTTTTGTGATTTCTAAAATTATTTCATCTTTTTTCGTATAAAAGCAGGAATGTCCCATTCTTCATCGCCCCC
>CAYMCB010000071.1:0-1858 GCA_964388895.1 uncultured Candidatus Saccharibacteria bacterium
GATACTGATTTCATCGGTGATTCTTTCTGTTTCTTGAAAAAGTTTTTTATAGATGTCTAGGACTTTTTTAAAACTAGAAGCCGAAACCAAAAAAACTGTCACATTTAGTTCTTGTTTTTTGAAACGGTCAATTATTTTTTGCGCAGAAGGGTTTTGGGGGTCTGTTAAGACCAATTTGAGGTTTGAGCCGCTTTTTTGAATAACAGCTATTTGGCCTGCTTTAGCTTCGTTTTCTGTTAAAATTTGCAAAGCATCGGTTTGGATAGGAATAATTGTTAAATTTAAATAAGGCAAGTTTAATTTGGCAGCTAAAGCTTGAGTACGTTTTTCTTCTTCTTGACGGTGGACTAATACTAATTTTTCTTCTAGATAGTTTTTGCTAGATTGATTTTTAGAAGAATTTTTTTTAAACAAAACCATAAAAAGCTAAAGTAAAAGTTCTCTTTTTAAGTTTAGTTTACAAAAGAGAAATTAGCAAGTTGTTTATGGTTTTTTTAGCTTGATTAATCTCGACAAAGGATGTTTTTGCCAGCCAGCGATTATTTTTTAAGGCGCCGCCAAATTCTAAATTCATTTTATGCATAATTTTTGGATGCTCGCTTTGACCTAATACCCAGACATTATTGTTTTCATCTGTCCAGAAAATAAATACTAATTGAACCATTGGGAAAAAGTCATTAATTTCTTCTAGAATATAGGTAAGTTCTTGAGCGGTAGAAGCAGTTTCAGCAAAATCAGCAGAGCTAGCTTTCATCCAAACGATTTTCTTTTCATTATCATATTCGGTTTTTTCTAGTAGCCGGCCAAAAAGTCGTAAACGGTTTAGCGGTTTAGTTTTATAGAGATTTTGAATAATAAGCTCTCGCTCAGCCCCTTGATTTATGAGCTCTGAGGCTAAAATTAATGCTTGGGGCGTGGTATTAATATTTTGGAAACTATGGGTTTTAGTTATTAAGCCGCAAAGTAAAGCTGTTGCTTGACTGGGGGTTAAAGGGAGCGTATTCATTCCTTCAAGAATCTTTTGAACAATTTGTGCATTAGCGGCAGCTTTTGGTTCAACTAAATTTATTTCTCCAAAATTTTCATTAGCTGATTTATGGTCAATGTTTAAAATTGGTTTTTGAAAGAAAAGTTCGGTGTTTTCTTCAAAAATTTTTCCTAAAGATTCTAGATCCGGCGCATCTATTGTTACGATTAAATCATAGGCAAAAGCACCGGCTTCTAGTTTTATATCTTTTTCTTCGATTTTGTGAGGAGTGGCTAAAAATATTTTTAAGCAATTATTTTGTTGTTCGTATTTTAAAGAAGTAATTTTATTCTGCAGAGTGTTGATAGAAATAATAAAATCTCGGCGTGGCTTTATCTGATGTTTAAGATCGCTAGCGCCATAAAGGAAGGTTAGCTTTTCAGGCAACTCACCAGCCGAGACTAATTCAAAATTTTTATTTAAATTTTTTAAAGTTTCGCCTAAGGCTAGTGCTGAGCCCAAAGAGTCGCCATTGAGATTTTCTGGCAGGGCGATTAAAATATTTTGACTTTTTTGTAATCGGTCGATGGTTTGCTGAAAAGGAGAAAGCATAAATTTATTTTAAAGATTTAAAAATTAAAATTAAAAGCACAACAATATGTAAATGTATCTTAAGAAGAGAGAAGGGTCAAGACCTTGACAAAAAATAAATTTTTGGTATAATATAAAAATATTAAGAAAGCTCTTAAAAAAATAAAAAAGGAGGGAGAAATGAAAGGAATAAAAAGGTTTTTTTTATTTGTCGTTGTGTCTTTTTTTGCTGCTGGGTGTTCTTTGCCAGCAGCCAGGCAGATAAATAATTATTCAAATCCAAGCCAAAGCCGAAGTGTC
>CAYMCB010000072.1:0-1771 GCA_964388895.1 uncultured Candidatus Saccharibacteria bacterium
TACAAAAGGGGAATATGTGCCTTCAAAAACTGCTAATTCCAAAAGAAATTTTTTAGATCTTTTTAATTGGCAGTGGCTTTTTTTATTCGGGCCTATCTGGCTTGCCAGTATTCTGGGAAGGTCAAAATCTTGGTGGCTGGGAGGAATAATTGGTGCCATAATTGGTATTATTTTAATGTTTGTTTTCTCCTGGATTACTGGACTTATAGCTATTTTAATTTTAACTCCCCTGGGACTTTTATTTGATTATTGGGTATCCCGTAGCTATCAAAAATATAAAGATACTGGCAGACGAATGTCCTGGTGGATGGGCGGAGAAGGATTTGGCGGCAAGGGCGGACATAGCGGCGGTTTTGGTGGTTTTGGCGGAGGCAGTTCCGGCGGAGGCGGCAGCAGCGGCAGCTGGTAAATTGATAATAAAGATTATCAATAATAAATTAATAGATTTTGTTTTAAATTAACAAATAACTGTTATTCTGTTTATACCGAAAAACATTTCGTTTTTGAGTATAACCAGTATAACTTTTATTTTATATAGAATAATATGATAAAAATTGCCATCAATGGGTTTGGTCGAATTGGCAGACCGGTATTGCGTCGTCTTTTTGACCAACATAAAAATAATATAGAGATTGTCGCTATTAATGATTTAACAGATTCAAAAACTTTAGCCCATCTTTTAAAATACGATTCTCTCTATGGCAAATATGATAAAAATGTTGAAGCTAAAGATAATCTTTTAATCGTGGAGAATAAAAAGATAAAAATTTTATCAGAAAAAGAACCGGAAAAACTTCCCTGGAAAGATTTAGATATTGATGTTGTTTTAGAGTGCACTGGCGTTTTTACAAAAATCGAAGGAGCTCAAAAACATATTCACGCCGGCGCCAAAAAAGTTATTTTATCAGCTCCTTCAGAAAGTCCGGAAATCCCGACTTATCTTTTAGGTGTTAATGCAGAAAATTATCAAGGAGAAAAAATTATCTCCATGGGTTCTTGCACAACTAACTGTCTAGCGCCTATTGTTAAAATCT
Organism: uncultured Candidatus Saccharibacteria bacterium; assembly: GCA_964388895.1. Taxonomy (GTDB): domain Bacteria; phylum Patescibacteriota; class Minisyncoccia; order Portnoybacterales; family GWB1-42-6; genus CAYMCB01. The sequence continues at coordinate 1,035 of CAYMCB010000072.1, forward strand.
TAAATGAGGCTTTTGGTATTGAATATGGTTTTATGACTACTGTCCATTCATATACTAACGACCAACGAATTTTAGATTTGCCGCATAAAGATTTACGCCGGGCACGAGCCGCTGCCCAAAATATCATTCCCACAACCACTGGCGCCGCTAAAACTGTAGCTAAATGTATCCCGGAACTTAATGGCAAATTAGACGGTTTAGCAATGCGAGTGCCCACCGCTACAGTTTCTATCACTGATTTTGTCTGCGAAGTTTTAAAACCAACTAACGCAGAAGAAGTAAATAAATTATTTATTGAAGCAGCTAATGATAAATTAAAAGGAATTTTAGCCACAACAGACGAACCTCTAGTCTCAATGGATTTTAAAGGTAATTCTCATTCAAGCATTGTCGATCTTTCATTAACTATGGTTAAAGAAAATCTTGTTAAAGTTATCTCTTGGTACGACAATGAATGGGGTTATGCTTGCCGATTAGCCGAAATGGCTGAATTTGTAGCTAAAAAAATTTAGCTACCCTTAAAGGCAAAGCTTAGCCTCTTGACAAACCTAATTAAAAAAGTAAAATAATAAATGCGCTAACATTAAGGGTAATTTAATTTTATGTGATAAGAATTTCCCCTTAAACTAGTACCTGAAAAATGGTTAAAAACAACCATTTGTCATTCTAAAAAGATTGATAAATGGTTGTTTTTAATTGCCAGTAACTTAAAAATATAAAAACCCTTGAACAACTAT
>CAYMCB010000073.1:0-1740 GCA_964388895.1 uncultured Candidatus Saccharibacteria bacterium
GTTTAGCCGGAGGAATTTTATTAACAGCTTTTGGCGCTTATGGAGTTATTGCTTATACTCAGCATCATTATGATTTAGCCGCTTTCTGCGGCGCTATTTTAGGGGCACTGTTAGCTTTTTTATGGTTTAATATTTATCCCGCCCGTTTTTTTATGGGAGACACGGGCGCCATGTCGTTAGGAGTAACTTTGGGTATTATCGCCATGCTGACTAATCAATTTCTTCTTTTACCGCTTATCGGTTTCATTTTTGCCCTTGAGTCTTTTTCCGTAATTATTCAAATTACTTCTAAAAAATTAAGAGGTGGCAAAAAAATTTTTATTTCCGCTCCAATTCATCATCATTTGGAAGCTAAAGGCTGGCCTGAAACAAAAATTACGATGAGATTTTGGATAATTTCTTGGGTTATGGCGGCTCTCGGACTAATTATCGCTTTTTTAGACAGATTCTATCTTTAATGAATTTAAAAAACTTATAGATAGTTATAAAAAAGTTAAAAAGAATTTTAATTTTAAAAATTTATGTCCTTAGATGATTTTAAAAATAAAAAAGTAACAGTAATGGGCATAGGATTGCACGGCGGGGGAGTGGGAGTAATCAAGTTTTTGGCAAAAAACGGAGCAAAAGTTTTAGCCACAGATTTACGTTCAAAACAAGAACTTATGCCTTCTCTTAAAGAATTAGAAGGATTAGCTGTAGAATATGTGCTGGGGAAACATCGGTTAGAAGATTTTACATCTGCTGATTTAATAATCAAAAACCCAGCCGTGCCTGAAGACAATAAATTCTTAAAAGCTGCTCGCGATAATAAAATTCCTATAGAAAGCGATATTGGTATATTTTTAGAACTTTGTCCAGCGGCTATTATTGGCGTTACCGGAACTAAAGGTAAATCTACTACTGCCTCAGCGCTGGCTCATATTCTAAGTCAACACTATCCTCAAGTTGTTTTAGCTGGCAATATTCGCCAATCGGTTTTAGAAAAACTTCCAGAAATTACTAAAGATACAATCGTAGTTCTTGAACTTTCTTCTTGGCAACTAGCTGATGCCAAAAACCATAAAAAAAGCCCTTATGTTTCAATCATTACTAATATTCTACCCGACCATCTTAATCGTTATCCTTCTTTTCAAGCATACATAGAAGATAAAAAATTAATTTTTAAATTTCAAAAAGAGAAAGATTATTTATTTTTAAATTTTTCCGATCAGCTCTTGCGCCAAGTAGCCCAAGAGGCTAATTCAAGGATTTATTTTTATTCTTCGGACGGGGACGCTCTTCTTAAAGAAGATTTGCCAAAACTCAATCAAAAAGCCAGAATAGGTGCTTATGTGAAAAATCATAAAATCTATTATGGCGCCGCTGCTAAAGAAATTTGCTCTTTAAAAGATTTAAAAATTATCGGCGAACACAATTTAAACAATCTCCTTGCCGCCGTCTCTGTGGCTGATCTTTATAACGTCCCAATAGAAAAAATAAAAATTGGGCTGAAAACATTTTCTGGTTTACCCGGACGCCTAGAATTAATTGCTGAAAATCAAGGAATAAAATATATAAATGATACAACCGCCACAGCCCCTGATGCTGCAATTGCTTCTTTAAAAACGGTTCAAAATATTCTTCTTCACGAAAAAGGGGATGAACAAAAAAACATTGTTTTAATTAGCGGTGGCGCAGATAAAAATCTAGATTTTTCTGAATTAGGAAAAGTTGCTTCTAGAATTTGCAAGGCTATAGTTT
>CAYMCB010000074.1:0-1594 GCA_964388895.1 uncultured Candidatus Saccharibacteria bacterium
TTTAGTCACCAAGCGTATTGTTGAGGCCGGCAAGATAATGGGTATTGATGTTTTAGATCACGTCATCATCACAAAAACCAAAATATTTAACTTCAAAGAAAAAGGATTGTTAAAACCTTGACCTTTTTCTTAAAATTTGCTATATTAGGATAAGTAAACATTAATTACTTATCCTTTTTAAAAGCATGAATAAAAATTCATCACACTTGGCTAAATGGATAGAGAAAAGATATTTTACCCTCCAGGAAAAATTTAAAAAAAACACTTTTACTTTTGCTGATGCCTCTAAAGCGCTTTTTGATTCTTATCATGATTCGGATAGGCAAACCAAGCTCATTCTTTCAGAATTAAAAAGAGCCGGTTATCTTAATGTTTCAAAAAACCCAACAGATGAGAGAGAAAAAATATATCAATTAGTTGATATATTTCAAACATCAAACAATTTAACTCGAGACGAATTAACTAATATTTTAAAAGCCGCTGCTGATATTATCAGGACACGAGTTGATTACACTTTTATTCTGCTACTGCTTTTTTATAAAGCAGTTTCTGACAAATGGGAAATACAATATCAAGAGAAATATAATGATCTTATAAAAGATGGTTGGATAGAGGAAGAAGCTATAAAAGAAGCTAGCCAACCTTATTACCACTCTTTTTATTTAACTCCAGATTTACTTTGGAACAATTTAAGAAAAGATCCTCTAAAACTTCCAGAGAATTTTTCTAAAAATTTAAAAGAAATTGCCGAACTTAATCCCGAATATAAAGATATTTTCTTACAATTTGATTTTCATACATTTACCTCTAATCAAGAAAATAGTGCTATCTTAAATAATTTATTTGAACTTTTTAGTAAATACTCTTTTGAAAGTACTAGCAGTGATATTTTAGGCGATGCCTATGAATGGATTTTAAAATATTTTGCTCCTCAAAAAGCAAAAGAAGGAGAAATTTTTACGCCACGAGAAGTTATAAAGTTAATGGTAGAAATTTTATCTCCTGAACCAGAAAAATATATATACGATCCTGCTGTTGGTAGCGCAGGAATGCTTATTGTTGCCTATCAATACGTTAAAGAAAATTATTCAAAAGAAAAAGCCGATACTCTATTTTTACGTGGCCAGGAACAAAATGGTAAAACTTTAGCGCTCGCTAAAATGAACGCTATTTTGCACGATATAAGAAATATTGAACTTTTAGAAGGCGATACTCTTTTATACCCAAAATTTAAATCGGCTGATGGTGTAAAAAAATTTATTTACACGATAGTCAATCCTCCTTGGAACCAAAAAGGTTATGACGAAGATGCTCTTAAAAAAGGCGAATATTGGCGAGAAAGATTTCTTTTTGGTTTTCCTACAAAACAATCGGCTGATTGGGCGTGGATTCAACATATGCTTGCTTCCACAGAAGATAGTGGCAAAACAGTAGTGGTTATTGATACCGGTGCTGTGTCTCGCGGCGGTAGAGAAAAGAATATTCGCCAAAAAATTTTAGAAAAAGATTTATTTGAAGCAGCGATTTTGCTTCCGGAGAAACTTTTTTATAATACTGGTGCGCCCGGGTTGATAATTGTTTTTAATAAAAATAA